>NZ_KB897826.1:4470-177766 GCF_000377185.1 Rhizobium sp. 42MFCr.1
CCAAGCTCAGCGCCCTGCAGACCCAGCAGCAGCTGGCGATCCAGTCGCTGTCGATCGCGAACTCCTCTTCGCAGAACATCCTCTCGCTGTTCCGCAGCTAATAGCAGGAGCGCTCGCGGGCGCTTCAAACCGAAAGATCGCCGATCGAAGCCGCGCTCCCCCGAGCGCGGCTTTTTTATGTTTGTTAACTCGGCGTTAACCAAACTCATGTTTTCTGCCGTCAATGAAACGGTATGTTAACCAAGCTTAAGAAGCGGTTAGCGGGCATGAAGCTGATTGCCGTTCCCGGTGGCGGACCGGAGTGTCCTTTTCAATATTTGCCAGCCAAGGACCAATAATTTCATGACCAGCATTTTGACGAACGTCGCGGCAATGTCCGCCCTCCAGACCCTCCGCAGCATCAATGGCAGCCTGGAAGAAACGCAGAGCCGTGTTTCGTCAGGCTACCGCGTCGCGGAAGCCAAGGACAACGCTGCCTATTGGTCTATTGCGACGACGATGCGCTCGGACAACAAGGCGCTGTCGGCCGTCTCCGACGCGCTTGGCCTCGGCGCGGCGAAGGTCGATACCGCATATTCCGCCATGGATAGCGCCATCGATATCGTCAGCGAGATCAAGGCCAAGATCGTAGCCGCAACGGAAAAGGGCGTCGACAAGACCAAGGTTCAGGACGAAATCGCGCAGCTGCAGCAACAGTTGCTGAGTGTTGCGCAATCTGCTTCCTTCTCCGGTGAAAACTGGGTTGCAGGCAATACAACGAAAAGCGTGGTCTCCTCGTTCGTCCGCGACGCGAATGGACAGGTGTCCGTCCAGACGACAGAATATTTCCTCGATGACTCGACCAGCGGCAACGTTCTGTTTGGCATGACGACAACCGGAGCAATCGACACTGCGACTGGTATCATCGGAACCTCCTCGGGCAGCGTTGGCTCGATCTTCAGCATGGACATCACGAGCTTCAGCGACAGCGATATTAACCTGGCATTGACCACCGTGGAAAACGGCCTCAGCGCGCTGACGAAGGCGGGTTCGCAGCTCGGTTCGATCTCCACCCGTATCGATCTTCAGGAAAGCTTCGTTTCGAACCTCAGCGACTCGATCGACTCGGGCGTCGGACGCCTCGTTGACGCTGACATGGAAGAGGAATCGAGCAAGCTGACCGCGCTGCAGACGCAGCAGCAACTGGCGATCCAGTCGCTGTCGATCGCCAACAACAGCGCACAGAACGTCCTCACGCTGTTCAAGGGCTAAGAACGCCGCCAGCCACGAAGTGAGACCGAAAGCCGCGTCGCGAGATGCGGCTTTATCTTTGTTTTTGAAGCGATAATCAAGGTTGCGCGAGGCTTGCGGCACCGACGCCGTAGCCCTTGCGCCGGTCCGGAGCCTTGGTTACCTTCGCTTAACAGTTGATTTGTTTTAGCGACAAACCGGCCTGGAGGATCCAGTCGGGGGCATGACGCCAGCTCAGTCGCTGCCGCTCGCCGGCCTGTCCCGTTTCCCTATTCAGAGCCAGAAAATGACATACAAAATTACCAGCTCGGCACAGGTGAACGCCCTCGCGGCGCTGCGCATCATCAACAAGGACGCCGCAACGGTTCAGCAGCAGGTTTCGTCGGGTTACCGCGTCGAAACGGCTGCGGACGACGCAACCTATTGGTCCTTTGCAAGCGTCATGCGCTCGGACAGCAATTCGCTGCAGAACATTCACGACGCGCTCGGCGTCGGCGCATCGAAGGTCGATACTGCCTATACCTCGATGGACAGCCTGATTGACCAGTTGGGCGAGATCCGCAAGACGCTGCTGACGGCGAAGGAAGCCGGCGTCGACAAGACGAAGCTTAATACCAGCCTCAGCGAGTTGAAGGGACAACTGCAGACGACGGTTCAGTCGACCAGCATCGCCGGCGAGAACTGGCTTCTTAACCGAGATGCCACGCTTCCGACCTCGCGATCCGTGATCGGCGGTTTCGTGCGCGGCGCGAGTGGTGAATACCAGATGCAAACCATCGATTTTCCGGCGGACCAGACCGTCATGATCGATATGACGGACGCCAATCGCGGACTGCTCACGAAAACGGTAGATGCGAACACCCTGAATTCCGACGGCACTGCGACGGCGCGCAACTATTATCTGCTTAGCGCCGGCTCGACGACGCCGGCGACCGGAACGGAAATAAAGCTCGATAGCAATGCGACGTCCGCACAGGTGGACGATATGATCGCAGTGGTCGATTCCCTGTTGTCGACACTGACGGAGACCGCGGCTGGCCTCGGCACGATGAGCGCGCGTATCGGCGATCGCGTTGCCTACACCGCGGACATGTCTGACTTGATCGACAAAGGTGTCGGCGCACTCGTTGACACCGACATGGACGAAACGGCGACCCTTCAGAAGGCGTTGCTTGCGCAACAGCAGATGGGCATTCAGACGATCTCGATCCTGAACACAGCCGCCAGCAAAGTACTGCTACTGCTGCAATAGTGAGGTGAGGCGCGGGTGAGCTTGTTGGGCCTCACCCTTCATCCTCGCGCAAGTTTGATTGCCTAGTTTCGATACAAAGGCGCAGTGCGGAAACCGTGCCTGATGAGTTGTCAGTTCATGATGGGGCGCGGCATGTCGCAGTCTTCTGCAGCGAGAGGGTGGATTCGGTGAGCGCGCTGCTTTCTCGGTATCTCAAGGATTTTGGAGAACCGGCCGTCGCCGCTCCCGTCGTGGATGCGGACGATTTCGCGAACGACTTTGGCGGCTTTGCCGATCTTGCCTCAGAGCCTGTCGTCGATCTCGAAGCAGAGCGCCACAATGCTCACGCCGAGGGCTATGCGGAAGCGACCGCCGTGTTGACGGAGAAGTATGAACTGGAAGCGCAAACGGTCGCCTTTGTTCACCAGCGCGAGGTCGAAGAGCTTCGCGACCGCTACGAGGTTGAGACTGCGGCGCTGGTCGCCTCCCGGCTTGATGCCATGGCGAGCGCGATTGCCGAGCTTGTCAGCGCGACTGTCGCAAGGGCGCTGGCCCCCGTAATGACCGATGTCCTGTCGCAGAAGGCTGCCGTCGATCTCGCCGGCATTCTTCGCGAGGCGGTATTGGAAGGCGATGTCGGCACCGTGACCGTCAAGGGACCTGCCCGGCTGTTCGATGTGTTGAAGGGTACTCTTGGCGAAAAGGCAGGTCTTCTGCGCCACCTTGAAACCGGCGATGTCGACCTGACTGTCGAATTTGGCGACGCCGTCCTTGTGACGCGCATGTCGGCCTGGGCGACGAGCTTGAAGAAAGTTCTGGAATGAGTGAGAGCGAAAACCACCATCACGGCAAGAACGAGATCATCATCGTCAAGCGGCATGGCGGCGGCGATCACGATGGGGCGCATGGCGGCGCCTGGAAGATCGCCTACGCCGACTTCATGACGGCCATGATGGCGTTCTTTCTCGTCATGTGGCTGGTCAACGCCGCGAACGAGGAAACCAAGGCCTCCGTCGCGACCTATTTCAATCCGATCAAGCTCTCCGACGAGAAGCCCACGCAAAAAGGCCTGAAGAAGCCTGTCGATCAGGCGGATGGCGATCAGAATCAGGAGAAGTCGAAGGAAAAGGAGGACAAGCCGAACGAGGGCGCGGCGGCGGCAAACGGCGACGACCAGACCTCGACATCCGGCGACCAAACGAACTACTCCGAAGCCGACTTCTTCGAGAATCCCTATTCGGTCCTGGCAGAAATTGCGCAGGAGGTCGGCCAGCAGGCAAACGTCAGCGCCAAGGGTGAGGGCGGCGCGAGCGACTCCGGTCCTGCAACCGGAGCCGACGGTGGCCAGGCTTATCGTGACCCGTTCGATCCCGACTTCTGGACGAAGCAGGTCGAAGTTACCCATGCCAACAAAAGGCAGCCGGCTTCGAAAGATGTTCCTGCTGATGAAGCAGCGGACGCCACGGAAGTTGCGAAGGCCGAATCCGGGAACCCGGCGGATCTGACGAAGGCGGCGGACGCCGGCGAGAGTCAGGACGCACAAGCCGCAGCGACAGCAGAGGACAAGCCGCAAGCCGAGGCGCAAAAAGCCGTTGGGCAGAAGAAGGCCGAGGACCTGCAAAAGGAAATCGCGCAGCAGATCAGCGGCGTGGCCGGCAAGCTCGCCGAAGGCCTCACGGTTACGGCGTCGGAAGGCGGCCTCTTGGTCAGCATCTCCGATCAGAGCGACGATTCCATGTTCAATATCGGGTCGGCCGTTCCGCGCAAGGAAATGGTGCTCGCAATGGAAAAGATCGGTGAGATCCTGAAGAGCAAGCCGGGCGCAGTCGCCATCCGCGGTCATACGGACGGCCGTCAATACAAGGGTGAAAACGAGAACTGGCGCTTGTCCATGGATCGTGCCCAGGCGGCCTACTACATGGTCGTTCGGGGCGGACTCGACGAAAAACGCGTCTCGCAGGTTTCGGGCTTTGCCGATCGCATGCTGAAGGAGCCGGCCGATCCGTTCAATGCTGCCAACCGGCGCATCGAGATATTGCTGCAGGCGGATCAGGGATAATCCATGGTCCGTCACCACCAACGTCTTCTGCTTTTGCTTTTGGGGCTTGCGGTGAGCCCTGCTACCGGCGTGCACGCGGAAGATCAGGAGGACATTGTCCCTTACAAGATGCTCCGGTCGCTGCAGTTCGTGCAGGATTCCGTCGTGCTCGGGGATCACTCGGCTGCCGAGATGCAGCGCTTCATGCTCGGGACGATCGATCAGCGTCTACGCACGATCGATCCATCGGTTTTCGATGATGAGCGTAATGTCGATGCGGCGCTAATCTACGCGATGAGCGGTGGTAATCCGGAGACCCTCGAATATCTCGTCGCGCGCGACGTGAACGGTCACTTCGACAACCGGGTCAGCGACGTCCTGCGGAAATATCTGAGCGGCAAAGGCCTGCTTGTTGCAAAGAGCCTTGTCGAGACCGCAAACGAATACAAGGACAAGAAAATCGGTCCCTATCTGGCGCTGGTGGGCGGCAACGTCACCATTGCCAAGAGTCCAGTGGAAGCGCTGAAGCTGTATGATCAGGCTCGCCTCTATGCGCCGGGTACGATCGTCGAGGAGGCGGCGCTACGCCGCTCCGTGTCTATCTGCGTCGAAGCAGGGATGGTGGATAAGGGTCTCGACTACTCGCAGCGCTACGTGCGCCGTTTCCTGCATTCGCCATATGCCAGCCAGTTCGCGGATCTTTTTGTCAGCCTGCTGGTCAATCACGATCATGAGGTGAAGCCGGACGACGTTGTTAACATCCTCTCCTTCATGGACGAGGCCAGGCAGCGCGAGGTCTTCCTCCGTATCGCCCGCGCGGCGGCGATCGCCGGCAAGGGCGATCTCGCACGGATGGCCGCGGCGCGCGCCCAGACGCTTGCAGGCGATTCTGATAACGCCTTTGGAGCGCTGGCGGATTTCTACGGCGGCATGGCGGCGATCCCGACCGACAAGATCGATGCGGCCACGAAGAACATCGAATCCATCCCCGAGCAGGAGTTGTCGCCGCGCGACCAGGCCCTCAGAGCCGCGGCAAAAGCTATTGCGGAACAAGTGCTTCGTCCGCCTGAACCGGCAAGCTTGACGCAAGCGACGACCCATAAATCTAATGGCCAAGAAATTACTTCTGAACAGGCTGAAGCGGATCAGGGGGAGGTACCAAACCCAGTTCCAGGTCCCGTTGTGGGAGAATCGGCGGGGGGGCCGCCATCCGATGTTGGGGGACAGCAGGACGCCGACCCGTCATTCAACGCATTCGTGACGTCAAGCCGATCGCAGTTGGATGAGATCGACGGCCTCTTGAACAAAGAGAGTAATTGAGATGATGGACATCAGTGTTTTGGGGGGAGCATCCGGAGCAGGGGCTGCCTCTGGCATTGGCCGCCAGACGGGCAGCGGTGGCGATGCGGATGCAGGCGGGTTCTCCGATGTCCTGAACAAGGCAAGCGGCGGAAAACATGACTCCGCCGAACAGTCCACGACCGGCCAGCAGGCAGGCGACGGCACCGATGGCAGCACATCTCTCGCTGCGCAGGCGCAGATGAAAGAGAAAGCGTCTGGTTCGGCGGACGAAGAAACGAAGACGACGGAACAGAACGGTAAGCCTAAGGGCAAGCACGCTGATGAAGCCGATTTGCGGGATCTTTCGGATAGGCTGGATGATGACGCTGTAACGGTTCGAAAGGGCGCCAAGGAGACGAAGGCCGACGGTGCCGACGACCAGAAGGTCGCCCCGGACGATAGCACGCTGTCTGATGTCCTGAGCTTACTCAAGCAAGTCCAGACGGACGGAACTGCGGCTGCAGCGTTCGCGGCGATGGCAGCCGCGAAGCCGGAAGGCAAGGTATCGACAGAACCGAAAGAAAAGTCCGTTGCCAGCGTCAAAGCCAAGGATGAGATGTCTGTTGACGCAGGTCTGACCGGCGTCGATACAGCCGCGGACGTCCAGCTACCCGGCACTGAGGCCGAAGGCGGTATCGACGCGACGACATTCCGGCTGACCCGTGCCGACGGCCGTGGTCAGTCCATGGACATGCATCTTGGCGTTGACACGGATGCCACCGAGTCCGGCGGCAAGGCTAACATCGAGAGCGTCTCTGTTCTGGATTCGCGCCGCTACATCGGTCTTGCGCAGAACACCAATTCTGCCGCCGTGACGGCCGCCATTTCCGGTGATCAGGAATGGGCGCACGCCATGCAGGCGAGTTCTTCGCTGTCGAACGCTGCTGAGTGGACGAGCACCGGCAAGGTGGTGAATACACTCAAGATCCAGATGAACCCGATCGAACTCGGTCTCGTCACGGCGACGATGCGGCTGCAAGGCGACGCGCTCAACGTCGATTTGAAGGTCGAGACACCAGCTGCCTACCGGCAGCTCAAGGAAGACCACGGGAAGATCATCGAGGCATTGCGCAGCCAGGGCTTCGCGATCGACAACGTGACGATCAGCATGGCGCCAGTCGACCGTTCGGACACGGGCAACCAAGCGACCGCACAGGGCCAGCAGCAGGGCCAGGCGTTTGCCCAGCAAGGCCAAGGCGGGGAGGCGCGTGAGCGCCAAAATCACTCAGGACAGCGAACTGGCGGAGGCTTCAATGGCTCGGGCGAAAGCGGTGTTGAAAGCACTTCTTCTGGCGCCGCTGGCAGTAGTCGCACTGGCGACGTCTACCTCTAGCGCTGAAGCGTCGAACAGCGCCTGCGAGGTGGAGATTCAAGCCGCCGCACTGAAATACGGTATTCCGGAAGGCATACTCTATTCCGTGGGTCTGACCGAAACCGGGCGCAAGGGATCCCTCTACCCTTACGCGCTGAACATCGAAGGCAAAGCCTTCTTTCCGCCCTCCGAGCAGGATGCTCTGAGGCAGGTCGATGTGGCGCGCCGATCGGGCGCGAAGCTCATCGACATCGGCTGCATGCAGATCAACCAATACTACCATGGTGAGAATTTCCGGTCCGCGGAGGAGATGTTCGACCCCCGCCGCAACGTGGAATACGCGGCAAGGTTCCTGCGCAATCTCCACGACCGACACGAAACCTGGACGATGGCAGTGGCCCGCTATCACGCCGGCCCCAACAATGACCCTGCCCAGAAGCAGTATGTCTGCCGGGTCATCGCCAATCTGGTCGCCACCGGCTACGGCAAATGGACTCGCAATGCGAGCACCTTCTGTCAAAATTGATTCAATCAAAACTAGCAGAAAACAGAACAAAACAGAAATGTGTCATATTGTGGCGAGAATCTGTCTCAATATGGCAAGGCAAATCACATTTTAGACCTTGTTAACTTTTCCACGAAATTTTTGTGTGCATAATTTCGGACCGCTACTACATCTAGATCAAATCGCGCCTCAATTCTTAATCAACTATTAATTCCTGCCAGTAAGTTCCTACAGCTTGTCCCGGAATCGCGCGATTCGTACCCATAGAGCATCGAGGTACCACAAGTGATTCGGAGGCGGACGAATGATCGTAGTGGTTGATGAGCGTGAGCTCGTGAAAGATGGTTACACTTCACTTTTTGGGCGGGAAGGCATTCCTTCCACAGGGTTTGATCCACGTGAATTTGGCGAATGGGTTCAGACGGCGGCGGACGCTGATGTCGCGGCCGTCGAGGCGTTCCTGATCGGCCAGGGGCAGCAGACTTTCGAGCTGCCGCGCGCGATCCGTGACCGTACCATGGCGCCGGTTATCGCAGTCAGCGATCAGCCGTCGCTGGAAAACACCCTTGCACTTTTTGATTGTGGCGTCGATGACGTCGTGCGCAAGCCTGTGCATCCCCGCGAGATCCTGGCAAGAGCCGCCGCCATTCGGCGCCGACTGAAAGCGATTTCCAGCCACACGGATATCGGTGCGATCCGCGTGTTCTCCGACGGCCGCGATCCGGAAATTCACGGTGAGGTTTTTGCGCTCCCCCGTCGCGAGCGTCGCATCCTTGAGTACTTGATTGCAAACCGCGGTCGTCGTGTCACCAAGACGCAGATCTTCAACGCGATCTACGGGATTTTCGACGACGAAGTCGAAGAAAACGTGGTTGAAAGCCATATTTCCAAGCTGCGCAAGAAGCTCCGGAAGAAGCTGGGCTTCGATCCGGTCGATTCGAAGCGCTTCCTTGGCTATTGCATTGACTGGAACTGATTTTTTCAGAACGGGCCGCGTTGCCTGAACCTGGTCGCTGCATTCTCGCGACATTGGTTCAACGCCAGACAGCCTCACGCAAGGCCCACCAAATACTCTCAAGCCTACTAAGGGAATCGAGGTTTTCAGATGAGCATTTTTGGCAGCATGAAGACGGCCGTGTCCGGCATGAACGCCCAGGCAAACCGCCTCAGCACCGTCGCCGATAACATCGCGAACGCAAACACGACGGGCTACAAGTCCGTTTCGACCGCTTTCTCGTCGCTGGTCCTGCCATCGACCTCGGGTAACTATAATTCGGGCGGCGTCCAGACATCCGTTCGCCAGTCGGTTTCGGAACAGGGCGACATCTCCTACACGACATCAGGCTACGACCTGGCGATCTCGGGCGACGGCTTCTTCATCGTTCAGAGCCCGGACGGCGTTCCGGTTCTGACCCGCGCCGGCGATTTCACCAAAGACCCCGAAGGCAACCTGGTCAATTCCGCCGGCTTCAAGCTGATGGGTTATTCTTACGACGCTGGCGCGCCGGCCGTCGTCGTCAACGGTTTCTCGGGACTCGTGCCGATCAACGTCAACCAGTCCGGCTTGACGGCCATCGCTTCGACGACCGGTACCTTTACCGGCAACTTGAACTCCAATGCCAACGTCGCAACTGGCAACCTTCCGTCTTCCAACACGGCGCCGATCACAGCTGACACGAAGCAGATGTCGATGGTTGGTTACGACAAGCTCGGCAACACGGTTCAGTACGATTTCTACTTCACCAAGACGGCCGTGACGACGCCCCCGCCGGCAGCTCCGGGTGTTGCGAGCACGTGGGAGGTTGCAGTCTTCCGTCATGACGATGCGGCAACAGGTGGAACCTCATCATTTCCGTACACTTCGACGCCGGGTCCGGCTCTCGTTGGCTCGACAAATTTGACGTTCGATGCCAACGGCAAGATGGTAAGCACTGGCGCCCTCACCATCGCCGATCCCGTCACCACCGGTTCGATCGCCATGGACCTCAGCGGTTTCACGCAGCTCGCCGCTGATTTTGCAGGTAGCGGCACGCCGAACGGCCAGGCCGCCAGCCCGGTCAAGGATGTCACGATCGATAAGGACGGCACGGTATATGCCAAGTATGCGGATGGCACGTCGAAGCCGCTCTACCGCATTCCGCTAGCGACCGTCGCCAGCCCGGACAACATGACGCTGATGAGCGGCAACGTTTATAGCGCAAACGGCCAGTCCGGCGTGACGGTCACCGGCTTCCCGCAGACCAACGGTTTCGGCACGATCCAGGCGGGAGCACTTGAAAGCTCGAACGTCGACCTCGCCGGCGAACTGACCGAAATGATCGAGTCGCAGCGCAGCTACACTGCCAATTCCAAGGTGTTCCAGACGGGGTCCGACATCATGGACGTCCTCGTCAACCTCAAGAGATAAGTAGGGTTCGGATAAGCCATGTCGCTCACTTCCGCACTGAATACCGCGCAGAGCATATTCAGCAACACCGGCACTCAAAGCAGTGTGGTGTCGAACAATATCTCGAACTCCAGCAACAGCGACTACGTGCGCCGGCAGGCGATGATCACCACGTCGCTGAATGGAGCGCAGGTTGTGAAGATCAGCCGCGCGCAAGAAGACGCGCTAATGCGTCAGTGGCTGAAGGCGAGTGCGCAAGACAGTGGCCAGCAGACGCTGCTTGGTGGTCTGACCGACCTGAAATCGATCATGGGCGGCAACGACTACGAGACGTCGCCGGCCAACTACCTGGCGACGTTCCGCGAAAAGCTGCAGGCTTTCCGCACATCGCCAAGCAGCACCATTGCCGCGCAAAGCGCAGTCACGGCTGCGCAGGACGTCGCCAATTCGCTGAACAACGCGACGAAATCCGTGCAGGCGGTACGCCTGGGCGCCGACAAGGAAATTGCAACGCAGGTTTCGACGCTCAATACGCTGCTCGCGCAGTTCAAGACGGCGAACGATGCCGTCAAGAGCGAAACGGCAACCGGTGGTAACCCTGCCGATGCGCTGGACGAACGCGACAAGCTGCTGAAGCAGATTTCTTCGATTGTCGGTGTCAACGCCGTCGACCGTCAAAACGGCGACATGGCGCTCTATACGACGGACGGAACCGTCGTGTTCGACACCATTCCGCGAACGGTTACTTTCGTCGCGCAGGACACTTACACCGCCCAGACAAAGGGCAACGGCGTCTACATCGACGGCGTGCTGCTCGGCAGTGGCAAAGGGTCGACAACGACGGCGCAGGGAAGCCTGCAGTCACTGCTACAAGTGCGCGATGACATCGCAACGACGTTCCAGTCGCAGCTCGATGAGATCGCAAAGTCTCTCGTGACGATGTTCTCGGAGACCGGCGGCACTCCCACTACGACACAGCCAGGTCTTTTCGTCTGGAAGACGGCGACCGGAGCAACTGGCGGCACACCGACGACCACAGGCGTGATCGATGGCATCGCGGGTACGATTGCGGTCAATGCCGCCGTCATCACCAACCAGGGCGGCGACCCGATGAAATTGCGTGACGGCACGATCACCGGCCTCACGAATCTCAATCCGACGGGCAGCAGCGGTTTCTCCGACAATCTCGATGCGCTCTACACGGCGATGGGCGCGGCCCAGACCTTCTCGTCGACCGCCGGCATCTCGTCCAACGTGAACATCATGGACTACGCCTCCAATTCGATCGGATGGCTCGAGCAGTATCGAAGCGATGCGACGACTGCGTCCGAGAATACGGCAGCGGCGCTCTCGCGTTCGACGGAAGCTTATTCCAACGAGACCGGCGTCAATCTCGACGAAGAACTGACCCTGCTCCTCGACATCGAGCAGTCCTACAAGGCGGCCACCAAGATCCTAAACGCTGTCGATGAAATGTTGAAGTCATTGCTAGACATAGCGAGTTAAGCCATGAAAAGTTCATTTATTTCTAGTTCGGCCATTCAGAACGCAATGCGATTGACGATCCGCCAGTCGCAGAAGCAATTGGTAACCGCGTCTCTCGAGGCGACGACGGGCGTTTACGCCGACATCGGCGCCTCCCTGGGCTCTGGTGCAGCCAAGAGCGTGAATTTCACAGCTGAGGTCAGCCGCATCAAGGCCCTCAAGGGCAGCAATTCCATCGTATCGGCGCGTCTCGAAGCTTCGCAGCTCGGCCTCAACAGTATGAAGACGGCCGGCGACGCACTGGTCTCCAAGCTGACCGCGCTTCAGGGAAGCCAGGACAAGACCAGCATCGCGGTGGCCATGCAATCTGCCGGCGACGCGCTTTCGCAGCTGATGGACACGGGCAATTCGATGCTCAACGGCGAGTACCTGTTCTCGGGTATCAACACTGATGTGCAGCCGCTCACCAACCAACAGAATGCCGCAACGACCGCCATTCAGACGAACCTCGAAGCCTACGCGAGCGGCCTGGGCAAGCCGGTAAGCTCTTTGACCGGCGCCGAGATGGGCACCTTCATCACGAACGTCGTTGAGCCGATGTTCTCCCAGGACACGTTCAACGGCACCTCCACACCGGTTGCATTCCCGCCGCCCGGCGCACCGACCCCGGTTGCACCCGCGGCCTACGTCACGCCGCCGGCCTGGAGCGATTGGTCGGCTGCTTCGAACCAGAACATGACGAGCCGCATCAGCAACTCTGAAGTCGTCACGTCGTCGACCAATTCCAACTCGGACGGCATGCGCTACTTCGCGCTGGCTTCGATCACAGTGTCGGCGCTGGCCAGCCAAAATCTGGGCGCCGACGCACTGAGCAAGGTCACCTCCACGGCGATCGGCTATGCCGCGCAGGCCACGACCGGCATCGTGACCCAGGCGAGCCAACTCGGCCTTTCGCAGGAGCGCGTCGAGAAGGCCAATGACGCTCTCGATGCACAGTCGAGCATTCTTCAGAACAAGCTCGTCGATCTTCAGGGCGTGGATACGTCGGAAGCGTCGACGCTGGTCAATACCCTCCAGACTCAGCTGGAGACCGCCTACACCATCGTATCGAAAATCCAGCAGTTGAGTCTCGTGAATTACCTTTGATGATCAAAGGTACGAAAGACAAAGAAGGATGCATGAATGTATCAGTTCTCTTACTCCGAGATCATGGAGGACTCGGTGGCCGATGCGAAGGAACGGGAGCGTCAAGTTCTCGACCGGTCCATAGAGCTGCTGTCGATTGCGCGAGACAAAGAGAAATACAGCCGGGAAGCCATTGATGCATTGTTCTACACCCGGCGCGTTTGGGTAAGTTTTATCGAGGATCTCAAGCATCCGGACAACCAGCTTGAAATCCAATTGCGGGCCAACCTCATCTCCATCGCGATCTGGATCTTGAAGGAGTGCGATCGGATCAGGCGCCGGCAATCGACAAACTACCAAGGCATTATCGACGTTACCACCATCATCAGGGATGGACTAAAATGAAAAGCACACTTCGTATCTCGCTAAAAGCCGGGGAAAAGATCTTCATCAACGGTGCGGTCCTGCGCGTCGATCGCAAGGTCGCGCTGGAATTCCTGAATGATGTAACATTCCTTCTCGAAAACCACGTCCTCCAGCCGGAAGACGCCACGACGCCGCTGCGCCAGCTCTATTTCATCGCGCAGATGATCCTCATCAATCCGGAAGGCAAGGATCAGTCGACCGCGATGTTCCGCAAGTCGATCACGATGCTGCTGACCTGCTTCAAGAACGAGGAAGTCCTCGCCGAACTGAAGCGCGTTGACGGTCTCGTTTCGACCGGCCGCGCCTTCGACGCCCTGAAGGCGATCCGCGGTCTCTATCCGATCGAGGATAGCATTCTCAACAACCAAGAAATGCACCCGACGATGGTCGAGCAGATTCGCAAGGAGATCGCACCATGGCGGTAGACGGCGTCTCAAACGTCAATAGTTCTTCGTCGTCGAGCACCTCGAGCGCGCAACAGAAGGCGACGCTCAACTACGACAACTTCCTGCAGCTCCTCATCGCGCAGATGAAAAACCAGGATCCGACGGATCCGGTGGACGCGAGCGAACAGATGTCGCAGCTGGCGAGCTTCTCGCAGGTCGAGCAGACGATCCAGACGAACAGCAAGCTGGACACGCTGCTGGCGAGCTCCAGCCTGACGCAGGCTGGCAGCTACATCGGCAAGTACATGACCAGCGCTGACGGCAGCGTGAAGGGCACGGTTGCGTCGGTGAAGGTTTATTCCGACGGCATCATTGCGACGACGACGGATGGCGGTAGTATTCTCGTTCAGGCGGGAATCACCCTGGCCGACAAGGCTCCGACGACGACCGACACATCGTCTTCGAGCTAGTTGAAATGACAAGGCGGTTCGGCCACACCGGACGGACCGCAAGGCGATATGAGGTTGCCTGCAATGAATGAAGCTGATGCACTTGACCTATTCCAGGCAGCGATCTGGACCGTTCTTGTTTCCGCCGGCCCGGCGGTCGCAGCGGCCATGATCGTCGGTCTGATCATCGCGCTGTTCCAGGCGCTGACGCAGGTTCAAGAAGCGACACTCACCTTCGTTCCGAAGATCGTGGCCGTCCTCGTCACCATCGGCATCTCGGCTCCGTTCGTCGGATCGCAGATTTCGATTTTCACCAATCTGGTGTTTTCGCGCATTCAGTCAGGTTTCTGAGCCACTTTCGCGCAAGCTTCGCCATTTAAGTCTCGTTCCGAATTGGTGGGCATCATGCCCGCACCTCTCATGAAGAGACGGAATCGAAATGGCGCAACCTCCTGCACTCCCCCTCCCGAAAGCCGGACTTAGCGTACGTGATATCGGTTTTGCCATGGGCATCATCGTTATTATCTGCGTGCTCTTCCTGCCGATCCCGCCGTTCTTGATCGATATGGGACTGGCCTTCTCGATCGCCTTCTCGGTGCTGATCCTGATGGTGGCGCTGTGGATCCAGAAGCCGCTCGATTTCTCGTCCTTCCCGACCATTCTTCTGATCGCGACCATGACGCGATTGGCGCTGAACATCGCGACGACGCGCGTCATCCTATCGCATGGCAACGAGGGTCATGATGCCGCCGGCGGTGTCATCGCGGGCTTTGCCAGCCTTGTCATGTCCGGCGACTTCGTGATCGGTCTGATCGTCTTTTTGATCCTGATCACCATCAACTTCATCGTTATCACCAAGGGTGCTACGCGTATCGCGGAAGTCGGCGCGCGCTTCACCCTCGATGCGATCCCCGGCAAGCAGATGTCGATCGACGCCGACCTTTCGGCCGGCATCATCGACGAGAAGGAAGCACAGCGCCGCCGCAAGGAGCTGGAAGAGGAAAGCTCCTTCTTCGGCGCCATGGACGGTGCGTCCAAGTTCGTTCGCGGCGACGCGATTGCCGGCTTGCTGATCACTTGCATCAACGTCTTCGGCGGCATCATCATCGGTTACTTCCGCCATGGAATGCCGATCTCCGAAGCCGCCGACGTCTTCGTCAAGCTCTCGGTTGGTGACGGTCTCGTTTCGCAGATGCCGGCCCTCATCGTTTCTCTCGCAGCCGGCCTTCTCGTGTCGCGCGGCGGCACCGTCGGTTCCACCGAACAGGCAGTCGTCAACCAGCTCAGCGGTTATCCGCGGGCGCTTTCTGTTTCTGCGGTTCTGATGGCGATCCTCGGCCTGATGCCGGGTCTCCCATTTGTGCCCTTCATGTTCCTGTCCGGTCTTCTGGCCTTTGGTGCCTGGTTCATTCCCCGCCAGGTCGAGGCGGAGAACAGGGCTCGCCGCGAGCTGGAAGAAAAGAAGGTCATCCAGAACAAGGAACTCGAAAAGGATTCCGTCAAGTCGGTGCTGCGCACATCGGAAATCGAGCTCGCGCTCGGCAAGATGGTGTCGACACGCCTGCTCGGCGCTCACCAGGAGCTTGCCTTCCGCGTCGGCAAGATGCGCAAGAAGTTCGCGACGCAGTACGGTTTCGTTGTTCCGGAGATCAAGGTCACGGACGATATCGGCATTGCCGAGAAGTCCTATCAGATCCGAATCCACGGCACGACGGTCGCGTCCAACCTGCTGCGCGTTGGCGAAGTTCTTGTTGTCACCGGCTCCGGCCGCAAGCCAAGCATTCCGGGCGACGAGATTCGCGAACCAGCCTTCGGCATGCCGGCGGTTTCCATACTCGAAGCATTCGCCGACGATCTGAAGCGCGAGGGTTTCCAGCCGATCGACAACGTTTCTGTCGTCCTGACGCATATGAGCGAAGTCATCCGCAACAATCTGCCGGCGCTCCTGTCGTACAAGGATGTGAAGGTCCTGATCGACAGGCTCGATCCGGAATACAAGAAGCTGGCGGACGAGATCTGCTCGTCGCACATGTCCTATTCCGGCCTGCAGGCCGTGCTGAAATTGCTCCTCGCCGAGCGTGTGTCGATCCGCAACCTGCACCTCATCCTGGAAGCCGTCGCCGAACTCGCGCCGCATGTCCGCAAGACCGAGCAGATTGTCGAGCATGTGCGTGTTCGCATGGCGCAGCAGCTTTGCGGCGATCTCGCGGACAACGGCGTGCTTCGCGTGCTGCGACTCGGCAGCAAGTGGGATCTCGCCTTCCATCAGGCGCTGAAGCGCGACAACAAGGGCGAGATCATCGAGTTCGACATCGACCCGCGCATGCTCGAAGAGTTCAGCGAGCAAGCGACAAAAGTTATCCGTGAATTCATGGATCGCGGCCTGCCGTTCGCCCTTGTCACCTCGCCGGAAACACGCTCCTATGTGCGCATGATCATCGAACGATTGTTCGCAACGCTCCCGGTCCTGTCGCATGTCGAGCTGGCCAAGGGCATCGAGATAAAGATTCTGGGCTCCATTTCATGATAACAGACCCGCAAGGGACCGTCCTGGCGCTGTTCCTGATCTTCTGCAGGATCGGCGGCTGTGTTCTGGTGATGCCCGGCTTTTCGTCTGCCCGTGTCGCACCGCACTTGCGGGTTTTCATTGCAGCTGCCTTATCCCTTGCGATCCTTCCAGTGCTCTGGGAAACGGTCTATCCGATCGTCCACACCTCGAACGCCACCTATATTGGCTACATTTTCAGCGAGTCGCTGGTTGGCGTCATGTACGGCATGCTTGCTCGGCTTTACACGCTCGGCCTGCAGTTCGCAGCCAGCGTGATTGCGATGATGGTCGGCTACACTCAACCGAGCGCGGGCGATATCTTCGAAGATTCCCCGGAAAGCAGCCTTTCAGGCTTCATCACCTTTGCCGGTATGATGATCCTGTTCATGATGGACTTTCATCACGTCGTCTTCCGGGCATTGGTCGATTCCTACACGTCGATGCCCTTCGGAGGCATCCTGCAGATGCGCAGCACGCTGATATCGTTCACGGACACGCTGTCATCGACATTCATGATCATGCTGCGGCTCTCAAGCCCCTTCCTGATCTACGGCCTGATGTTCAACATCGCGATCGGCTTCATCAACAAGCTGGCGCCGCAGATTCCGGTGTATTTCATTTCGACGCCCTATCTGCTTCTCGGCGGCCTGTTCCTGTTCTATTTCTCAGTGGCGGCGCTGGTCAGCCAGTTCGGCCAATCCTTCGCCAGCGTGTTCATCGGCAGGTAGCGACATGGTAGACAAGACGCGCTCACAGAAACTGAAACGCCTCGTGGCGGTTCAACGTCATCTGGAGCAGATGGCTGAATTCGACCTTGCCGAAACGAGCCGTCAGCGGTCGGAAGTCAACGAGCAAATGGACAGCGTCATCCTGGCGCTCGGCTCCATGGACCCGGTCCATCATGCCTTCTCGCAAAGCTATGCGGATCGCTTCAACCGATTGGGGATCAAGGACAAGCAGCTGATCGGCATGCAGCAGATTCACGAAATGCGCGTTGTTCAGGAACGCGCCAAGGGCGATCGCCTGGAAGACGGCATGCGTGAGGCGCTCGAGGCCGAGCGCCGCGAAGCCGCCGACAACGCAGTCTATGATCTCATCGATCAAAAATTCGGTACGCCAGCCTCCAGCAAGCTTCAAAAATCATAATCGTCACAATCTTAATCAAGAGGATTGTGACTTGGCTATTTCACCTCCGAGTGATCTGGTCCTGGATGTTGTCAAAGCTGCCGACCCGCTCGAGGTGCAGGCAGCCCAGGAAAAACTGAAGGCAAACCAGGCGGCGTTTGCCGCCAACAGTCTCGCCGAAGCCGGCAACGGCTTTACCTCGGCCGTCGATATTCTCGATCGCGCCGCGGGCAAGACCGGTTTGAGCGACAGCAAAAACCGCAGCACCAAGACAGAAGAGGTGCCGGAAACCTACCGCAAGTTCGAGGCCATGGTCCTGCAGAACTTCATCAAGAACATGCTGCCGAACGACAGCGAAGAAGTGTACGGCAAGGGTGCCACCGGTGATATCTGGAAGGGCATGATGGCCGAACAGCTCGGCAACGAGATTTCGAAGGGCGACGGCATCGGCATTGCCAAGCAGCTCTATCACGATGCGCTGAAGACGCAGGAAGGCAAGGTCGCCAACGCTTCCACCGATCAGGACGATCGCAACATGGCGATGAGCATGATCGACGACTTCCAGCGCAAGACCTTCGGTACACCAACTGCGGACAACAAGTCCGCCAATGACGCCTGAGAAAATCGAGGACAAAAATGGAAATAATCTCGAACGACTATCGTATCAAATCGGTTCTTGGACGCCTCGAAATGATCATCGACAACGAGAACACGCGTATCGGCAACGATCCGCAGTTCGATCTCAAGGTGTCGAACACGCACAAGAGCCGCTGCCTCTACGAGCTGTCGATGCTCTTCCGCGACACAGACCCGAAGGAACTGGCTGCCACGCATCTTGATCAGCTGCATGGGCTCAAGAAGAAGCTGGTGCTGAACGCACGGCGCGTCGAAGCGCATCTGGAAGCGGTCCGCACCGTTGCCGATCTCCTGAAGAATGCAGTCCAGGATGCGGACGCCGACGGCACCTATTCCCAAGAGCAATTCGTAGCACGTGACGCTTGATGATTAAGCTCGTTCTGACAGGCGTCTGGGTTTGCGCGATCACGCTGGCATCGGTCTATTTCTCGGTGCACATGGCAACGGCACCTGCGCCGGCCCCCGATGATGCCAAGCAAAGCCAGCTCGAGCTTGTAAAGGGCGAGACGATCACCGTGCCGATCATCGCCGACGGTACAATTACCGGCTACTTCCTCGGCAGGATCTCTTTCATGATGAACAAGGACGCGGTGAAGAACGTGTCCTTGCCTCTGACGGAAATGACGACCGACGAGCTCTTTACATTGCTCGTCGGCAACAAGATGATCGACATCTCCAACATGAAATCCTTCGATCCGAACGCCTTTCGGGAGATGATAAAGAAGGACGTCAACCAGCATCTGGGTGGAGAGTATATCGAGCAGGTCATGCTGGAACAGCTCGACTACCTCCCCAAGACGAGTGACTCCGGACAACACAAGAGGACGGGCAAGCCCGTCAACGTCGTCGCTCCGGAACCAGTAGCGGATTAAAGCTGCCAGAGAGTGACTCGGTCCTTGCTTTAAGCGGCGCCCTTGGGGCGCCGTTTCTGCGTTTTTGTGCCGACTGTAGACGGTTAATAATTCCTTCCACCAAGGGGCGAAATTCAAACGGTTTTCCTAAGAGATAGTTGAAATCGCGCTGTTACAAGACCGGCCCGATGGGCTGACTGTGCACTGACATTCTGTTTCTCGGAATTCTCTCATGCGCTCCCAGGCCAACGCCACCGGTCGATTTTGAATCGTCTGGTGCGGCTATGTGATCTGTTCGGGGATGCATGCGCATGAAACACTATCGTCAGGAAACCGGCATGAACCTGATCGCGAATTTCGCGGTCTTGTCGTCGCGCCGCGCGATTTTCGATCTGCCGGTCTGCGACCTAGGCTGGGATGACGCCCTGGTGCTTTTCAATGAACTCCTGTCGATACCGGTCGGGCAGATATCCGTTTCCTTCGTCACCGCGCGCAACATGCTCATGGCGCTGCGCGACAGCGGCTATCGCGCCGTTCTTGCACAAAACCTGCTGCTTCCCAATGGTCCAGGTTTCAACATCGCGTCGAAGGTGGCGCATGGCTCGCCGTTCCCTGCCAGCTTGAGGGCCGGCGATTTCGTGCCGGCGCTGCTGACGTTCATGGAGACACCGCGCCGCATCGGCCTTATCGGCACGAACCCTCAAGAGGTTCGCCTGACTGCAGCGAAATTCCGTCGGCACGCGCCATGGCACGAGTTCACCGTCATTTCCGACACCCTCTCCCACACAGAAGGCAGGTCGCGGATCGTAGATCAGATCGACGGGCAAATGCTCGACATACTCGTCGTCGGAGCGCGCACTCCATTTCAGGAAAAATGGATCCAAGAGAACATCCGGGCGGATCACGCTCGCCTAGTGCTTGCTGTCGGCGACCTGTTCGATGTCGTGGCCGGTATGATCCGCCCCGTGCCGAAGATTGTACGGACGGTGGGACTTGAACGCGCCTATCGCTGGACGCAATGGCCGGCGCGCCCTGGCCTTCGTTCCGGCCTGGGCTTTGCTGCCTTCCTGTACTACGCCCTCCGGTACGACGGAACGCCGCATGCGGATACGGAACTGACCGACGCAAGGCCCGCCAGTTAACCTTTTCTTTGCCATGAACTTTTAGTGTTGGTTAACCCGTCCGCTTTCGCGGATGGCTTCGACCGTTCATACGCATGAGATCTGGCGATGTACGACAACAACCCGAGAAGCCAAGCCTTCCGCCGACCTGTGGCGGTCGAGGGCGAGCGTGTGGCGATGCCATCCAAAACTGCGGCCGCGATGCCGGCTGCGGAGGCAGAATTGCTCGGGGTGATCGAGCGTGCGCTCGAGCGGCAGCGGGCCAGCCGTGATGCCGAGGCGCCGCCGCCGCTTGTCAGCCGCATCGAAACGATCCTGGGCAAGCGGCTCGAGGCTGCGAACGATGCAGCGGCTGCCGCGATCGATCCGTCCTCTGTTGTGCCTTCGGAAGTTACATGCGCCACAGAAGCGACAGCGACCCCGAACGTGGCCACGCTGCCTACCGAACACAGTGCACCGAAATCGCAGCGTCTGAAGCCACTTGCGATAGTTGCTCTCATCTCCGCATTGGGCGCGGCGAGCGGTGCCCTGATCCCGGCCGAAACGGCGCGCTATAGCGCTGACGCTGTGTTCGCTGTCCAAGGTGACGGCGAAGGCCGTGCGGCCGTCGCTAAAGCGGCCGAGAAGACGCTTCGGTCTTCCCACGCGATCGCCGCAACGGTCGCTGCGTTGAAACTCGATCGCGATCCGGAATTTTTCGGCCTCTCCTCGGATGCGTTTGCGGTGGCTGTCGACCTGCTTTCGACCGATGGCGCTGCCGCCGATCCGCTTTCGCACGCAGAAGCGTCGCTCGTTTCCGCAATCCGCACCACGAGCGACCCTCACGCCGGCACCATCGATGTCCAGGTGACGACCGGCAGCGCCGAGAAATCCGCGCGCATTGCGAACTACCTGGCGTCTGTCGTGACAGGCTCAGGAACCACAAAGGCCGCGGTCGAAGACGGGTCGCTGAAGAAGGCGGCCGACGCGGCGCAACTCGATCTTACGGCCTTCACGCAGAAAAGTGGCGAAGGCAACGTGAAGGTTGCCATCGATCTGCAGCGGCAGATCGGGAGCATGGACGCGGAACTGAAGGCAGGGGACGAGCGAATTGCTGCTGCCCAGGAAAGGGCCCGTCGTCTGAAGGCGGCGAAGGTTGGCGATGTCATTGCCGGTACGCTGGATGCGGACCTCATGTCGCCGACGCTCGTCGATCGCCGCGACAAGTATGTGGCGGCACAACTGTCTCTTTCACAGCTGTCGGCCAATCTCGGTCCCCGCCATCCCCGCTTGCAAGCTCAGCAGGCAGAGGTCGACGGCTTGAAAGCAGCGATCGGTGACGACATCGCCCGGCTGCTCCGCGAAACGACCGACGAGATGAAGCAGGCGACAGTCGAGAAGCGGCAGCTAAGCGACAGTCGCAATGCACTGATTGCGCAAAGCAAGGATACGGGTGTCGACCTGGCGAAACTCGCCGAGCTTCGCGACAAGGCGAGTGCGGCACGCCAGCGCCTTGAGGATGCGATCACGACCGGAGCGGTGACGCCTGGTGCCGGCAGCCTGCGACTGCAGAAGGCGGTGCAGGTCGCCGCAGTGCCGGCGGAGGAGGGCTGGCTCCCCACGTTGCTCGGCGCCTTTGCTGGCCTCGCATTTGGTCTTGCGACAGTGTCTTTCAAAGCGCGCGCCAGGTTCACGGCGTCCGCAAGGAAGGAACCGTCGCTGCCCACTCCCGCCCCGAAGCCGGTTGTCGTGGCGCCATCGGCAGCTGAGCCTGCCGCGATGCCGCAGGAAGTGGACATTATACGCGCGGAGCTCGCCGCCATGCGCGAAAGGTTGCGTACCCGGCAGGCGGCATCCTGACCAGCTGCGACACGATTGTTCTTGCATTTGCCATTTTAGGCAGGATAGGGCGTGGACAGGCAAATCGCGCTGGGCGCCACCGGCTACAATGGGCGAAAGCAAGGGCAGGAGATAGTCTTGACGACAGTGATTGATGGCAAACAGGTCGCAGCTTCCGTAATCGAAACGGTGAAGGCGGCGACATCGGCGCTGGACAAGCAGAGCGGTGTCAAGACGGGTCTTGCGGTCGTGATCGTTGGCAATGATCCGGCCAGCCACGCCTACGTCAACTCCAAGAGCAAGATGGCGAAGGAATGCGGCTTCAAATCCGTCCAGCACACTTTGCCTGTCGAGACCACGCAGGATGAGTTGGCGGCACTCGTCGCGTCGCTGAACAACGACCCCTCGATCCACGGCATCCTTGTGCAACTGCCGCTGCCGAAGCATCTGAAATCCGAACCGATCATCCAATCGATCCTGCCGGAAAAGGATGTCGACGGTCTGCACGTCGTCAATGCCGGCAAGCTTGCAACCGGCGATCTTGTAACGGGCCTGGTATCCTGCACGCCAGCCGGCGCGATGGTCTTCGTGCGCCGCACGCACGGCGAAGATCTCTCCGGCCTGAATGCCGTCGTCATCGGCCGCTCGAACCTGTTCGGCAAGCCGATGGCGCAGTTGCTGCTGAACGCCAACGCGACGGTCACCATCGCTCACTCGCGCACCAAGGATCTGCCCGTTGTCTGCCGCAATGCGGATATTCTGGTTGCCGCCGTTGGCCGGCCGGAAATGGTCAAGAGTGATTGGGTGAAGCCCGGCGCCACGGTCATCGACGTCGGCATCAATCGCATTCCGGCTCCCGAGAAAGGTGAAGGCAAGACTCGTCTGGTCGGGGATGTCGCCTTTGAAGAGGCGGCAAGGGTCGCCGATGTCATTACGCCGGTTCCGGGTGGTGTGGGCCCGATGACCATTGCGATGCTGATGGCCAACACCGTCATTGCCGCCCATCGCACCGCCGGTCAGACACCGCCGACATTCTGATCCTGCCGTGGAGCAGGGCCCGTTGAGGCCCTGACGATCAGCTCGGTCTTCCAGAGCTCCTGCTCCGGGAAGGGCCCTTCCTGCTTGATCGTTCCGATGAGCCGTTGAGCGATGCGCACGCCTGCCGCCCGAAGCGAGGATCGTGTCGTCGTCAGCGGCACCGAGAAGTTCTCGGGCTTCAGATGTGGCAGGACGTCGTCATGCGCGATCAGCGAGATTTCCTCCCCGAGCTTCAGGCCGGCCTGGTTTACGGCGCGGATCGCGCCAAGCGCCAACACCGTACTGGAGCAGAGGATGGCCGTCGGCCGCTCCGGCTTCTGCAGAAAGCGCTCCATTGCGGTCTGGCCAAGCTCGTCCGTCATTGATGTGTGGCTCATGTGATCGTCCGGAAGCGACAATCCCCGCTCGGAAAGTGCGGCAATCATTCCGTTCTTGCGACGGATCGCAAAGTCGAGATGCTCCGGCCCGTTGAGCAGGGCAAAGCGCGTATGGCCGAGCTGAAGCAGCAGGCGCGCGGCATCGTAGAAAGCGCCTTCATTGTCGATGTCGAGGTAGGGATAGTCCGGCTCGGAGCCGAAGGAGCGGCCATGCACGAGGAAGGGCATCGAAAGCGACTTCAGCATCGGTAGTCGCGGATCATGGCCGCGCATATAGGCGACGAACAGCGCATCGACATTGCCGCTGATCGCAAGCCGCTTCAGCGCGCCGACTTCGTCGTTGGGATCGGCCGGCATGATCACGAAATGAAAGTCGTGGCGCACGGCCTCCTCGCCGAGGCCCGTCAGGAATTCGCCGAAATGGACGTCCGAATAGTGGTCGGGAGCGGTTGGCATTACGAGGCCGATGGAACCGGCCTTGCCGGTCGCAAGCCGCTGGGCCGCCTTGTTCGGACGGTATCCGGTTT
The DNA here is from genome assembly GCF_000377185.1 of Rhizobium sp. 42MFCr.1. Lineage (NCBI taxonomy): Bacteria > Pseudomonadati > Pseudomonadota > Alphaproteobacteria > Hyphomicrobiales > Rhizobiaceae > Rhizobium > Rhizobium sp. 42MFCr.1. Next base: position 28,426 of record NZ_KB897826.1, read on the forward strand.
CCTTGACGGCCTGCAGCACGCGCTCGCGCGTCGCCTCATTGACTTCGGGGTAGCCGTTCAATGCGCGGCTTACCGTCGTCTGCGACAGTCCAAGCAATTCCGATAGCTGTTTGAGATTCACGTGTTATGCTTCCTCCGCTCGCACTGGCCGCCAGCTCCCAATGGCATCCAAAGCGCTTTCAATTATGTAGCAGCTGCACCGCTTGACTCAAGCAAAATCGCGCCATATTCCCAAGGGTGTGGCGTCGGTACTTCGGGGATAACAGGGCCGCGTCTGCTGCCATTTTCGCGAAATAGCTTGACTCTTTTCCATCGAAAGTGAAATGAGTGCATTTGTCAAAGCGCTTTGGAACGGCATCCAAATAGTTTCAAAAGTGCGGTTGGGATTGTGATGGGAGGTTGATCACATGAGAAAGACGTTTTTGATGGGCGTTGCCGCGGCGGCGCTTCTTGCTGCGGGTGCCGCGTCGGCTGCCGATCTGAAGTTTGCCCCCGGGCAGGATTCGAAGTTCAACTGGAAGAGCTACGACGACTTCAAGGCTGCACATGCCGACCTGAAGGGCGAGCAGATGACCATCTTCGGGCCATGGCGCGGTGAAGACGAAGCCTTCTTCCGCAGCATTCTGGCCTATTTCACCGAAGCGACCGGCGTGGACGCCAAGTACTCGTCTTCGGAAAACTATGAGCAGCAGATCGTCATCGACACGCAGGCCGGCTCGCCGCCGAACATCGCGATCCTGCCGCAGCCGGGCCTTCTCGCAGATCTCGCCGGCAAGGGCTTCCTGACGCCGCTCGGCGATGAGACCTCTGCCTGGGTCAAGGAAAACTATGGCGCCGGCGACAGCTGGGTTGGCTATGGCACCTACAAGGGCAAGGACGGCAAGGAAGCCTTCTACGCCTTCCCATATAAGGCCGACGTGAAGTCGCTTGTCTGGTATGTGCCGGAGAATTTCAAGGAAGCAGGCTACAAGGTCCCGACGACCATGGAAGAGCTCCATGCCCTGACCGACCAGATCGTCAAGGACGGCGGCGTGCCGTGGTGCATCGGCCTCGGCTCCGGTGGTGCGACCGGCTGGCCAGCAACGGACTGGATCGAAGACATCATGCTGCGCCAGCAGAAGCCTGATGTTTACGACAAGTGGACGACCAACGAAGTGAAGTTCACCGATCCGGCCGTCGTTGCCGCGATCGAGGAATTCGGCTCCTTCGCCAAGAACGAGAAGTATGTCAGCGGTGGCGTTGCAGCCGTAGCTGCGACCGACTTCCGCGACAGCCCGAAGGGTCTCTTCGGCGTGCCGCCGAAGTGCTATCTGCATCACCAGGCTTCATTCATTCCGTCCTTCTTCCCAGAAGGCACGAAGCTCGGTCAGGATGCCGACTTCTTCTATATGCCGACCTATGCGGCGCATGCCGATCTCGGCAAGCCGGTTCTGGGCGCTGGTACGCTCGTAACCGTCACGAAGGACTCCAAGGCCGCCCGGGCGTTCGTTGAATTCCTGAAGACGCCGATCGCACACGAAGTCTGGATGGCGCAGTCCAGCTTCCTGACGCCGTACAAGGGCGTCAACACGGCAGCCTATGCAAACGATCAGATGAAGCGGGAAGGCGAGATCCTGACGACTGCGACGACTTTCCGCTTCGATGGTTCCGACCTGATGCCTGGCAAGATCGGCGCGGGCGCATTCTGGACAGGCATGGTCGATTTCGTTGGTGGCAAGTCTGCGGAAGACACCACCAAGCAAATTCAGGGTGCCTGGGACGCGATCAAGTAACATCGCCTGAGTTCCATGCCGTCGGTTGCGGCGGCATGGTTGAAATACATGGCCGGATACTGGGAGTGTCCGGCCACTGTCGCCTGTCGCGTCGAGCGATGGCGGCGTGACGACATCGGCGCGCATACCCGTCAGGACAGACAGGGTAGCAGGGGGAGGGACGAATGCTGTCGCAGATAGTTTCCGCTTTGGGGGTCGTGGTCGTGGCGGTCTTCGCCTGCTCGGCCTACTTCTATTTTTCCAACAAGATCCTGGATTGGTCCCTGCCGGTGAAGGATGGTGACATTCATTCCGCAGCGCGCAACCTGAATCGCCGGGCGATGATCCGCCCGTGGCTGTTCATCGGGCCGGCCCTTCTCCTCCTTGTCGTCTACCTCGTTTATCCCGTGGTCGCGACGCTGATCCTGTCCTTCTATGACCGCTCCGGTGAGCAGTTTGTCGGCTTTGCGAACTATCAGTGGGCTTTCACCGACCGCGAATTCCGCCAGTCGATCTTCAACAACATCCTGTGGCTGGCGGTCGTGCCGGCGGCCTGCACCTTCTTCGGCCTCGTCATCGCCGTGATGACCGACCGCATCTGGTGGGGCAATATCGCCAAGAGCATCGTCTTCATGCCGATGGCGATCTCTTTCGTCGGCGCATCGGTTATCTGGAAGTTCATCTACGAATACCGCGGCGGCAACGATGTGCAGATCGGCCTCCTCAACGCGATCGTCCAGCTGTTCGGCGGGACGCCTCAGGTATGGATCTCGGTTCCCTTCTGGAACAACTTTTTCCTGATGATCATCCTCATCTGGATTCAGACCGGTTTTGCGATGGTAATCCTGTCCGCGGCGCTCCGGGGCATCCCTGAGGAAACCATTGAAGCCGCCGTCATCGACGGCGCAAACGGCTGGCAGATCTTCTGGCGCATCATGGTGCCGCAGGTCTGGGGTACGATCGCCGTTGTCTGGACCACGATTACCATTCTCGTGCTCAAGGTCTTCGACATCGTGCTGACCATGACCAACGGTCAATGGAATACGATGGTGCTCGCCAACCTGATGTTCAACTGGCTGTTCCGAGGCGGTGGTGACTCCGGCCGAAGTGCTGTTATCGCGCTGATCATCATGCTGGCCGTGACGCCGATCATGGTCTGGAACGTCCGTCGCGCCAATCGCGAGCTGGGAGGCCACTGAGATGACGCTTACCCGAGATTTCTTCAAGATCGGCCCCGCCCGTCTCTTTGTCCACTTTGCGGTCCTCGTGATCGTCGTTCTGTGGCTGATCCCGACGCTCGGTATCTTTGTCAGCGCGTTGCGCGACAAGGACCAGCTCGTCGTCTCCGGCTGGTGGACGGCCTTTGCGGGCTCGTCACGCACCGTTGCCGTGCGCCTTGGACAGCCCGACCAGCAGAAGCAGGAAGGCGCCATTTACGTCATTTCGGGCAATGTGCTGGAAGGACAGCAGGGGCGCTCCATCCGCGCTTTCGGCACGCGCGTCCAGCAGCCGTCCGCCTACAAGGCGGGCGAGACGGCTGATCTCGGCGACGGCGTGTCGCTCACCGTCGCAGCCGACGGCAACTATCGCTATATGAAGTATGCCGCCTTCGGACCGGATGACGGCGGCCGCCGTGTCTACATTTCCGTTGCCACGCCGCCGGAATTCACGCTGCAGAACTACAAGAACGTTCTGACCAGCGAGGGTATCGGGCAGTCCTTCATCAACTCGCTGACTGTCACCATCCCGGCGACGATCATCCCGATCCTGATCGCCGCCTTCGCGGCCTACGCGCTGAGCTGGATGGAGTTTCCGGGGCGCGCGTTGCTGATCGCGCTTGTTGTCGGCCTTATCGTCGTGCCGCTGCAGATGTCGCTCATTCCGCTTCTGCGACTTTACAACGGCATCGGCGCACTGCTCGACGCTCCGTCGAAGACCTATCCCGGCATCTGGTTCGCGCACACTGCCTTCGGCATGCCGCTCGCAATCTATCTGCTGCGCGCCTACATCGCCGGTCTCCCGAGGGAAATTATTGAGTCCGCCCGCGTCGACGGCGCCAGCGATTTTGAAATCTTTACCCGTATCGTACTGCCCTTGTCCTTCCCCGCGCTCGCATCCTTTGCGATCTTCCAGTTCCTGTGGGTGTGGAACGACCTGCTTGTCGCCATGGTCTTCCTCGGCACCGACAGGGACCACCTCGTGCTGACAGGCGCGCTGAACGCGCTGCTCGGGTCACGGGGTGGCAACTGGGAAATCCTGACGGCCTCGGCCTTCGTCACCATTGTCGTACCGCTGCTCGTGTTCTTCGGCTTGCAGCGCTATCTGGTGCGTGGTCTGCTCGCGGGCTCGGTCAAGGGCGGTTAGCAACCCAAGACGATCGAACAGGAAACATGAGCATGGCATCCCAATCCATTTTGACGGCCGACAAGGACTGGTGGCGCGGCGCGGTGATCTATCAGATCTATCCGCGCTCCTACCAGGACTCCAATGGCGACGGCATCGGCGATTTGAAGGGGATCACCGCCCGGCTGCCGCATGTCGCCGCCCTCGGCGCCGACGCGATCTGGATCTCGCCTTTCTTCACTTCGCCAATGCGCGATTTCGGCTACGATGTCTCCGACTACGAGAACGTCGATGCCATTTTCGGCACGCTGGTGGATTTCGACACGCTGATTTCAGAGGCCCATCGCCTCGGCATTCGCGTGATGATCGACCTCGTCATCTCGCACAGCTCGGACCAGCATCCCTGGTTCGTCGAGAGCCGATCCAGCAAGACCAACGCGAAGGCCGACTGGTATGTCTGGGCTGATGCCAAGCCTGATGGCACGCCGCCGAACAACTGGCTGTCGATTTTCGGCGGTTCCGCATGGGCGTGGGATCCGACGCGCATGCAGTACTACATGCACAACTTTCTGACCTCGCAGCCGGACATGAACCTGCACAATCCCGAGGTTCAGGACCGGTTGCTTGATGTCGTCCGCTTCTGGCTGAAGCGCGGCGTCGATGGCTTCCGCCTCGATACGATCAACTTCTACTTCCACGACAGGGAACTGCGCGACAATCCGGCGCTCGCCCCCGAGCGCCGCAACGCTTCAACCGCTCCGGCGGTCAATCCCTATAACTTCCAGGAGCACCTTTACGACAAGAACCGGCCGGAGAACCTGGAGTTCCTGAAGCGGTTCCGCGCCGTGCTCGAGGAGTTTCCGGCGATTGCTGCCGTCGGCGAGGTGGGCGACAGTCAACGCGGTCTTGAGATCGTCGGCGAATACACGTCAGGCAATGACAAGATGCATATGTGCTATGCCTTCGAGTTCCTGGCGCCCGACCCCTTGTCGCCCGAACGCGTCGAGGAGGTGATGGAAGACTTCGCGGCCGCGGCACCCGATGGCTGGGCCTGCTGGGCGTTTTCCAACCACGATGTCATGCGCCATGTCAGCCGCTGGGGCTCGCTGGTCGCCGATCACGATTCATTCGCCAAGCAGTATGCGTCGCTCCTGATGACGATGCGCGGTTCCGTCTGCCTCTACCAGGGCGAGGAACTCGGCCTGACCGAGGCCGATCTCGCCTATCAGGACCTGCAGGATCCTTACGGCATCCAGTTCTGGCCGGAATTCAAGGGCCGTGATGGTTGCCGCACGCCGATGGTTTGGGATAGCCAGGTCGCCCAGGGCGGCTTCTCGACCGTCAAGCCGTGGCTGCCGGTTCCTGTCGAACACATCCTGCGCGCCGTCAGCGTCCAGCAGGGCGACGAGAACTCGGTCCTCGAGCACTATCGCCGCTTCCTCGCCTTCCGCAAGCTGCATCCGGCCTTTGCCAAGGGCGAGATCGAGTTCATGGAACCGCAGGAGGACGTGCTGATTTTCGTGCGCGAGTACGGCAACGAAAAGCTGCTTTGCGTCTTCAACATGAGCGCTACCGAAAGTGCCGTCGTTTTGCCTGCCGGTGACTGGCAGGCGTTGACGGGCCACGGCTTCGTCAGCAATAACTACGGTGAGAAGATCGATATTCCGGCATGGGGAGCGTACTTCGCTCGTCTCGCCTGACGACTTGAGGAGGAGGATTTAATGACTGGACTGACGCTCAAGGATATTCGCAAATCCTACGGTTCCGTGGACGTTCTCCACGGCATCGATCTGGAGATCAAGGAGGGCGAGTTCGTTGTGTTCGTCGGTCCTTCGGGCTGCGGAAAATCCACCCTGCTGCGCATGATTGCCGGCCTGGAGAACATTACCGGTGGCGACATGTATATCGATGGCCAGCTGGTCAACGATGTGCCGCCGTCGAAGCGCGGCATCGCCATGGTGTTCCAGTCCTATGCGCTCTATCCGCACATGACGGTCTACGACAACATGGCGTTCGGCATGAAGATCGCCGGCGAAAACAAGCAGGAGATCGATCGCCGTGTTCGTGCGGCGGCCGACAGTCTTCAACTCGGCAAATATCTCGATCGCCTGCCGAAAGCGCTCTCCGGTGGTCAGCGCCAGCGTGTTGCCATCGGCCGCGCCATTTGCCGCAATCCGAAGGTCTTCCTCTTCGACGAGCCGCTGTCGAACCTCGACGCAGCTCTCCGTGTCGCGACCCGCATCGAGATCGCCCGCCTGAGCGAGCAGATGGCCGGCACGACAATGATCTACGTCACGCACGACCAGGTCGAGGCGATGACACTTGCCGACCGCATCGTCGTTCTTTCCGCTGGCAACATCGAGCAGGTGGGCGCACCGCTGGAGCTCTACGAGCGTCCGGCCAATCTCTTCGTCGCCAAGTTCATCGGCTCTCCGGCCATGAACGTCATTCCGTCGACGATTACCGAGGCTGGCAACTCAACGACGGTGACGCTGACCGGCGGCAAGTCCGTAACGCTGGACATTCCGACGGCGGGCTCTGAGAAGGGCAAGACCGCGAGCTTCGGCGTTCGCCCCGAGGATCTACGCATCGCCGGTGCCGGCGACGACTACCTCTTCGAGGGCGAAGTCTCGATCGTCGAAGCGCTCGGCGAAGTGACACTGCTCTACATCGAGGGTCTCGTTCCGGGCGAGCCGATCATCGTCAAGCTGCCTGGCATTTACGATATCAAGAAGGGCCAGAAGATGCACTTCTCGGCCGACCGCTCCAAGCTGCATCTTTTCGATGCGGAAGGGCGCACGTATCGTAAATAAAGTTGCCTCGTTGCGAACGAGAAAAATCAGGCCCGGGGACCGCGATGTGTTGCCCGGGCTTTGTTATGTATTTGATCGAAAACGGGTTTATTCTTGCAGGTTCGCTGCGGCGTTCAGTGTGTATAGCGTGCCGGATCGAAACTCCTCTCACCTTCTGTTAAACATCGCCAGCTAGTATTTCCTCATTGAATATCGAAGGGAATACGGCGGTGGCAGCATCGAATCCAATGCCTTCCGGGCAGCACTTTCTAAATAAGGAGGAATCCTTCATGTACGACCGCGAAGTGCGGTTCAAAATGGAGGATACGATGAATGCCGCACGCATCGAATATACTGAGAAGGGCGTCATGCACATGGCGTCCCGGCGTTGCGATATCATTCGCATTTCGAAGAGCACGGCCGTCCTCGCGCTCCTCACCCAGTACGCCCTTCCGAAGCAGTTCTATCTCGATATCCCGGATGCACGCATCACCAAGATCGGCTGCATGCTAACGCGGGTGAATGCCAACAACACGATCGAAGTTCGCTTTCTGCGCATGCTAAATGATAAGGAACTCAACAAGATCTTCGTCTACAGCACACACCCGGCACACCGCGATCGCGTGCTCGACATCCGCGGCTGATTTCGCCAAGCATCAAAAGCAAAGCCCGCGAGTTTCCTCGCGGGCTTCGTTGTTTCTAGAGCGGGCTATTGCCTCAATGGAAGAGGACGCTGGCCCCGCGATCCGAAGGACCGACGGCGCGGCGGAAGGGCGAAAACAGCTCGCGGCCCATGCCGAATTCGTTCTCGGAAAGATCGGCAACCACGGACTCGCGTTCCGCCAGATCGGCAGCATCGACCAGAACCTCCAGCGTGCCGGCGATCGCGTCGAGGCGAATGATGTCGCCGTCCTTGATGCGAGCGATCGGACCACCATCGACAGCCTCCGGCGTCACGTGGATTGCAGCCGGAACCTTGCCCGAAGCGCCGGACATACGGCCGTCGGTCAGAAGTGCCACGCGGAAGCCGCGATCCTGCAGCACGCCGAGTGGCGGCGTCAGCTTGTGCAGTTCCGGCATGCCATTCGCCTTCGGTCCCTGGAAGCGAACGACGGCGATAAAGTCCTTGTTGAGCTTGCCTTCCTTGAAAGCGTCCTGCAGTTCCTGCTGGCTGTGGAAGACGATGGCCGGCGCTTCGATGACGTGGCGGTCCGGCTTGACTGCAGAGATCTTGATGACGGCCTTGCCGATATTGCCGCGAAGCATTTTCAGGCCGCCATTGGCCTGGAAGGGGGTTTCGATATTGGCAAGCACCTTCGGGTCGACACTCTTTTCCGGTGCCGGTTCGCGCACGATCGTGCCATCGTCACCGAGGCGGGGATCGATCGTGTAAGCCTGCAGGCCATGGCCGAAGACCGTACGAACGTCGTCATGCACCATGCCGTGCTTGAGCAGCTCCTTGATAAGGAAGCCCATGCCGCCGGCGGCGTGGAAGTGGTTCACGTCGGCAAGGCCGTTCGGATAAACGCGCGCCAGCAGCGGCACGATCTCGGATAGCTCGGCAATATCCTGCCAGGTCAGCTGGATGCCTGCTGCCCGCGCCATGGCGACGAGGTGTAGCGTGTGGTTCGTCGAGCCGCCGGTCGCGTGCAGGCCGACGACGCCGTTGACGATAGAGCGCTCATCGATCATCTCACCGGCCGGCGTGTATTCGTTGCCCTGGGCCGTAATCGCCAACGCACGCTTGGCAGCTTCGCGTGTGAAGGCTTCGCGCAGCGGAGTGCCTGGATTGATGAAGGAGGAGCCAGGCATATGGAAGCCCATAATCTCCATCAGCATCTGGTTCGAATTCGCCGTGCCGTAGAAGGTGCAGGTGCCCGGACCGTGGTAGGACTTCGACTCTGCTTCCAGCAGTTCGGCGCGGCCGACCTTGCCTTCGGCATAAAGCTGGCGCACGCGTGACTTCTCGTCGTTCGGCAGGCCCGACGTCATCGGACCGGCCGGCACGAAGATCGCCGGCAGATGCCCGAAGGAGAGGGCGGCGATGACAAGGCCGGGCACGATCTTGTCGCAGACGCCGAGGAAAAGCGCGGCATCGAACATATTGTGGGAGAGGCCCACGCCGGCAGCCATGGCGATCAGGTCGCGCGAGAACAAGGAAAGCTCCATTCCTGGCTGCCCCTGGGTGACGCCATCGCACATGGCAGGAACACCGCCGGCGACCTGCGCGATGCCCCCGGCTTCCGCTGCCGCCTCGCGGATGATCGCCGGATAATGCTCGAAGGGCTGGTGCGCGGAGAGCATGTCGTTGTAGGAAGTGATGATGCCGAGGTTTGGCACGCGGTCGCCTGCAAGCGCGTCCTTCTCGGCGGGGGAACAGACCGCAAAGCCGTGCGCGAGGTTGGCGCAACCGAGAACCGAGCGGCTTACACCCTTGGAGGTCGCATTGCGCAGGCGCTCCAGATAAAGTCCGCGTGTCGGCTTCGATCGTTCGACGATGCGGGAGGTGATCGCAGAAATGCGTGCATTAGCGGACATGGGAGGTATCCTGCCTTGTTTGCTCTTCAGTTTTTCGTTCGCGGCTATCTGCCCGAAGGCTTATGGAGCCCAGTAGATTTCGACGGGGCTCGCCGCCCGCCGCAAAATGGCGCGGATCGGCATCTCTGCCTCGTCGCCGGCGCTCTGCGCTTTCGTCAGGACGTCCTTCTTGCTCTCGCCTTCGATGTGAAGCACGAGCAGCTTTGCATCCTGAAGGCTGGAGAAGGTGAAGGTGAGCCGCGGCTCGCCCGCGCCCTCCGCCTCCATGGTGATGATACCACGCGGCGTGTTGGGGTCGAGCGCGACCTTCAGATTGCTGCCGCGCGGAAAGAACGAGGCGGTATGGCCGTCGCCGCCCATTCCGAGGATCGCCACATCGAAGGGATTGCCGATCGTGGCCGTCGCGCTCGTCGCAAGCCTCGCAGCCTCCTCGACCGAGCCTGCTGCCTGGTAGAGCGGCAGGAAGTTTGCAGCCTTCGCCTTGTTCCGCAGGAGGTTTTCGGCCACCAGCAGATGGTTCGAGCGCGGATTGTTCGCCGCTACGAAGCGTTCGTCGACGAGTGTGATGGTCACTTTGTTCCAGTCGAGATCGCGGGCCGAAAGCTCTTGGAAAAACAGTTTCGGCGTCGAGCCGCCGGAAACGGCAAAGGTTGCCGCTCCCCGTGCGTCGATTGCCGCGGAAAGCGACGCAGCGACTTTGTCGGCAAGGTTGCGAGCCAGTTCCGCGCCATTGGCAAAAGCATGCATCGTCGCTGCCATCGTTCTTTATCCTACAGGTTGTCGTGCCAGGTGCGGCCGTCACGCTCGATGAGCGCGATCGACTGGCTGGGGCCCCAGGTGCCGGCGGTGTATCCCTGTACCTTCTGGCCGGTCGAATCCCAACCCTTCAAGATCGGGTCGACCCACTGCCATGCGGCCTCGACTTCGTCGCGGCGCATGAACAGCGTCTGGTTTGAACGAATGACGTCCATCAGCAGCCGTTCATAGGCGTCCGGATTGCGGACCTGGAAAGCGTCGGCAAAGCTCATGTCGAGCGAGACGTTGCGGAGGCGCATGCCGCCCGGGCCCGGATCCTTGATCATCAGCGACTGCTTGACGCCTTCATCAGGCTGCAGGCGAATGATGAGCTGGTTTTGGTTGATACGGCCGGCGGACTGGTCGAAGACCGAGTGCGGGATCGACTTGAAGGTGATGACGATTTCCGACATGCGGCCGGCAAGACGCTTGCCGGTACGGATGTAGAAGGGAACGCCAGCCCAGCGCCAGTTGCCGATTTCGGCCTTGATGGCAACGAAGGTTTCGGTGCTCGAAACGCCGCCTTCGAGCTCCTCAAGGTAACCCTTGACCGGACCGCTGCTGGAAGCGCCGGCGCGATACTGGCCGCGAACGGTATTGGTCTCGACGTTCGATGCATTGATCGGCTTCAATGCGCGCAGCACCTTCAGCTTCTCGTCGCGGACGGCCTCGGAGTCCATCGAGGAGGGGACCTCCATCGCGACCAGGCAGACGAGCTGCATGATGTGGTTCTGCACCATGTCGCGCAGCGCGCCAGCGGTGTCATAATATCCGGCGCGGCCTTCGAGGCCGACCGACTCGGCAACCGTGATCTGCACGTGGTCGATATGGTTGGCGTTCCACAGCGGCTCATAGAGCGCATTGGCAAAGCGCAACGCCATCAGGTTCTGCACCGTTTCCTTGCCGAGATAGTGGTCGATGCGGAAGATCTGCTCTTCCTTGAAGACCTTGCCGATCGTGTCGTTCAGCTGCAGGGCGGAAGCAAGGTCGCGGCCGATCGGCTTTTCAACGACAATGCGCGTCGACTTGGTGATCAGCTTGTGGTCATGAATTTTCTGCGAAATGTCGCCGAAGATGCCCGGAGCAACGGCGAGGTAGAAGGCGCGCACGCGATCCTTGCCTTCGTCCAGAAGCTTCTTGAGCTGATCCCAGCCGGCATCCGAACGCGCATCCACCGGCACGTAGTACAGGCGCTGCAGGAACTTCGTAACCTCGGCCTCGTTGTATTCGCCCTTCTTGAGGTGCTCCTTCAGGGCGTCCTGGGCAAACTTGCGATATTCCTCGCTCGTCAGCGGGCTACGCGACGCGCCGATGATACGGGTCGGTTCGGAGAACTGCCCCTCGATCTGACGATGGTAAAGGGCAGGCAGCAACTTGCGTTCCGCAAGGTCGCCGCTGCCACCGAAAACGACATAATCAAAGGGTTCAACGGGGATGGTTTGGCTGCTCATGAGGATGTCTCTCAATCAGACGGGTTATTGGCTCTTTAATCTAATCGATTTAAAAAAGCCAGTGTGCGATGCAATGAATCTCTCGGAAAGAGGTTTTAGATCGAATTGCCGGGCGATGAAATCCGCAATCTGACTAAAACTTGTCGCGCAGTGCAAACCAGGAGAGCGCCAGGAAAAGCAGCGGCGCGCGCATGGCCGCACCCCCGGGAAAGGCCGGAATATCGAGCGACTTGAAAAGATCGAGATCCGCCGATTTTCCCAGAACCGCTTCGGCATAGAGCTTTCCGCAGTAATTGGCGAGCATGACACCATGACCGGAATAGCCGCCGATCGACGTCACGCCAGGCATGACCTCGCGCACAAAAGGCTGACGCGGCATGGTGATGCCGACCGAACCGCCCCAGGCATGCGTGATCTCGATGTCCCGAAGCGCCGGGTAAATCTCGGCGATCTGCCGGCGGATGTGCTGCGTTATGTCGCGCGGATTGTCGGCCGTATAGGCTTCGCGCCCGCCGAAGAGCAATCGTCCGTCCTTGGACTTGCGGAAGTAGCGCACGACAAAGCGCGAGTCGGCCACGGACTCGCCGCCCGGCAGCACCTGCGGATGCGCGTCGAGCGGCACCGTGGCGCCAATGAAGGAGCGGATAGGCATCACGTGACTTGCCGTCACCGGCTCGAGATTGCCGACATAGCCGTTGCAGGCGATCAGCGCCCTGTCGGCAGTGATCGTGCCCCTTGGCGTCTCGATCAACACCTTGCTGCTGCCATGAAGGATCGCCGAGGCCTTGGTCATCTCGAAGATCTGCGCGCCGGCATTGGCGGCAACCCGGGCAAGGCCGATCAGCAGCTTCAGCGGATGGATGTGGCCCGTCCCGATGTCGCGAACGCCGCAGTGGTAGCGCGTCGAGCCGAGCCGTTCCTGCGTTTCGGCTTTGTCCATGAAGCGCACATGCGGATAGTTGTAGCGCATCGCCGCGATCTCGGCGTTTTCGTAGTAGTCGGCCCTGTAGCTCGGCTTGTGTGCAACGTTCATCTGCCCCGGCATGTAGTCCATGTCGATCTGATAGTCGGTCGCGAAATCCATGAGATGGTGCTTGGCCGCCTCGGCGAGATCGAACAGCGCGCGCGAACGCTCGTAGCCGATCTTTTCCTCAAGCTCTTCCGGCCACCAGCGTTGCCCGGTGCCGAGCTGGCCGCCGTTGCGCCCCGAGGCGCCGTCGCCGAACCGGCACGCCTCGATGAGAACCACCGAGACGCCGGATTTGGCGAGATTGTAGGCGGCCTGAAGGCCGGTGTAGCCGCCGCCGACGATTGCGACGTCGCATGTCTTCGAGCCGTCCATTTCCGGGTAGGTCGGCCGCTCGCCTGATGTTGCCTGATACCAGGAAATGCCGGGCGCAATCGGGCTCTGCCATCTCTCCTGCGATGTCATGATGAAGCCCTCCCTAAACATTCAGCAGAAGGAATTCGCGCTCCCAGGGGCTGATCACCTGCATGAAAGTTTCGAATTCTCCGCGCTTCACACCGGCGTAGATGCCGAGGAACTCCTTGCCGAACACTTCCTCGAAGGCTTCCTCGTCTTCCATCAACGCGACTGCTTCCAGAAGGCCGCGTGGCAGTTCGATCGAGCCCTCGTTTGCCGTATCCTCTGTTGGTGCTGTCGGCTCGATGCCCTTCATGATGCCGAGCAGGCCCGATGCGAGCGAGGCGGCGAGCGCAAGGTAAGGGTTGGCATCCGAACTCGGCAGGCGGTTTTCGACGCGCCGTGCCTGCGGATCGGATACCGGGACGCGGAACGCCGTCGTGCGGTTGTCATAACCCCAGGCATTGTTGACGGGCGCCGACATGTCAGGCGTCAGCCGCCGATAGGAGTTCACATAGGGCGCCAGCATCACCATGGAACTCGGCACGTATTTCTGCAGGCCGCCGATGAAATGGAAGAACTCACGAGAGGCGGAACCATCAGGGTTGGAGAAGATGTTCTTGCCGGTTTCCTGGTTCACGACCGACTGGTGGATGTGCATCGCCGAGCCAGGCTGTCCCTGCATCGGCTTGGCCATGAAGGTGGCATAGATGCCGTGCTTCATCGCCGCTTCGCGGATCGTGCGCTTGAACAGGAACACTTGGTCGGCAAGTTCGATCGGATTGCCGTGGCGCAGGTTGATTTCCAGCTGCGCCGGGCCTTCTTCGTGGATCAGCGTATCGATCTCGAGACCCTGCTTTTCCGAGAAATGGTAGATGTCGTCGATCAGTTCGTCGAATTCGTTGATGCCGGCGATCGAATAGCCCTGACCCCCGAGGATCGAACGGCCGGAGCGGCCCTTCGGCGGATGCAGCGGATAATCCGGGTCATCATTCTTCGCCACGAGGTAGAACTCGATCTCGGGCGCCACGATCGGCTTCCAGCCGCGATCGCCATAGAGTTTCAGCACGCGCTTCAGAACGTTTCGCGGCGTGTAGGGGACCTCTTCCCCATCCACGCTAACGATATCACAGATCACCTGCGCCGTCGGGTCGGTTTCCCAGGGGACGACCGAAAGCGTCGAAAGGTCAGGCACCAGCTTCAGGTCGCTGTCGCGCGGCTCGTAGCGGAAGCTTTCCGTCTCGTCCGGATATTCGCCGGAGATGGTGTGACGGTAGATCGCCGAAGGCAGCGCAAGCGAGGTGTTTGACGTGAACTTGGAACTCGGCATCATCTTGCCGCGCGGCACGCCGGCAAGATCCGGCGTAATGCATTCGATGTCTTCAATGCCGCGCGCCCGTAAGAACTGCGCTGCTTCCTTCCAGTTTTCCACGCCGCGCTGATGTCCGGGGTCCGGGGGTGTCTTCTTCGAGGCAGGTACGTTTCTGGCAGGCTTCAGCGTCGTCTTTTTTGGGGACATGACACACCGGTTTGCGTTGATCGTGACGGCATCATAGCTGGAGTTTGGCAATTGGCGAGGGGGACGCACGTTGACTTTCGCCTCTTGATGGAAAAAGAAGATGCCTTTCGACAAGGGAAGTGGTTTTGCAGCGAAAAAGCGATGTGATCGTCATCGGCGCGGGCGCAGCCGGCATGATGTGCGCCATTCGCGCCGCTCAGCGCGGCCGCTCGGTCATCGTTCTCGACCATGCGAAATCGCCGGGCGAAAAGATCCGCATCTCCGGGGGGGGGCGCTGCAATTTCACCAACATTCACGCCGGCCCCAAGAGCTTCCTCTCCGCCAATCCGCATTTCTGCAAGTCGGCGCTGGCGCGCTTCACGCCTTCGGATTTTATTGCCATGGTCGATCGTCATCGGATTGCCTGGCGCGAGAAGACGCTTGGGCAGCTGTTTTGCGACGACAGCGCCAAGGACATCATCCGCATGCTTCTCGATGAGATGCAGGCTGCCGGAGCGGCGTTGCATCTGCGCACCGAGATCGCGGACGTGGAAAAGAGCTGCGAAGGCTTCCGCATCTCGACGTCGGAGGGGGCATATGAATGTCGCTCGCTGGTGATCGCGAGCGGCGGCAAGTCTATCCCGAAAATGGGTGCCACGGGCTTTGCCTATCGCATTGCTGAGCAGTTCGGCCTTCCCATGGTGGAGACGCGGCCTGGACTTGTGCCGCTGACCCTGGATCAGGCGACGCTCGAAAGCCTTTCCGACCTGTCGGGCATATCGGCGCCAGCCGAAATCCGTCACGGCAAGACAGCATTCCGCGAAGCCCTGCTGTTCACCCATCGCGGCCTCAGCGGGCCTGCGATCCTGCAAATCTCCTCCTACTGGCGCGAGGGCGAGGACATCACCGTCGACATCGAGCCCGATGTCGATCTGTTCGAACATCTGAAGGCGGCGAAAAGGGTGAATGGCCGGCAGTCCGCTCAGACGGCGCTGGCCGAGATACTCCCGAAGCGGCTGGCGCAATATATGGCCGACCGAGAAGGCATCGTCGGCCATATGGCCGATCTTTCCGACAAGGTCCTGGCGCGTTTGGCCGAAGCGATACAAAGCTGGAAAATCAAGCCGTCTGGCTCTGAGGGCTACAGGACTGCCGAAGTGACGCTCGGCGGCATCGATACGACGGGGCTCGACTCCCGTACCATGGCGGCGAAGAGTATTCCGGGCCTCTATTTCATCGGTGAATGTGTCGACGTGACCGGCTGGCTCGGCGGCTATAACTTCCAGTGGGCCTGGGCTTCGGGCTTCGTCGCCGGTGAATCTTTATAGGCGCGAAACTATCTGCTCGATTCAAGAGTTCTTAAGAAGGGTGCGCCATCCTGCCTCATGACGGAATGGAAAAGCACTTCCTAAATAGAGCTTTACCAACAGGTCGTTTTGTTGGATTGTTGTGTCAGAAATGAAGTGAGGTTCTGCAAAATGAACAGGAACGCACGACGCGCCCGCGCCATTGCAATCGCTCAAGCCAAGCCCGACAACAAGCTCGTTGCCGCACGCTACTTCGTCCTCTCTGCCAGTGCATTGGCCGCCGTGGCCGCTCTCCTCCTCGCACGTTGGTTCTGACACTCCCGATCTCGGATCTGTGAGCATCGGCCGCATTCGGGCCGCCGGCCATCTCTGGGCCAAATCGATTTGACCACCGCTAAAATCGATTTGATTGCGGCTATCCGTAATTTCCGCTTATCCGAAAATTAAGACATCCTCTGCAAAACTTGCTCGATGATTTTTTGGGCGCTTCCGCGTTGGCGTGAGGCGAACCGGCAATGACTGCCGACCGGGCCTCGCCGTCCGGGACTCCAATGTTCCAATAAAGCAGCTCGATGCACTCGGTCGGCGCCCCGCCAGGCGGCCGGCGGGAGGAGTGGTGTATGGAAGGCCGGAACCGCTATGTTGATTGACAAGTTTCTTTCCCGTTTCAAGATCAAGACCAAGGTCCTGATCTTTGTATTGCCCTTCGTCGTGAGCATTTCTGCCGTCGGCCTGACCGGCCTCTATGCTTCGGGCATGCTGCAGGGACGTATGGAAATCTCCAACAGCGTCCTGCAGTCGCTCAGCGGGTTCAAGGATCTCTATGGCTCCATGGACGACTTCCTGCAAATGACCAGCCAGGAAGCGCGTGACAAGCTTTACGGGGACATCAAGACGCAACAGGGCACGCTGAACGCCACGCTGAAGCAGATCGGCGACAATGGCGGTCGCGACAACCTTCTTGCCGCCATCGACGGCACCTCGGGAATTTCCGACACCGTGGGCAAGCTCTGGACCCTGCACGAGCAGGAGCTCGCCCTTCGCAAGTCGATCGATGACGCGCAGAAGGTGATGATCACCAGCCGCTTCAACGTCAACTACGATGCGCAGCAACTCGAGGAAAACATCCGCAAGGATGAGGGCAACGCCACTGCAACGCTGCGCGCCGCCGACCGCCTGCTGAAGGGCGGTGATACCCTTGCGGCCGTCATGGCCGACTTCAACAAGGCCCAGCTGCCGGCTGACAAGCTGAAGGTCGTCACGGACGCCATTCCCGCTATCGCAAAGGCGCAGCGCCTGATCGAGATTTCGGTCCCCGCGAACCAGAAGAGCATGACACAGTCGCTGTCGCAGACGATCAGCGACGTGAAGGCGCAGGCAACGGCGGCCGATGCCGGCACCGACGAGGCGATCGCCAATCTCGGGCGACTTGTCTCCCGCTTCCGTCAGATGTCGACCTATACCCAGCTGACGGCAACGCAGATGATGCGCGCAGCGACGACGACCTTCGTCGAGCTCGACAGCCGTATCGCGCAGACGAACTCTGTTCTCGAAGACACGCGCCGTCTGGAGAGCGCGATCTACTCGCTGCAACTCGTGCTCGGTGAGTTCGCTGCCAAGCCTGGCAAGGAAAATCGCGTCCGCCTGCATCAGGAGATCGCGACGCTCGGCACCAACCTAAACACGCTGCTCGCCAGCGCGAAGGGCATGAATTTCGCGGAAGACATCGTCGCGGCAATGTCGCCTGCCCTTGCCTCCATGGATAAGGATGCGCAGAGCCTGGTCGACACGATCAACCAGCGCGTCACCGACTACGCATCCGCTCGCCAGCAGCTTGATGCCGTCTGGGGGCAGCTCACGACGTTTGCCGAATTGCAGAAGAAGAGCGCCGGTGCCGAGCGCACCCAGGCAAATGGCATCTCCGTGCTGACGACGGGCCTCGGCATCCTGGTTTCGATCATCGGCGGCATTGCCCTTGTCCTGACGCTGCAGCGCCCGATCGGCCAGATCACCGCCGCGATGCGCCGCATTGCCGATGGTGCGCTCGACACCAACATCTCGGGCGACCAGCGGTATGACGAAATCGGCGACATTGCCCGCGCGCTTGGCATCTTCAAGGAAAATGCGATCTCCAAGATCCGCATTGAGGAGCAGAGCGAGGAAGAGCGCGTCGCGGCCGAGCATGAACGCCAGCGCAACGACGCCGAGAAGCGCGAAATGGACCGCCAGATCGAGTTTGCTGTCAATGCGCTTGCCTCCGGTCTCGAGCGCATGTCGCAGGGTGATATTTCGACCACGATCGACACGCCGTTCATCGGTCGCCTCGAGCAGCTCCGCCAGGACTTCAACGGTTCGATGATGCGCCTGCAGGCCACCATGAGCCAGATCCGCGACAACGTCGAGATGATCCAGGGCAACGGCAACCAGATGGCTCAGTCTGCTGAAGACCTCTCCAAGCGTACTGAGCAGCAGGCGGCTTCGCTGGAGGAAACCGCCGCTGCCGTTGACCAGATCACTGTCACGGTCCGTTCTTCGGCCGAGCGGGCCAAGGACGCCGATCAGATCGTGCGTCAGGCAAAACGCAGCGCCGACGACTCCGCAGTTGTCGTCAGCAACGCGATCGACGCAATGGGCCGGATCGAAGCGGCGTCCCGGCAGATCGAACAGATCATCGGCGTCATCGACGAGATCGCATTCCAGACCAATCTGCTGGCTCTGAACGCCGGCATCGAGGCAGCACGCGCCGGTGAAGCCGGCAAGGGCTTCGCCGTCGTCGCCATGGAAGTGCGTGAATTGGCGCAGCGCTCCGCTGCTGCGGCGCAGGAGATCAAGGGTCTCATAAACAAGTCGACCACCGAAGTCAGCTCCGGCTCGCAGTTCGTGCAGGAGACCGGCACGGTGCTCGCGAAGATCAGTGCCCAGATCGTCACGATCAGCCAGCATGTCGAAACGATCGCCCGCGCGAGCCATGATCAGTCGAGCGCACTTGGTGAAGTCAACGCGACGGTCAACCAGATGGACCAGATGACGCAGCAGAATGCGGCCATGGTTGAAGAGACGACGGCAGCAAGCCGCGAGCTTGCGGTCGAGGCGGATTCACTGCTGCGGCTCATCCAGCAGTTCAAGATCGACGGCGACATGCAGGCGAGCGTCTACCGCGCGGCATAAGACGACGACCAAAACAAGCGCTTGGAAGGCCCCGGTATACCCGGGTTCTTCTGTTTTTCCGAATATCGGCCGCGTCTTTTTAAGTTTTCGACGATTATCAATTTTTTGAAGATTTTCTTTAAATTTTCGCATTAGCCTCCGGGGCTCACGTCTCAGGGGATACCTATGCTACGCCTGTTCTCGGCTTCCATCGTACGTCAGATCGTCGCCATCACACTCGTTCTACTCGTCTTCAGCACCGCAGCGATCGTCTGCGCCACCTATTACAATCTGAGCGCTTACGTGATGACGAGCGCCGTGTCTGACGCCAAGGATGCAAGCAGGACGATGGCGGTCCTCTACGGCGCGAGCGATGCCGGAGTGAAGGTCGACGTGAGCAACAACGAGCTTGCCGGGGTAACCGAGGAAAAGCTGCCATCGCTCGGCGATCACGTTCTGGTCGATCGCACCGCACAGTCGATTGCTGGCGTTGCCACCGTCTTTGAACGCCAAGGCAGCGACTACGTCCGTGTTTCCACGAACGTCAAGAAAGAGAACGGCGACCGCGCTGTCGGCACGAAGCTCGCGGCGGATCATCCCGCGCAGGCGGTACTGGCCAAGGGGCAGGCCTACTACGGCCCGGCTGACCTTTTCGGTCGGAAGTTCATGACAGGCTATTTTCCGGTGAAGAACACGGCCGGTTCAAACGTCGGCATCCTGTTCATCGGCATCCCGATGGAGGTCTATTACAGCAGCCTGCAGCAACTGCTGATGCTGGTGGCCGGTGTCGGTGTAGCGGTATTGCTGCTCGTCGGCGTGGCAGCCTACTTCGCCATCCGGGCGTCCATCAGGCCGCTCGAGGCGCTGACGGCGACCATTCATACGATTTCCGACGGCAATCTCGACAGGCCGATCCCTTGCGTTGAGAAGCAGAACGAATTCGGCGCGATCGGACGCGCGCTCGCGCTGTTCCGCGACAACGCCCGCGCCCGCCAGGACTTGGAGATGCAGGCGGCCGAACAGCGGCAGCTTAGCGATAGTGAACGTGCCCGCAACGACGACGAGAAGCGCGCGCTTGACGGCCAGATCGACTTCGCCGTCAACCAGCTCGCCGCCGGTTTGGGGCGCCTGGCGCAGGGCGATGTTTCGCAGACGATCCAGACGCCGTTTGTCGGTCGCCTTGAGCAGCTTCGCGTCGATTTCAATGCGTCGCTCGTGCGGCTGCAGGAAACCTTGGCGCGCATTCGCGACAACACCGCTTCGATCCAGAACAACTCCGGCGCGATGCTGGCGTCTGCCGATGAGCTTTCGAAGCGTACGGAAGCACAGGCTGCCAACCTGGAGGAGACGGCGGCCGCAGTTGAGCAAATCACCGTGACCGTCAAATCGTCGGCCGTACGTGCCCGCGAAGCGAATGATGCCGTGTCCGCGACCAAGAAAAACGCCGATAGTTCAGGCGCTGTCGTCACCGACGCGGTCGCGGCGATGAACCGTATCGAAGAGGCGTCGAAGCAGATCGAGCAGATCATCGAAGTCATCGATGACATTGCGTTCCAGACGAACCTTCTGGCGTTGAATGCCGGTATCGAAGCCGCCCGGGCTGGCGAGGCGGGCAAGGGCTTTGCCGTGGTTGCGCAGGAGGTGCGCGAACTTGCACAGCGGTCCGCCGATGCGGCGCGTGAAATCAAGGGGCTGATCGAGAAGTCGACGCGCGAGGTTGCCGCAGGCTCCGGCCTTGTGCAGAAGACCGGTGCCGTGCTCGCCGCGATCAGCCAGGAGATCATTGCGATCAGCAGCCATGTCGAAATGATTGCGACGGCAAGCCAGGATCAGTCCGCTGCCCTGCAGGAGGTCAACGGCGCGGTCAATGCGATGGACCAGATGACGCAGCAGAACGCCGCCATGGTCGAGGAAACGACCGAGGCGAGCCGCCAGCTCGCCAACGAGGCCGATGCGTTGATGACGCTGGTACAGCAGTTCCGGTTCGAAGCCGCCCAGAATTACGACCGCGTGAGGCATGCGGCGTGACCGACGTTCCCGGATCGGCAAGCGTCCGTTCTTCCGGAGCGGCGCTTCCCGCTCCATAGCCACGGAGACGTGAGGAAAGCCGCGACACGGACCGCGCGGGAGCTGCCGAGGCTCTCGTAGAATTCGCTTTCGGCCTTTGCCGAGTACTTGTCACGACTGCCATTCAGCAGGTCTGCAATCTGGGCGACGGCGATGAGAGTGATCATGGCGATGTCCTTCTATATGGGCATCGCCTTAGCTATTCCTCGAAATTTGGTTTATAAACGGGAATTTCCTCACTATGTTTTTCATCGATGAAAAACACACAATGGGATTCCTTTCAGCTATTCGTGCAGGTCGCTCGCTTCGGCGGGCTGACGGGCGCCAGTGCGTCGAGCGGGCTCAGTCCCGCCACGATTGGTCGTCGCATGCTCGATCTCGAGCATGAGATCGGCAAGGCGCTCTTCATCCGCAGCCAGAAGGGTTACAGCCTCACCGCGGATGGCCAGGTCCTTTTGGATCATCTGCAGGACATGGAGGCCGCGGCGCGCAAGATTGACGCCTGGCGGCAGGCCGGGAGCGTTGGTGCGACGGTCAAGGTTGCCGCCGGCACTTGGGTCGCGTGGCTTCTGACGGAGAATTTCGCCGCGATCCGCAAACCCGGCGATGCCTTCGCTATCTCTTTGACGGTCGGCGAAGCGCGCGCCAACCTCAATTACAGGGAAAGCGATATCGGCATCCGCGCCTTCGAGCCCGAAGAAAGCAACCTTGCCGCCCGCCTGCTGGGCGAGGTGGCCTACGCGGTCTATACGAGACGCAATGTTGACGCGACCGAGGACAGGTGGGTGGCCGTCTCCGAAGAGGATGCGATCTCGAACTATCTCCGCTGGCCGCACCGCAATGCAGGCGGCTTGATCGTTGCAACGGTCAACCGGCCACGCTCGCTGCTGGAGCTGGTGAGAGGAGGGGCGGGCAAGGCGGTCTTGCCATGCTTCGTCGGCGACCTCGATCCCGAACTGCAACGTCTTGGCGGCGAACTGCCGGAATTGCGCCACCGGCAGTGGATCGTCATGAACAACGAGGATCGGCACCGGCCGGAAATCCGGACCGTTGCCGATCGCATGACGAAATTGCTGAAGAGCTATGTCGATCTGTTTGCGGGCAGGCGCGCCAGCCGAAGTTGAGGGCGCCCGCCGCGATCTCAGTTGCGCCCCGCGACTATGATGGGGATCAAAAGATCTCCCCAGTTACCGTCGCCGCCGTGGTGTCTCGCCGAGCGAACGATCTCGACGGAGACACCGGCATCGACCGCCTTCATGACCGACTGGTTCAGTCGGTGCAGATCGTTGGCGAGCGCGCGGATCGTCGTCTGCTGGTCTGTGGTCATGCAGGTGGACTGTTCTTCAGCGCGTTCCTTGACGCGTGCAAGAGTAGGCATGGCATTCTCCTCCTTGGTGCGATCATTCTGCTGCTGGTTTGAACTGTGCATGTTCGGTGGATTCCCTCATCGCCGTAGTCGACGAACGTCCGCCGGTGATGGCCATCGAAACGGCATCGAAGTAACCGGTGCCGACTTCGCGCTGATGCTTGGTCGCGGTGTAGCCGTTGATCTCCGCCGCGAACTCCGCCTCCTGCAATTCGGAATAGGCAGCCATCTGCCGGTCCTTGTAGCCGCGGGCGAGTTCGTACATGCCGAAGTTCAGCTGGTGGAAGCCGGCAAGCGTGATGAACTGGAACTTGTAGCCCATTGCGCCGAGTTCGCGCTGGAACTTGGCGATCGTCGCGTCATCCAGGTTTTTCTTCCAGTTGAACGACGGCGAGCAGTTGTAGGCGAGCAGCTTGCCGGGATGCACCTTGTGGACCCCCTCGGCAAAACGGCGTGCCTGCTCGAGATCCGGCTTCGACGTCTCGCACCAGATGAGATCGCAGTGCGGTGCATAGGCGACGGCACGGGCGATGCACGGCTCGAGCCCGTTGCGAACCTGATAGAAGCCTTCGACCGTGCGGCCGGCATCGTAGTCGACAAAGGGCTGGTCGCGTTCGTCGATATCTGAGGTCAGTAGCTTGGCGGCTTCCGCATCCGTGCGGGCAATGACGAGCGTCGGAACACCCATGACGTCGGCGGCGAGGCGAGCCGCATCGAGGTTGCGGATGTGTGCTGCGGTCGGGATCAGGACCTTGCCGCCGAGATGGCCGCACTTCTTCTCCGACGCCAGCTGGTCCTCGAAATGGACGCCGGCTGCACCGGCCTCGATATAGGCCTTCATGATCTCGAAGGCGTTCAGCGGGCCACCGAAGCCTGCTTCCGCGTCAGCAACAATCGGCGCAAACCAGGTCTCGACGGAGAGGCCGTTCTGCTCTGATGTTTCGATCTGATCGGCGCGCTGCAGGGTCCGGTTGATCCGCTTGGCCAGTTCCGGACCGGCGTTTGCCGGATAGAGGGATTGATCCGGATACATGGCCGAGGCGGTGTTGCTATCCGCGGCGACCTGCCAGCCGGACAGGTAGATTGCCTTCAATCCGGCGCGAACCATCTGCATCGCCTGATTGCCCGACAGGGCTCCGAGAGCATTGACGAAATCATCCTGATGCAGAAGCTGCCACAACCGCTTGGCGCCCATTTCCGCGAGGGAATAGCGCAGTTCGACGGAGCCGCGCAGCCGCTTGACGTCATCGATCGAGTAGGGACGCTCAACCCCATTGAATCGCCCAGCTGGAAGGTCCCGGTGCAGCTTGTCAAATTCTGTCATCTTATGCTCCTTGCAGATTGTGTGGTCAGTTTGGATGATTGACAGAATTTACAGATCCCGGAAAAAGACCAGAGTTTTCTATGGAGTAGCCATCAGAAACGAGTTAGGATGCAAAGCCTTGACAGGCTGGCTCTGTCAATTTGTAAAGTATTGTAAAGTTATCTGCGCGGACTTTTGTAAAGGATTGTCACATGGCGGAGCGCAAGATTTTTGCGGGGCCAAAGGTCCGGCGCATTCGCAACGGCCTCGGTTTGACTCAGTCAGCGATGGCCGAGGAGCTTGGCATCTCTCCATCCTATCTCAACCTTATCGAGCGCAACCAGCGGCCACTGACGGTGCAACTGCTCCTGAAGCTGTCGTCGGTCTACAAAGTCGATCTGGAGGAGCTGAGGGACGAGAGCGGCGGCAGCCTCAACCAGCTGCGCGAGATTTTTGCGGATCCGCTCCTGGCCGGCGAGCTTCCCGGCGACCAGGAACTCGTGGAGGTCGCGGAGGCCGCGCCCAACGCGGCAAGCGGCATCATCAAGCTGTACCGGGCCTATAGCGAACAGGCGAGCCGCCTGTCGGACCTGACGTCGTTGACGGCCGACGCGGGGCAGGTACCGCTCGCCGGTGCGCGGCTGCCGGCCGACGAGGTCCGCGATATCATGGAGCGGCGCTCCGCCTATTTCTCTCAACTGGAGGCTGCGGCGGAGACCTTCCTGGCCCGCTTTGCCGAGCCGCGCGATCTGCCGGCCGCGTTCAGGGAGTGGCTGCGGGCGGAACGCGGGATCAGCGTGCGTGTCCTTCCCGTTCACGTCATGCCCGATCTGCGGCGCCGCTTCGACCGGCACTCGATGCGGCTCTTCGTTTCCGAGCGCCTGTCGCCGGCCGATCAGGCGCATGAGATCGCCATCGAGGTGGCAACGCTCGCCTTGCGTGATGCGATCCTGGCGGAACTCGATGGTCTGGCGCTGTCGACGCCGGAGGCGAAGCGGATAGCGCGCTTCGAACTCTGTCGTTACGGCGCCTTGGCGCTTGCCATGCCCTATGGGCCATTTCTCTCCGCGGCCCAAGGCAGCCGATACGATGTAGATATCCTCCGTTCCCGCTTCGGAGTTTCCTATGCGCAGGCCGCAGCCCGGCTGGTCATGCTGCAGCGACCGGGCGCTTCCGCGATTCCCTTCTTTATGATTGAGATCGACGCCGCCGGTCACCGACTGCGGCGGGCTGGGGCGCAGGGTTTCCCTCATTCGCGTTTCGGCGGCGGCTGTCCCAAGCTGAACATTCATGCCGCCTTCCTGCAGCCGGGCCAGATCCTTGCCGAAACGGTCGAAATGCCGGATGGCGCCCGCTATCTCACGGTCTCCCGGACGCTTGAAGGGCCGAACGCCGCGTTCGGCGAGCGCGTCAGGCGCACCGCATTGCAGATCGGCTGCGACGCTGCCGCCGGCGAAGCGTCGGTCTACGGCCAGGTCGCAACGTCTCAGCAGCCAGTTGCGATAGGACCTGCTTGCCGCCTTTGCGAACGGCGCGGATGCCTCTCACGCGCCGAGCCGCCGGTCACACGACCATTGGGCCTCGACGAGATGGTTGCGGGCCTCAGCAGCTTTGATTTTCAATGATCGTGAAATGATTGAGAGTGCAGGTTTTTGCGCTTGTGGGCTCTCAAAAACATTTCTAGTCTGCTTGCAAAACCAGAGGGTCGGCGTCTACAGGCGCCACAAAGCAAGAAGAAGACAGGAGATATCATGAGGTCAACATTCGCAAGACTTGCAGCGAGCGCCGTTGTGCTTGCATTCGCCGCTGCGCCGTCCTTTGCGCAGGAGCGGGTGGTCAACGTCTACAACTGGTCGGACTATATCGACAGCTCCATCCTTGAAGACTTCACCAAGGAAACCGGCATCAAGGTCGTCTACGATACCTTCGATTCCAACGAGACGGTTGAAACCAAGCTGCTCGCCGGCGGTACCGGCTATGACGTTGTCGTCCCGAGCGGCGACTTCCTGCAGCGCCAGATCCAGGCCGGCGTCTTCCAGAAGCTCGACAAATCCAAGCTGCCGAACCTTTCGAATATGTGGGATATGATCCAGCAGCGCACCGCCATGTACGACCCCGGTAACGAATACGCGGTGGACTACATGTGGGGCACCAACGGGATCGGATACAACAAGAAAAAGCTCGCCGAAATCCTCGGGCCGGACGCAAAGGCGCCGGGCCTCGAAGTCATCTTCGATCCGAAGGTTGCGGAAAAATTCAAGGACTGCGGCATCTATGTCCTCGATGCGCCGAAGGACGTCCTGCCGTCTGCCTTGACCTACATCGGACTTGACCCCAATTCGAGCAAGCCGGCCGATCTGCAGAAGGCCGGCGAAATGCTGGAAAAGGTACGGCCCTTCGTTCGCAAGTTCCACTCCTCGGAATACATCAACGCCTTGGCGAACGGCGACATCTGCATCGCTTTCGGTTATTCCGGCGACATCTTCCAGGCTGCCAACCGTGCGGCCGAAGCCAAGAACGACGTGGAGGTCGGTTACTCCATTCCGTCACAGGGCGCGCAGATGTGGTTCGACATGATGGCGATCCCGGCGGATGCCAAGCATGTTGCCGAGGCGCACGAATTCCTCAACTACATGATGAAGCCTGAAGTCATCGCCAAGGCCAGCAACTACGTATTCTACGCCAACGGCAACAAGGCGTCGCAGCAGTTCATCGACAAGGAAATCCTCGAAGACCCGTCGGTCTATCCGAGCGAGGACGTGATGAAGAAGCTCTATAGCGTCACCCCATGGGATCCGAAAACGCAGCGCACGGCGACCCGGATCTGGACGAAAGTCGTCACCGGCCAGTAAAGAGTATCAGGCCCGGACGGCAACGCCCGGGCCTTTCCTTATCATGCCGATTGCGGGGACGTCGGTTCTCAAAATGACTTTTCGGGGCACATAATGAAGTCACTTGGCAATATTCGCCGTTCCTTTGCGCCGTGGGCAGACCCGGCATCGAAGCCGTTCATATCGTTCAATAACGTCACGAAGCGGTTCGGTGACTTCACCGCCGTCGATGACCTGTCCCTGAATATTTATCATCGTGAGTTCTTTGCCCTGCTTGGGGCTTCCGGATGTGGGAAATCCACGCTGCTGCGCATGCTTGCAGGCTTCGAGCAGCCGACCTCGGGCGAAATCGTCCTCGACGGTACCGACATGGCTGGAACGCCACCGTACAAGCGACCGGTCAACATGATGTTCCAGTCCTATGCGCTGTTTCCGCATATGACGGTGGAGAAGAATATCGCCTTCGGCCTGCGCCAGGATGGCATGCCCAAAGAGGAGATCACCGAGCGCGTTCTGCAGATGCTGAAGATGGTGAAGCTCGAGAAGTTCGCCACGCGCAAGCCGAACCAGCTGTCCGGTGGCCAGCGCCAGCGCGTGGCCCTGGCGCGTTCCCTTGCCAAGCGACCGAAGGTGCTGTTGCTCGACGAACCGCTTGGCGCGCTCGACAAAAAGCTGCGCGAGGAAACACAGTTCGAGCTCATGGACCTGCAGCAAAACCTCGGCCTGACCTTTGTCGTGGTCACCCACGACCAGGAGGAGGCGATGACCATGGCGGACCGCATTGCGGTCATGAGCCACGGAAAGGTCATCCAGGTCGCGACACCGGCGGAGATCTACGAGGCGCCGAATTCCCGCTTCGTCGCCGACTTCATCGGCGACGTAAATATCTTTGATGGCAAGGTCGCGAGCACGAACGACAGCACCGTCGAGATCGCCGTCGACGAAAATTTCTCGATCAGTGTCGTCACTCCCGAAAAGCCGGCAATGGGCGCGCCAGTCGGCTTTGCCATCCGTCCGGAAAAGCTGAAGGTCTCGCGCAAGCCGCCAGCCAATCCGAGGGTAAACGCGGCGTCCGGGGAGCTGTGGGACATCGCCTATCTCGGCGACATGACGGTCTTCCACGTGAAGCTGAAGAGCGGCAAGGTGGTCAAGGCCTCGCTCCTCAATGCGCAGCGCGCTGTCGACGACCCGTTCACCTACGACCAGGAAGTCTGGATTACCTTCGCCGAGGATGCCGGCGTCCTCCTCAAGGATTGAACCATGGGCAAGCTCGGTTCCGCATTCTACAATCGCCTGGTCATCATCATTCCCTATGTCTGGCTGCTGCTGTTCTTCATGGCGCCGTTCTTCATCGTCTTCCGCATATCGCTCTCGACGACGGCAATCGCCATGCCTCCCTACGAGCCGGTCTTTGCTCTGGCTGACGGCTGGGCCGAGTTCTGGGCGAAGATGCGCACCTTTTCCTTCGAGAATTACAGCTATCTGTTCGACGACCCGCTCTATTTGAACGCCTACATATCGAGCGTCGTGATCGCTGGCGTATCGACGTTCCTTACGCTGCTGATTGCTTATCCGATCGCCTACGGCATGGCCCAGGCCCCACGCAGCATCCGTCCGACGCTACTGATGCTCGTCATCCTGCCGTTCTGGACGAGCTTCCTAATCCGCGTCTACGCCTGGATCGCAATCCTGAAGCCGGAGGGATTGTTCAACCAGCTGCTACTGTCGGTGCACGCCATCGATACGCCGTTGATCATTCTGAACACGAATGTCGCGGTCTACATCGGCATTGTCTATTCCTATCTGCCGTTCATGGTCCTGCCCCTCTATTCCTCGCTGGAAAAGATGGACGGCACCTTGATCGAGGCAGCGCAGGATCTCGGCTGCACGCCGATTACCGCATTCTGGCGGGTAACCTTCCCGCTGTCGCTGCCAGGTGTGGTTGCCGGATGCATGCTGGTGTTCATCCCCGCGGTTGGCGAGTTCGTTATCCCCGACCTGCTTGGCGGATCGGAGACGCTGATGATCGGCAAGACGCTGTGGAACGAGTTTAACTCCAACCGCGATTGGCCGGTGTCCTCGGCGGTGGCGACGATCCTGCTCTTGATCCTGGTGATCCCGATCGTGTTCTTCCAGAACGCGCAGGCCAAGGCCGACGAGCAGGGGAGATAGACATGCTGAGATGGACCCGTTTCAACATCGCCTCTGTCGCGCTCGGCTTTGCGTTTCTCTATCTGCCGATCGTCCTGCTGGTGGTGTTTTCCTTCAACGAGTCGAAGCTGGTGACTGTCTGGGGCGGCTTCTCGACCAAATGGTACGTCTCGCTCCTGCACAATCAGGCTCTGCTCGATGCCGCCTGGGTGACGATCCGCGTCGGCCTCCTTTCGGCCACGGCGGCAACGGTCCTTGGAACGCTCGCCGCGATCGCCTTGGTGCGCTACACGCGCTTTCGCGGCCGCATGCTGTTTTCCGGCATGGTCTATGCACCGCTTGTCATGCCCGAGGTGATTACCGGCCTGTCGCTTCTACTGCTGTTCGTGGCGATCGGTTTCGACCGCGGCTTCTGGACGATCGCGCTGGCGCACACCACGCTCACCATGTGCTTCGTCGCCGTCGTTGTGCAGTCGCGACTGTTGACGTTCGACAGGTCGATTGAGGAAGCGGCGCAGGATCTTGGCGCACCACCGGTGCGGACCTTCTTCGAAGTGACGCTTCCGATCATCGCGCCTGCCGTGCTTTCCGGCTGGATCCTCGCCTTTACGCTGTCGCTGGATGACCTCGTCATCGCGAGCTTCACCTCCGGCCCTGGGGCGACGACGCTGCCGATGAAGATCTACAGCCAGGTCCGTCTCGGGGTAACGCCTGAAATCAACGCGGTCTGCACTATTCTCATTGCAGTCGTGGCGATTGGCGTCATCTGCGCCTCCACCATCACGAAACGCCGTGAACTGCAGCGCGAGCGTGACGAACGTGCGGCTGCAAACGCGCCGTGATTATTTGGTCGATCCCTGCTGCGTGACGGGAGCCGGGGAGATCACCGGCTCCGGCCACGCGCCGCCAACGAAGAACGGCAGAGGCGGGAAACTCGTCGATGCTGTCGGGTCAGTTGCTTCGATCGTCCCCGACAGTGCCAATCCATTCGAGTGGTATGGGATGACGCCGGAAAGGATCAGCGTCTGCTGGGGACCTTCGATACGGCCGCCATGGATGGTCGCCACGCCATCGGCGAGATCGGCGGCGATGTCGAAATTGTCAAAGGCAAAGGCACGGTGGGATACCGCGTTCAGCGTGAAGAAGTCCGCGCGCGTGGCTTCTTCGCGTACGGCCTCCGCATCGAAGCCCGGAAGCGAGCCCGAGCGCGCGCGGAAAGCGATCCTGCCCGTCACGTCGCCGGCTTCGACCTTCCAGAGCGGCTTTGTCGTTTTGATCGACATGTCGAGAGAGCCGGTGGCAAGGGGCAGTGGCCCCTTCAGCTGAAGCCGCTCGATCAGCCCGGCGAAGTCGGCGCCGCGGATCGACAGTTGCAGTTTGCCGCCGCCGTCGAAATCACCGCGCATCGCCTCGAGATGAGCGGACAGGGAGCCGCCTTCAAACTCGCTGTCACCGATGTCGAACTTTGCCTCGTTGCTGGAAACGATGATGCCCGCTCCGACATCGGAGAGGATGAAAGGTTCGATGAGGGCCTGTTTCGCGGAAAGCCGGAGATCAAGATCGAGTTTCTGCAGCGCACCGCCATCAGGCCGTCCGCCAGCCTCGCCGGCGGCCAGACGAAGCACGAATGCATCGAAGAGCGACCTGAAATTCATCTGGTCGAAGGCCAGCGTGCCGCCGAGTTTGGCGCGTTTGCCTGGCGGAAAGGCCACGTCCATCACGCCCTTCGCATTCGACCCATTCATGCTCATATTGACATTGTCGAAGCGGAATCCGTTCGCAACCGAAGCGACATCGGTCTCGATCGAGAAGGTCTTGAGGGTCGCGATACCCGGCAGCGAGCGGTCGGCCCATGTCAACAGTGCCGGCAGATCGGGGATGTTTAGCGCCATGTTGCCGGAGAGGTCAAAGAGATGCGAGATGTTCGCGAGTCCCTGGAACCGTGCCGTGAGCAGGCTCGAAGTCAGCGATCCGCTCATTTCGGCCTTGTTGCCGCCGAAAATGAGAAGCGGGCTGGGGGACGAGAAATCGAGCTTGAGATCCTGCCCACTCATCCGTGCGATCAGCACGGCGGTAATCGGACTCGACAGTTTGCGCCAGCTGACGTCGGCGGTCACACCCTCGAAGCGATAAGTCCTGCCGCTTGCGACATCGGCGACGTTGACGGTGCCATCCTCAACTGTGATGGCACCGACGGCGGCATCCAGTTTCCGATCTAGAACCTCTCTTCCACCTTCCTCACGCGCGCCTGAGATCGCTCGCGCCAGAAGCCCCTCATTGGTCCAGTCGATCACGCCGCTGCTTTCACGGGTGAGTTGCAGGTTTGGGCGGAAAAGGTGGAACTCGTGGAAGCTCGCGCGCCCTCGGATCGCATCGATCAGGCTGAACTCGGCGGAGAGGCTTTCGATCGTTCCGAGCAGCCTATTGCTGTCGCCTTTCTGGTGAACCGAGATCTTGCTGAGGGTGATGCGAGGCGTCGGCCAGAATTCGATGACCGGCTTGCCCGCGACCTCGGCACGATAGCCGGCCCATTTGGACAGGGCATCCTCGATGCCGGAGCGAACGAGGCCGGTTGAAATCAGGTAGGGGGCGGCGACACGAAGCGCCACGAAGATCGACAAGACGACAAGCAGGGTGGCTGTGGCAAGCCGGGCGAAGCCAGGCAGCCAGCGTGACACGGGTCTGATTTTCTTCCGCCATCGCGGTTGTCTTGACGTACCCATGAATTCCGCCGGTATTTTCGGCCGTCGCCGCCGTTAATGCTCTGAAATGCCCGATATATCAAATGCAAGCTGCATGCAAACGCGAGCCTCTGACTTTGCTCGTCACTCCCTTTATAAGCTGATATTGCATGGTATACAGGCGAACAAATAGGAGAAGTCTCGAATGCGCGACGATAAGCCACTCTGGATGCCTTGGCGTACATCGGTCGAAGCGAGCCCGATGTACGCCTTCATGCAGCAGTGCAACCGTGACTTCGATCTCTCCCTGACAAGCTACCATGATTTGCACGCTTTTTCTGTCGCCGACAGGGAACGGTTCTGGACATCGGTCTGGGAGTTCTGCGGCGTCAAGGGCGAGCGCGGAGCACGCGCGCTCCTCGATGGCGATGTCATGCTCGATGCGCGCTTCTTCCCGGATGCGATGTTGAATTTTGCCGAGAACCTGCTTTCCGGAGAAGGCGCTGACGATGCACTGATCTTTCGGGGGGAGGACAAGGTTGCCGATCGTTGGAGCTGGGACCGGCTGCGTGGCCTGGTTTCCAGGTTGCAGCAGGCATTCAAGGCAATGGGGATCGGTCCCGGAGATCGGATTGCGGCGATGATGCCGAACATGCCCGAGACGGTGGCCTGCATGCTGGCGGCCGCGTCGATCGGCGCGATCTGGTCGTCCTGTTCGCCCGACTTCGGGGAGCAGGGTGTTCTTGACCGGTTTGGCCAGATCGGGCCGAAGCTTTTCATCGCCTGCGACGCCTATTGGTATGGCGGCAAGCTGCAGGACGTGAAGGCTAAGGTGGCGACCGTGACGAAGCAATTAGGCGCGCCATGCCTCGTCGTCCACTATGCAGGGGATGCCGTCGCGGTCGCAGACGAAACACCCGGCGCCAAGACGCTGGACGACTTCATCGCGCCCTTCGAGCCGCGTTCTGTCGAGTTTACGCGCCTGCCCTTCGCGCACCCGCTCTATATCCTCTTCTCATCGGGAACGACCGGCGTTCCGAAGTGCATCGTCCACTCGGTCGGCGGCACATTGTTGCAGCACCTCAAGGAACACCGGCTGCATTGCGGAATTCAACCCGGCGAGAGGCTTTTCTATTTCACCACATGCGGCTGGATGATGTGGAACTGGCTGGTGAGCGGCTTGGCGGCAGGTGCCACGCTTTGCCTTTTCGACGGCTCGCCTTTCGCGCCTGACGGCAATGTGCTCTTCGACTTTGCGGCAGCCGAGAAGTTTGCTGTTTTCGGGACCTCGGCGAAATATATCGACGCGGTGCGCAAGAGCGGGCTGACGCCGCGCACCACTCACGACCTCGCCAGTCTTCGGCTGATGACATCGACCGGATCGCCGCTCTCGCCGGAGGGCTTCTCCTTTGTCTACGAAGGCATCAAGGAAGACGTGCAACTCGCATCTATTTCCGGTGGCACGGATATTGTCTCCTGCTTCGTCCTCGGCAACCCCTTGCAGCCAGTCTGGCGTGGCGAAATCCAGGGGCCGGGCCTCGGCCTGGCGATGGATGTGTGGGACGACGAGGGCCGGCCGGTTCGCCAGGAAAAGGGTGAACTCGTCTGTACAAAGGCCTTTCCGTCGATGCCCGTGATGTTCTGGAACGATCCTGATGGGGCGAAGTACAGGGCAGCCTACTTCGAGCGTTTCGACAATGTATGGTGCCACGGCGACTTCGCGGAGTGGACCGCGCACGAGGGCATCATCATTCACGGGCGCTCTGACGCCACCCTCAATCCCGGCGGCGTCCGCATCGGAACCGCGGAGATCTACAATCAGGTCGAACAGATGGGCGAAGTCGCGGAGGCTCTCTGCATCGGCCAGGAATGGGATGACGATGTCCGCGTGGTTCTGTTCGTGCGCCTCGCGCCCGGCGTATTCCTGACCGATGACCTGACGAAGGCGATCAAGAGCCGCATTCGCACAGGCGCCTCGCCACGGCATGTGCCGGCAAAGATCATTGCCGTCAGCGATATTCCTCGCACCAAATCGGGGAAAATCGTTGAACTTGCGGTGCGCGAGGTCGTCCACGGTCGGCCGGTCAAGAACAAGGAGGCGCTTGCCAATCCGGAGGCGTTGGATCTCTTCGCGGGGCTTGCCGAACTGCGCGCGTGAGCAACGGGTGCAACCGGCCACTACAAGCTTTCACCGTTAACAGATTGAAGGCGGCGGCAACTTTTCGTTAAGAAACGTTGGTCATGAATGAATTTAACTTGGGGCTGCAGATGAACGAGGCAGCCGGAGCCTTGGGCTCCTGAAACATGATGTTGCTTAACTAAGCCCTTGTTGAACAGCACACCCCAACTCTCAGGCAGCCCCTCCGGCTGCCTTTTTTGGCTCAGCCTGCAAGGACCCGCTGTGACGGGAAGGCGATCTCTACCAGCGTGCCTTCGTTGGGTGCGGAACTGATCGCGAAAATGGCCCGGTTGGCATCGACCATCGCCTTGGTCAGCGGCAGGCCGAGTCCCGTACCTTCGCCACGCGGCCGAGACTGTGCGGACACCTGACGGAACGGCTTCATGGCTTGGTCCAGTTCGCTCCGTGTCATGCCGACGCCGGTATCGCGCACCCGCAAGACGACGCTGCCGTTTGCCTCATAGGAGGTGGAGACGACAATCTGTCCGCCCGCCGGCGTGAACCGTATCGAGTTCGACAGGATGTTGAGTGCAATCTGCTTGACCGAACGGAGGTCGGCGACGACGTCAGGCACGGCCTGGGATAGGGCTGTGCGGATGATGACACGCTGGCTGTTGGCCTGCGGCTGGAGGAGCGAGACCGCCTCCGAAACCGCCTCGTTCAGGTCGATGGCGCCGAAATCGAGGTCCATTTCGCCGGCCTCGATCTTCGAGATATCCAGCAGGTCGTTGACGATATCGAGGACATGGCGTCCGGAACGACCGATGTCGTTGGCATACTCGACATAGCGCGGATGCCCGATGGGGCCGAAGCGCTCGCTCGCCATCATGTCGGAAAAGCCGATGATCGCATTGAGGGGCGTACGGATCTCATGGCTGACGCGCGCGAGGAAGTCGGTCTTGTGTTCGCTCGCCGTCTCCGCTGCGCTCTTGGC
This sequence comes from Rhizobium sp. 42MFCr.1, assembly GCF_000377185.1. NCBI lineage: Bacteria > Pseudomonadati > Pseudomonadota > Alphaproteobacteria > Hyphomicrobiales > Rhizobiaceae > Rhizobium > Rhizobium sp. 42MFCr.1. The sequence continues at coordinate 62,923 of NZ_KB897826.1, forward strand.
GCTGCGCAGTTCATCCTCGGTACGCTTCCACTGGGTGATATCGCGGATGACCGCGCAATAGCCGCTCGAGGAGGTGAGGCGTCCCATCGTCATGAACAGCGGCACGAAGCCGCCGCCGGCTTCGCGTCCGATGACTTCGCGGCCATCGTTAAGCACGCTTGCGACGCCGTGGCCCGAGAGGCCGCCGAGGTAGTCGAGCACAGCTCTTTGGCTCTCATGCGCAAACAGCATGACGAAGGGCTTTCCGCGGGTCTCGTCCTCATCGTAGTTGAACAGCGCGCTTGCCGAGCGGTTCATCGAGCGGATGTCGCCTTCAGCGCCGATCACCACGACGCCGTCGGTCGCCGTTTCCAGGATCGAGCGCAGTTCTTCGACTTCCACCTGCAGCTTGGCGACCTTCTCCAGCATCCTTTCGAACGAACGAGGCTCTGCGGGCGGCGCAGGGCGCGCGCGAACTGCCGCGTCGCTTGCCGCCGGCATCAACGCCAGCATCAAGGCGCTGCTTTCCTCCCAGCGAATGGACTGCAGCCGCGCCGTGACCGGAACGAGACTATCATCGACCGTTACCAGCATCATCGAACCGGAGCGGCCGGCACTTCCTTCGAGCTCCGAGCGCCGCAGCAGCGCATCGATGCCACCGACCTCGCCCAGGGCTTCCAGCGACTTGTAGCCGGTCAGTCGCATGAATTCCGGGTTGGCGTGGATCAACTGGTCGCCCGCATGCACGAGGACGGCGACAGGCAGCTGGTCGATGGCAGCCGCGGACAGGCCGGCGCCCATCTTTGCGCGCGGCGGAATGAAGCTCGCCAGCATATCCATCTGGCTGACGGTTTCTTCCAACCCCTCGGTCACACCGTCGTCGGGTGCGGAGGCCGAAGTGACCGTCTCGGGTTCGTTGACAGAAGGCTGTGCCTCGTCACCCTCTTTCTGTTCAAGCGAGGCGTCTACCGAATCGTCCTCGAATGCGGAGGATTGATCAGCATGCATACTGGCCTTCGGCGTTTCCGCTGCCGCGATGTCGCGCTTCCCGGTTTCGCTTACCCGAGGCTCGTCGTCGCTGCGCGGCTCGCGAACGCCGAAGGCTTCGAGACGCTTGGCGATCTCGCGGAAATTTGCCTGCTCGGCGGAGGTGAGCTGCGGCCCGGCCCCGTGGAGCTGTACGATCTTGTCGGTCAGGCGGCGGCTCGGCCTTTCGACGATCCGCAGGGCCGGCGGCTCTGCTGATGGTTGTGGTTTCGTCGGCTCGGGTGTCGCCTCAATGTCAGCTTCGGTGGTTGCGGCCTCTTCTGCAGCCGGCTCGAAAGCCGGGGCGGCCGTCTCCACCACCGTCGGCTCGCTGGTCGCCACTTCATCGGCGAGCGCCGACAACGCTGCGTCTTCAGAGGTTTCCGCCTGCTGCTCGAGCGCTGCAGCGTCGATGCCGTTCGGGCCAAGTGTCAGGCCTAGCGCCAAAGGATCTTCGGCGGCATCGGACAGGCGCACGACACCGAAGCCGCGAAAACCGTCGAATTCCCGGCTTCGGGTGTAGGTGGGCAGGGCCGCGAGGTCGACCGGGACTGCCAGACTCGTCCCTTCGATCGGCCAGTTGATTGTCTTGCCCGACCATGTGTCGCGCCGCGCCAGAGCTTCGCTGATCTTGCCATCGGGATCGAGATTGAAGAGTGCCGAAACATCGCTGAAGGGCGTGCCGACGACGTCAGCCGCATGTGGTCCGACCGCCTCGGCAAATTCGCTCGACACCTCGCTGAACCGTCCCGCCGCGTCGATTTTCCAAACAAATCGGGTCGCGCGGCTATTTGGATTGAACTCAAAGGTACCCGCCTTGGCGGCCCGGGCTGGCTCCGACTGCTCTATCTCAGGGGCGACGGCGGCATCCTGATCGGCGGCGGCTCCGACATGTTCGGTTGCTGGTGCTTCCGCAGGACTGTATGCGACGGCAGCGGCCACAGCGGGTTCATCCGTCAGGCGTTCCGGCGTTGTCTCGGTTGCGTTCGGTTCCTCGGCAGCCTCGTCCGTCGGAGCCGGCAGCGGTTCGGCTTCCTGGCCCATCGCTTCAGCGCCGATCGCCTCCTCGGCGATTGCGGCAGCTTCCGTGGTCATGGCTTCGGGTTCGCCCTCGTGATTGTTCTCCTCGGGAAGCTCTTCCATGTCCTCGATGCCAGCAATGGCATCGATCGCGTCGACAAAGCTCGCGACCTGCGGTGCCTCCTTATGGTTAACGGCGGCTGTGGAAAAGTCCTCTGCGGGCGCCTGAGAGTCGATCGGGTCGAGATGCCCGATGACGGTTTCAACGGCGAATAGGAGATTGAGGGCCGGCTCGTCACTGAGTCGTCCGACGGCGGCCGGAAGGAGGCCCTTGCCGGTGGCAACGGGCCGTTTCACCAATCGGTCCGCGTGGCCGCCCGCAAGCGTCGTCATGGCCTTGGCGGTTTGCTCCGTGACGCCCAGCGCGGCAAAACCGGGCGACGCGGCGATGATTTCGCCGTCGGCGCCGATCACAGCCATATGCGTATCCGGATCGTCGAGTCCCTTGAGCATCCGTTCGGCGGATGCCTTGATCGACAGGGCGTTGGTCGCAACCGGCAGGGACAGAAGAACCGCGCGCTCCCCGGAGGAAAGGCGGATCAGTTCGACAGTTGCCTGAACGGCAACACGTTGGAAGCCCCGGGCAATGCGGATCATAAAGTTGCGGCTGTCGCCGACATTCACGAGCTGCCGGGCTGTGGCTTCCAGCTGGCGAAAGGTGATGTCAGCCGCATTTATGCCTTGGTCGAGCAGATCGTAGACCGCCGATTGCCCGAAGAGCTCGGCGCCGGCGCCGTTCGCCCAGAGCGCGCGGCCGAGATCCGCCGACAGCAGCACCATCGCTTCGCCACGCGAAAAGCGTTCCCGTACCCGGGCATGCACGGCGATGTCGATGAACGGGTACTGCACTGCGGGCATGATCGAACCTTCGGCTTCGGTCATCGTGAAAATTAATAGTCTATTAATAACGATAGCCCGGAACGGGGTCCAGAACGGCGTCCGGCTTTCGGCTGGAAAGGTTAACGGATTGTGCGCCGCACAAGTATGTTGCAATGCACAAAAATCTGCGCTATATAATGGACATCTAACCTACGAGGCCATCACGCATGCCGAGGCAAAAGGAGCGCAAACCAATGGCTAACATAAAGATGGACGACGTTTTTTCAATGTCGTCGTTTGATCCTTCGAAGTTCACTGAATCTTTCCGCGACTTCGCGGAAAAGGGCGCACAGCAGTCGCGTGAGGCCTATGCCAAGATGAAGAGCGCCGGCGAAGAAGCGAGCAAGACGCTCGAAGTCACGGTTCAGACTGCCCAGGCCGGCGCTGTTGAAATCGGCCACAAGGCGATCGACGCTCTGCGCACGAACGCGGAAAACTCGCTGACCCACATGGAAGCGCTGCTTGCAGTCAAGTCGGTCGCCGAGCTCGTCGAACTCCAGACGACTTTCCTGCGCAAGCAGGTCGAGCTGACGATCGAGCAGGCGAAGACCATGCAGGAAACCTCCAAGCAGGTTGCCGAAAAGCTTGCGAAGCCTTCCAAGGAAGCAGCTGAAAAGGTCATGGCCTCCTTCAAGGCGGCCTGATTCTTTAACAGGACACACGAAGAGGCTGGACCATTTGTCCGGCCTTTTTGTATATTGGGGCGAGATAGGGCTTGAATTAATTTCCAAGTCCTCGTATGTGACCCCCGTCGCGTGGGACGCGACTTGTGCGGTTGTAGCTCAGTTGGTTAGAGCGCAGGTTTGTGGCACCTGAGGTCGGAGGTTCGAGACCCCCCAACCGTACCATTCTTCCACAATGAAATCAGAGTACAACCGACCCTGCCCGCCCGGGAACCATGTTCCGGGAATGCTACTTGGAACTTGTCTCGAACATCTGGCGCGTTGAAGGTCTAGGCGTTCTGCAATTGGCGTGGCAATACCGCCGAAAGCTCGTCGGGTCAGCTTCCGCCGTCCGCGCCCTCCCAAAAAGAGGTGGCATTGCGAATGTTTTTCGAGATCCCCCGTTCTTCCCGCCACGTGCGTCCGGTGTCCTCAACTATCGGCTTGCGGTCCGGAGAGAATATATAGTTATCGTAGCCTGCGACGGCGCGCTCCAAGGCCGAATTCACACCTGAATAGAATTGCTTCTCCGGATCGAAGAGCGGGTCCATAAGAACGGCGCTCATCCTGGCGAAATTGCCCTCAATAACCGAGGGAGATGTCGTGAATTTCGGATAAGTTCTAGGAAGCGGAAGCTTGATGCCTAAGATGGTCGTGTAGCGCCTGCGCCTATGAAGATATCCCCGCCTCGCTATGTCCCAGTTTTGATTGGCAGTGTGGAATGATGCCTGCTTGACGTTCTCAGACTCGAAACAAGCCTCGATGCGAGAGTCGATGTCATCCAACGCCAGCCAGTCGTCTTCCAGGTGCATGACGAAGCCGCTCGTCGTCGACGACCAGAGCCTTTTCACCGCGGAACCAAAGCCCGCGTCAAAGGGCGTGAAAATAACAGGTGATGGGAAGTAGCGCCTTACGACTTCGACGCAGACCCCTAAGTCAGCCTCGTCTCCGAATATGGGATCAATATTTACGAAGACGTTTTGCACATCGTGGTGGGCAAATGCTCGATGGGAGAAGCTGTCCAGTGTCGCGCGCAGGAGTTCCGGTCGACGACCGGCAATGATCGTTACGTCGATTTTCACTTTTGCGTCACCTACAGATTGCCACCAATTGGCTGGCTTTCGCCCAAGCAACCCTGTATGCGAACCCGACATGGATTTGGAGTCCGTAGTGAAAAAAATCGTAAGAGAAAGGGCAAACTCAAGAACGCGACTGGGCTTTTCGTGGCATCTGAAAGGAGAAAATTCAGCGCCAATGAGATCGCGCCCTTGGTGTTTTTCCGTTCGAAGCGTCAACCGCCGATTACCTCGATCTGCTTCAGATCGAAGTCTTTGGCTCTGCGAGCGTATGTGATGTCCCGGACTATTAATGTATATGCGGCTTCCGTAGGTAGCCGGTTCGGTCAGGAGGCGGAGAACTTCGGCGACAACCTAATGGCTGATTTGCTGGAAGGAATGTTTGGCCTCAAAGCCAACTACGTCAAGCATGGCTCCGCGGAACTCCTCGGCGTTGGCAGCATTCTGGACTCCTATTACAGAAGAAAGAAGGGCGCGAGTGTTCCGCTTCTTTCAAGACGTCCCTGGAGAACGCTGCATGTCTGGGGCTCGGGTTTCATGAACGAGAATTCTGCGGCCGTGTGGCCGCAACGATTGAAATTTCATGCCGTCCGCGGGCCGCTCACGGCCGCGAGAGTGAAGCAACGTTTGCCGTTGGGCGACCCGGCTCTCCTTCTCCCCAGGCTCTGGCCTATGCGGGGCATTAAGCAATTCGCTGTTGGAATTATCCCTCATTTTGCAACCCTTCCACTTTTCAGGGACAGGTACGCGAGCAGCCTTCCTAAAGGATGGCAGATTATCGATCTCCTGCAGAAGCCGAAGGAGATTTGCGAGTTGATTTCGGCGTGTGACGTGATCGTCTCCAGCAGCTTGCACGGGCTCATTGTCGCCGATGCGTACGTTGTACCGTCAAGGTGGGTAGCGCCGGAAAACTCTATTAAAGGCGATGGCTTCAAGTTCAGAGACTATGAGGCACAGCGAGGAGTTGCGTTTTCGCCTCCGGTCGAGTTCCATGAAATATTGAGCAATGGAATCAAGGGCGAAGACCTAACTGTCTCCACGCCAAGCAACCAGTTGCTAGACCAGCTAGTTTCGTCTTTTCCTTTCAAGTGACTTCCAAGATTCTGGGCCATCCTGATCGCTCTCCAAGAATGGTCGGTCTCAAAGGCTTATCACCGGCGAACCCGGAAAGCTTAGCCAGAGCACCGCTTCGCCTGCCGCGCGAGTGGGGACAAGGCGAATGCCCCGTTCCCCCAAGCGCATACCAATCAATACTTCGATGGAACGTAGAGTTCTGGCGGCAGCACCTTGCGCTCGTAGTCCGGATTGAAGACGCGGTTGGGCAGGGTGATCTCCTCGTGCGGCACCTCAGTGTAAGGGATCTGACGCAACAGGTGATCGATGCAGTTCAGCCGTGCGCGCTTCTTGTCGTTGCCTTCGACGATATGCCACGGGGCTTCCGGAATGTTGGTGCGCGCGAAGGTCTCTTCCTTCGCCTTGGTATAGCCTTCCCAGCGGACGCGCGATTGCAGGTCCATCGGCGAAAGCTTCCACTGCTTCAGCGGGTCGTGGATGCGCACGAGGAAGCGCATCTGCTGCTCTTCATCGGTGATCGAGAACCAGTATTTGACAAGCCGGATGCCTGAGCGAACGAGCATGCGTTCGAATTCCGGCACGTCGTTGAAGAACTCCTCGACCTGGTCCTCGCTCGCAAAGCCCATCACCCGCTCCACGCCCGAGCGATTGTACCAGGAGCGGTCGAAAAGAACGATTTCGCCCCCGGCAGGCAGATGCGGGACATAGCGCTGGAAGTACCACTGAGTCTTCTCGCGGTCGGAAGGCGCGGGCAGGGCGACGGCGCGGACAACGCGCGGATTGAGGCGTTGCGTGATGCGCTTGATCACGCCGCCCTTTCCGGCGGAGTCGCGACCCTCGAAGATCACGACGACCTTCTCCTTATTATAGACCACCCAATCCTGAAGCTTGATCAACTCCGCCTGCAGCGAAAGCAGCGCGCGAAAATAGTCGAGCCGCGGGATCGATGCCGGATGGGCGTTGCGATAGATTTTGCGGATCGCGTCTGACAGCGCCGGCTCCGAGAGTTCCAGCTCGTAGTCCTCATCGATGGTGTCGGCCAGTTCGGCTTCGAGCCAATCGGACTGGTTGATGTCGGATATGTTGTTCATAGGCGTTCACCCTCGATGCGTTCGTGGCGCGGTTTGAAACGTGGCGGCATGGCGACGATGTCTCTGAACAGTCGTCATCTTCCAGCAGATCCTTAGTCGGATTTATTCCCTTAGAATGAACCTCCTGTGACACTCGGCGTGGGCTTTGCTGCGTTCGAAGAGTGGTCGCTTTTTGCGTGCGCCTGCCGAGTGAATGAGGGCCGGGCAGTAACCTAGGGGCGGTGTCACATGAACCGCGGATGCGCTTTCATCGAGAACTCGTCTCCCGGCCTTTGTCGTCTCATTTGCCCAGTTTCGGCCGCAAATGATTCGCCCGAAACATGCGCCCATGCCTAAGAATAGGTGACAAATCGCCGCGTGCGAGACGTTTTTTCAACAGGTGGCAACGTCCATGTGGCCGGCGAGGCGGTCAGGAAAATGTGCTTTGCTAACAAGGGGCAATCAGATTTTGCCCACTTGCCCGAGGCTCCGTTGCCGCGCTCTCGTTGATCACGGATTAACCGTACTGCATTGCAAATCGTGATCGGGGGTGTCATTTTCCGGTCGGGGGTTAATTCAGAGTGATTTCAGAAGGAGACGTAAATGTCCATTTCGCTCAGCAATCTGGATGCATCCAAGGCTACCGCCGTTTCGGCCGTGAATGTAGCCGCTGCTGTACGTGCCGCTCGAGAGGCCGTAGGCTATAGCCTCGACGACCTCGCAGTGACTTGTGGCCTGGTTGTTAATGAGATTGAGGAAATCGAGAGTGGTGAGGATGCTGATCCCGCCAAGCTCAAGCGGATCGCCTCTGCATTGCAGGTGCCGCTCTCATCGTTTGCTCCGATGTGATAATGACCTCAGGGCCGGGCAGGCAGTCGCCCGCCTGGCCTTGCCTCTCCCAAAAACGCCTGTAACACCGCCCTTCATCTTTTCTTAACCATCTCCTCCGAACCGCTGAACGCTCTTGCTCGCGAAGGGTAATTTTACCGCCGCTGATTGTCCGGTGCGTTAGCAACTTCATCGCAAATGTCCGCCCTCGAACGAGCCGGGTGCCTGTGCACTTCGGCGGTTTTGTGTATAGAGGAGAGGGCAATGAGCCGGGCTCGACGCATTGGCGCCACGCGGATTGATTTGAACGAGCTCATCAAGCGTAGCGCGCTTGCCGTCCTTGCCATTCTTGCGGTCTTGCTCCCAGTCCTGAAAGTCAGCTTGGTCAGCGAGTCGGACGATATCGTTCTCGGGGATTTCCGGTTGCTGGGTGGGGCGGCCTATCTGCTGCTGGTGGCCTTTCTGTGCGGCCTTTCTACCGTTGTCATCGATAGCATGCGGGCACATTCGCGCTTCATCGACATGGCCGGATTGATCATCGCGGTCGCGGCCGTCTCGCGCGCTGCCTATAGTCTCAGCGCGAGCCTTATACGCAATCCGATCGCGGTTGATGCACCTCCCCAGAGACTGGATCAGTTGGCGCAAGTCTCCTTGTCCTATGGCAGCGTTCCGCTGTTGCTCATCCTGTTCGGCGCCTTGTGGCAGTCGCGAAAATCCTGGCGCAGCTAAGCGATCGATTGGGGATGGAACCGCGCTCGCTCCTTGGACGTTCTAGTCGATAGGAGAAATGCGCATGTCGAAGACGCTTCTATATGGCGCGACCAAGGTGGATGAAGGCAACGAAGCCTATTCCGCCATTGCGAGCCTTGAGCAATTCCAGTGGCGGAACCGTGTCCTTGTCATCTTTGCAGACAAGGGAAACGCGCGGGCTGCTCGCCAGGAAAACCAGTTGCTTGCCGATCGCGATGCCTTGCAGGACCGCGATATGGTCATTCTCAAGATCGTCGGCGGCAGTGTCAGGGAGCTTTTCGGCGCTGGCGAAAAGCTGGACGCTGCGGCGATTGCCCGCGATTTGGGTGATCCGACTGCCGGAGAGTTCGCAGCCTTTCTCGTCGGCAAGGATGGAACGGTAAAGCTCAAGGTGAGCGAGCCGGTCACCAGCGCCGAACTGTTTGCGATCATCGACAGCATGCCGGTGCGCGCTGCCGAAGTTGCGGCAGAGAAGCAGCAGACGAGCGAAGAATCTGAGAAGCGCGACTGACCCTGCCGCGTTGACCCGATGTTACAGGAATATGTGGCGCTCGGCGGCCACGAGTTCCTGCAGGAAATCGGAAACGGTACGCACCCGCACGAGTTCGCGTGCGCTTTCATGAAACGTCGTCCAGTACGCTCGCCGGATCGAGATATCGGGCAGGATGCGCACGAGTTCGAGATTCTGCCGGGCAATATAGTCGTGCAGGATGCCGATCCCGGCGCCGGAAAGCACGGCTTCTGTCTGCCCCGTCGCCGAAGAAATCTCGAAGGCGGCGTTCCAGTTCCGCATCACCTCGCCGGTGAAGTTCAGCGATTGGGAAAAGATCAGGTCCTCAACATAGCCGATCCGCCGGTGCTGTTTCAGCGCCTCGACGTTGGCGGGCTGGCCATTAAGTTCGGCATAGCTTCGTGATGCATAAAGGCCGAGCGTGTAGTCGGTGAGCTTGGCCGACACGAGCCGGCCTTGTTCGGGCCGCTCCAGCGTGATGGCGATATCCGCCTCACGCTGTGAAAGCGAGAATGATCGCGGCACCGGCACAAGCTGGATCTTCAGTTCCGGATGACGCTCGATCAGTCGACCCATGCGGGGCGCGAGAAAGGAAACGCCGAAACCGTCGGGCGCTCCCACCCGCACCGTCCCGGCGATTGCCGTATCGGTACGGCCAAGATTTGCCTGCACGGACAGCATTTCGGTTTCCATCCGCTCCGCAGAGGCGAGGAAAACCTCGCCCTCGGCCGTCAGCTCGCAGCCATTTGTGCGGCGGACGAAGAGGCGGCTCTTCAGCGCCTCTTCCAACGAGGTGAGCCGTCGAGAGAGGGTGGCATGGTTGAGCCCCAGACGTTTCGAGGCCGCAAGGATCTGCCCGGTGCGGGCCACGGCCAGGAACATGCGGACATCGTCCCAGTTCATGGCTTGCCACGCATCATGATCGGGTCGACGTCGATGAGCGTCAGGGACTTCACCATTCCCGCGGTTCTGTTCTTGTATTTGAGGAAATGCGGTGTCTGCAGGTGCGCTTCGTAGGCTGCCTGGTTCGCATAGACCTCGAGGATACGGATCTTTTGCGGACTGTCCCTGAGGGAAACGGCGTTCAGCGACAGAACGCCGGGCTCCAGTGCGACAGAGGCCTCGATCTCCTCGGTCAACAGAAGGCGATAGATTTCAAGCTGGTCGGGATCGATTTCGAGCTCGGCCATTCTGACAACCAGTTTCGTGCTCATCGAAGCACTATCTCCTCTTCAGTTTGCATCGACCGTGGTAGTCTAGCGGAGTCCTGCGTGGACCTTGAGAGAAGCATCAGCTCGATCAGCTGGGCTTCAATTTACGCACAACGGTTGCTTATCTCAGCGCATTGATTTGTGCAAATTGAAGTGTGATTGTTTCGGCATCCAAAAACAGGAGGAGGCACATCCATGCGTGAGATCGGTCATTTCATCGGCGGTAAGCACGTCGCCGGCACCAGCGGCCGCACCAGCAACGTCTTCAACCCGGCAACCGGCGAAGTCCAGGCCACTGTGGCGCTGGCAAATGTCGAGGAACTGCGCGCCGCAGTCGAGAACGCCAAGGCCGCTCAGCCAAAGTGGGCGGCGACGAACCCGCAGCGCCGCGCCCGCGTCTTCTTCAAGTTCGTCGAATTGCTGAACAAGCACATGGATGAACTCGCTGTCCTCCTCTCGACCGAGCACGGCAAGACAGTCGAAGACTCCAAGGGCGACATCGTTCGTGGTCTTGAGGTCTGCGAATTCGTCTGTGGTATTCCGCATCTGCAGAAGGGCGAATTCACGGAAGGCGCCGGCCCGGCAATCGACATGTACTCCATGCGCCAGGCGGTCGGCATCGGTGCGGGCATCACCCCGTTCAACTTCCCGGCCATGATCCCGATGTGGATGTTTGCGCCGGCAATAGCCTGCGGCAACGCCTTCATCCTGAAGCCGTCCGAGCGCGACCCGTCCGTGCCGCTGCGTCTCGCCGAACTCATGATCGAAGCAGGCCTCCCGGCAGGCATCCTCAACGTCGTCAATGGCGACAAGGCTGCCGTCGACGCTATCCTGACGGATCCGGATATTGGCGCGGTCTCCTTCGTCGGCTCCACGCCGATTGCCCGCTACGTCTACGGAACGGCCGCCATGAACGGCAAGCGCGCCCAGTGCTTCGGCGGCGCGAAGAACCACATGATCATCATGCCTGATGCAGACATGGACCAGGCCGTCAACGCACTGATGGGCGCAGGTTACGGCTCTGCCGGCGAACGCTGTATGGCGATCTCGGTCGCCGTCCCGGTCGGCGAGGAAACCGCTAATCGCCTCGTCGAGAAGCTGACGCCGAAGATCGAATCGCTGCGTATCGGCCCCTACACGGACGAGAAGGCCGATATGGGTCCGCTCGTTACCAAGGAAGCCTACGCCCGCGTCAACGGACTGATCGATCGTGGCGTCGAGCAGGGTGCAAAGCTCGTCGTCGATGGCCGCGGCTTCAAGCTGCAGGGTTATGAAGACGGATATTTCGTCGGCGGTACGCTGTTCGATCATGTCACGCCGGACATGGATATCTACAAGACGGAGATCTTCGGGCCCGTTCTCTCCGTCGTCCGTGCCAAGAACTACGAGGAAGCGCTCGACCTGCCGATGAAGCACGAATACGGCAACGGTGTCGCGATCTACACCCGCGACGGCGATGCCGCCCGTGACTTCGCCTCGCGCATCAACATCGGCATGATCGGCATCAACGTCCCGATCCCGGTTCCTCTGGCCTATCATTCCTTCGGCGGCTGGAAGGCCTCGAGCTTCGGTGACCTCAACCAGCATGGTTCGGACTCGATCAAGTTCTGGACCAAGACGAAGACGATTACCGCCCGCTGGCCCTCGGGCATCAAGGACGGCGCCGAATTCGTCATGCCGACGATGAAGTAAGACGAACGAACGATGTTATTGAGTTGGGGGCTTCGGCCCCCAATTTGCGTTGAACGTGGTTCTGGCCGTCACCGAAAGTCTCGCGTGACATGATCCCGGGTTCCGGACCAAATAACGTCGCGGCAATCCGTCTCACATAAGATGATTATGATTTTCATATTTTGGAATTGTTCAAAACTAGCAAAGCCACTATATAGACCACGTGTAACTGACGATTCTGGAGATCGGCATGCGTTTGACCAAGCAGACCAACTATGCGGTTCGCATGTTGATGTATTGTGCTGCCAATGAGGGGCAGCTGAGCCGGATTCCGGAGATTGCCAAGGCATACGGTGTTTCCGAACTCTTTCTGTTCAAGATCCTGCAGCCTCTGAACAAGGCAGGGTTGGTCGAGACGGTTCGCGGTCGCAACGGTGGCGTTCGGCTCGGCAAGCCTGCGAAAGACATCAGCCTCTTCGACGTGGTTCGCGTCACGGAAGACAGTTTTGCAATGGCAGAGTGTTTCGAGGATGACGGCATGGTCGAGTGCCCGCTTGTCGACAGCTGCGGTTTGAACTCCGCCTTGCGCAAGGCCCTCAACGCTTTCTTCGACGTGCTGGCGCAATATTCGATTGACGACCTCGTCAAGGCGCGGCCGCAGATCAACTTCCTGCTGGGCCTGACCGGCGAGCACGAACGCCGCAAATCCCCCGTCGTGGCACCCGCTGCCTGATCGGCGATGACGAAATTTTGATCCGGCCGCGGCAGCGTCAAATGCCGCGGCCGTTCCGTTCTAGGGGAGTTTTTTGTCGGGAGTTTCGCGTGACGCGTGTGTGAAAAGGTCGCAGCTGGCGCGAAATTATACCAAATGCGACAAGAATCACGTTTATTCAGTCCGTTTATTTCTAAGTGCGGCCCATTTTTGGCGGAAAATTACTAAAGTTGCCCATCTGGAAGAATTTTCCACTTCGGTCGTTGATTTCAGCAAACAAATGTCGTTCCATCTGCCGTCATTCCGGGTTCCCCGGGATCTCAAATAAAAGAACAAACCTGGGAAACGATATCATGAAAAAGATGTCTGTCTTGCTGGCCGCGACGGTCCTGGCTTCGGCCATGGCATCCGCAGCCTGGTCTAAAACGCTCGTTTACTGCTCTGAAGGGTCGCCGGAAGGCTTCGATCCGGGCATTTATACCGCAGGCACCACCTTCGATGCCTCCTCGCGTACGGTTTACAGCCGTCTCGTCGAGTTCCAACATGGCAAGACCGAAATTGAGCCGGGCCTGGCCGAAAGCTGGACGGTTTCCGACGACGGTACGGTCTACACCTTCAAGCTGCGTCCGGGCGTCAAGTTCCAGACGACCGAATTCTTCACGCCGAGCCGCGATCTGAACGCTGACGACGTCGTCTTCTCGTTCGAGCGCCAGCTGAAGGCTGACGGCCCCTGGGCCAAGTACGTTGCCGGCGTTTCATACGAATATGCCGCGGGCATGGGCTTCCCGGAACTCATCAAGTCCGTCGAGAAGGTCGACGACCTGACCGTCAAGTTCACCCTGAACCATCCGGAAGCACCGTTCCTCGCCGACCTGGCAATGGACTTCGCGTCCGTCCTGTCGAAGGAATATGCTGACAAGCTGCAGGCTGACGGCAAGATGGAACAGATGAACCAGATGCCGCTCGGCACCGGTCCGTACACCTTCGTTGCCTACCAGCCGGATGCTGTCATCCGTTACAAGGCCAACGAAACCTACTTCAAGGGCAAGGAAAAGATCGACGATCTCGTGTTCGCGATCACCCCGGACGCTTCCGTCCGCGCTCAGAAGCTGAAGGCCGGCGAATGCCACATCATGCCGTATCCGAACGCGGCTGACATCAAGGACCTGCAGACGGACTCGAACCTGAAGGTTCTGGAACAGCCAGGCCTGAACGTTTCCTATCTCGCGTACAACACGCTCCAGGCTCCGTTCGACAAGGCCGAAGTGCGCAAGGCGCTGAACATGGCGATCAACAAGCAGGCGATTGTGCAGGCCGTCTTCCAGGGTGCTGGCCAGGTTGCCAAGAACCCGATCCCGCCGACCATGTGGTCGTATAACGACGACATCAAGGATGACGTATACAACCCGGACGAAGCAAAGAAGATGCTCGAAAAGGCTGGCGTCAAGGATCTCAGCATGAAGATCTGGGCTATGCCGGTTTCGCGTCCGTACATGCTGAACGCACGTCGCGCCGCTGAACTGATGCAGGCTGACCTTGCCAAGGTCGGCGTCAAGGTCGACATCGTCACCCACGAATGGGCTGAATACCTCAAGCTCTCCAAGGACAAGGCCCGTGACGGCGCTGCGATCCTCGGCTGGACCGGCGATAACGGCGACCCGGACAACTTCCTTGACACCCTGCTCGGCTGCGAAGCCGTCGGCGGCAACAACCGTGCACAGTGGTGCAACAAGGAATTCGACGATCTCGTGAAGAAGGCCAAGAAGACCGCTGACGTCGCAGAGCGCACCAAGCTCTACGAACAGGCGCAGGTCGTCTTCAAGAAGGAAGCTCCGTGGGCGACGATCGATCACTCCACGGAATTCGTACCGATGAGCGCCAAGGTTTCCGGCTACGTGCAGGATCCGGTTGGTGTTCACCGTTTCGACGGCGTTGATATCGCCGAGTAATCAAAATTATGCAAAGATGCCCGGCAATCCCGGGCTTGGCCGGCGGTCAGGTTTGATACCTGACCGCCGGAACACTATGGACACTTGCCAATGTTGCGATTTCTCATCGGACGCCTCGCGATCCTGATCCCAACCTTCATCGGCGTTTCACTCATCGCCTTCTCGTTCATCCGCCTGCTGCCCGGTGACCCGGTCATGCTGATGTCGGGCGAGCGCGTGATGGCGCCGGAACGCCATGCCCAGGTCATGCATGATCTCGGCCTCGATCGACCCGTCTATGTTCAATACCTGGATTACCTCGGTAACGTGGTGCAGGGTGATCTGGGCTCGTCGATCGTTACCAAGCGCCCGGTTCTGCAGGAGTTCGGCTCGCTCTTTCCGGCGACGCTTGAGCTTTCGCTTTGTGCGATCATTTTTGCCATCGTGCTTGGCATTCCCGCCGGCGTCTTCGCCGCGGTCAAGCGAGGAACCTGGTTCGACCAGAGCGTGATGGGCGTTGCCCTCGTCGGCTACTCGATGCCGATCTTCTGGTGGGGCCTGCTGCTCATCGTTCTCTTCTCGAACACGCTGCATTGGACACCCGTGTCCGGCCGCATTTCGCTGATGTATTTCTTCAAGCCGGTCACCGGCTTCATGCTGATCGACAGCCTGCTCTCCGGCCAGGCCGGTGCATTCAAGTCGGCGTTCGTCTCGCTCATTCTGCCGACGATCGTTCTCGGCACCATTCCGCTTGCGGTCATCGCGCGACAGACGCGCTCGGCCATGCTGGAAGTGCTCGGCGAAGATTATGTTCGCACCGCGCGCTCCAAGGGTCTCGCCCCCATCCGCGTCGTTGGCCTGCACGCGCTTCGCAACGCGATGATCCCGGTCGTGACGTCGATTGGTCTGCAGGTCGGCGTGTTGCTCGGCGGCGCGATCCTGACAGAAACGATCTTCTCCTGGCCTGGTATCGGCAAGTGGATGGTCGATGCGGTCTTCAAGCGCGACTACACCGTCGTTCAAGGTGGCCTGCTGCTCATCGCCGGCATCATCATGATCGTCAATCTGATCGTCGACCTCATGTACGGTCTGATCAACCCACGTATTCGTCACTAGGAGCGGCTTATGAGTGCGATAACCACCAAGTCGACCCAGCCGTCAGCGCTCTCTGAGTTCTGGTACTATTTCTCTCGCAACAAGGGTGCCGTCATCGGCTTCGGCATCTTCCTGCTCGTGCTTTTGACAGCGATCTTCGCGCCGTTGATTGCCCCGCATGATCCGAACGTTCCTTTCGACGGCATGCAGCGCGTCCCGCCGGTTTGGTCGGACAAGGGCAATCCGATGTTCCTGCTCGGAACGGATGCCGTCGGTCGCGATATGCTGTCGCGCCTCATCTATGGCACGCGCTTCTCGCTGTTCATCGGCCTCGTCGTCGCCTCGCTGTCGGCTGTCGCCGGCGTGCTGCTCGGCCTCGTTGCAGGCTATTTCCGCGGCCGCGTCGACACCTTCATCATGCGCGTCATGGATATCATCCTGGCATTCCCTTCGCTGCTGCTGGCCCTCGTGCTGGTCGCCGTTCTGGGACCGGGCCTGCTCAATGCCATGATCGCCATCTCGATCGTCAACCAGCCGCATTTCGTGCGGCTGACGCGCGCCGCCGTCATCAGCGAACGCGAAAAGGAATATGTCGTAGCGTCGCGCGTCGCGGGCGCCGGCACCTTCCGTCTGATGTTCAAGACGATCCTGCCGAACTGCCTGGCTCCGCTGATCGTTCAGGCAACGCTCGCATTCTCCGCCGCGATCCTTGATGCCGCAGCCCTCGGCTTCCTCGGCATGGGCGCCCAGCCTCCGACATCGGAGTGGGGCACGATGCTTGCCGATGCGCGCGAATTCTTCCAGAGCTCCCCGTGGCTCGTCACTTTCCCCGGTCTTTGCATCCTGATCACCGTTCTTGCCATCAATCTGATGGGCGACGGCCTGCGCGATGCGCTCGACCCCAAGCTGAAGAGGTCCTGATATGGCACTTCTTGAAATCGAAAATCTCGCCGTTGAGTTTCAGACGTCCACGGGCCCGTTTCGCGCAGTTGATGGCGTGTCGCTCAAGGTGGATGCGGGTGAAGTCCTGGCAATCGTCGGAGAATCCGGATCCGGCAAGTCGGTCTCCATGCTCGCGGCGATGGGCCTTCTGCCCTGGACGGCAAAGGTAACGGCCGACAAGATGGTCTTCGACGGCCGCAACCTGCTTGGCATGTCGGCGAGCGAGCGGCGCAAGATCATTGGCAAGGATATGTCGATGATCTTCCAGGAGCCGATCGCCAGCCTCAATCCCTGTTTTACCGTCGGCTTCCAGATCGAAGAAGTTCTGCGAATCCATCTGGGGCTGGACAAGGCTGCACGGCGCAAGCGCGCCATCGAGCTGTTCGAGGCCGTTGGTATTCCCAATCCTGCCGAGCGCCTCGGCCATTTCCCGCACCAGATGTCGGGTGGTCAGTGCCAGCGCGTCATGATCGCCATCGCAATCGCCTGCAATCCGAAGCTCTTGATTGCCGATGAGCCGACCACTGCGCTCGACGTCACCATTCAGAAGCAGATCCTCGATCTCCTGATGCGGCTGCAGACGGAGCACCGCATGGGCCTGATCATGATCACGCACAACATGGGCGTTGTCGCC
Organism: Rhizobium sp. 42MFCr.1; assembly: GCF_000377185.1. Classification (NCBI taxonomy): domain Bacteria; kingdom Pseudomonadati; phylum Pseudomonadota; class Alphaproteobacteria; order Hyphomicrobiales; family Rhizobiaceae; genus Rhizobium; species Rhizobium sp. 42MFCr.1. Next base: position 80,051 of record NZ_KB897826.1, read on the forward strand.
GAGACAGCCGATCGCGTGATCGTGCAGTATAAGGGCCGCAAGATGGAAGAGGCCGACGTCCTGTCGCTCTTCGAGTCGCCCAAGAGCGATTACACGAGAGCGCTGCTTGCCGCCCTGCCGGAAAATGCCACCGGTGATCGACTGCCGACCATCGGCGAAATTTTCAAGGGAGCGGCCCAATGACGCCAGTCCTCGAAGCAAAGAACATTGTCCGCAACTATTATCTGCCGGGCGGTCTCTTCAAGAAGGAGAGAACCGTACACGCCGTCAAGGGTGTGAGCTTCAAGGTAGAGCAGGGCAAGACGCTGGCGATCGTCGGCGAAAGCGGTTGCGGCAAGTCGACGCTCGCCCGCATCGTCACGATGATCGATCCGGCGAGCGGTGGCGATCTCTTCATCGACGGCAAGAAGATCGATATCGCTGCAGGCGATCTGACACCGGAAATTCGCCGCAAGGTGCAGATTGTCTTCCAGAACCCCTACGGCTCGCTGAACCCGCGCAAGAAGATCGGCGACATCCTGATGGAGCCCCTGATCATCAACACCGATACGGCCGCCGCTGAGCGGCGCGAATTGGCGATGGCGATGCTCAAGAAGGTCGGCCTGCAGGAGATCCATTTCAATCGCTATCCGCACATGTTCTCCGGCGGCCAGCGCCAGCGTATCGCGATCGCCCGCGCTTTGATGCTGAAGCCGCGGCTTCTGGTTCTCGATGAGCCGGTGTCTGCACTCGACCTTTCGGTCCAGGCTCAGGTTCTCAATCTGCTCGCGGATTTGCAGGACGAGCTGAACCTCACATATGTCTTCATCAGCCACGATCTCTCGGTCGTCCGCTATATGGCCGACGACGTCATGGTGATGTATTTCGGTGAAGCTGTGGAGTATGGCGCGCGGGATCAGGTTTTCAACGATCCGCAGCACAGCTATACGAAGACCTTGTTTGCGGCCACGCCGCGCGCGGATGTTGACACCATCAAGGCTCGCCTTGCGCGCAAGAGTGCGACACTCGCTGCTTCATAAGGTCGTCGTTCTCCCGTCCCCGGGAGTGCCGGAACGCTGAGAGAGACAAGCAATGCCAGAGACCAACGGAACCCCTTACGCCATCATCGTCATGGGGGTCAGTGGTTGCGGCAAGTCCTCGATCGGCCTGAAGATTTCGGACGCCCTCGGCATGCAATTTGTCGAGGGCGACCAGCTGCATCCTGCATCGAATGTCGAGAAGATGTCGAAGGGCATTCCCTTGACGGATGACGACCGGATGCCTTGGCTCGACCTCATCGGTCAGACAATGAAAGCGTCGCTTGATCGTGGGCAGGGCGTCATCGTTTCCTGCTCGGCGTTGAAGCGCATCTATCGCGACCGGCTGCGCAAGGCAGTGAATGGAAAACTCTGTTTTGTCTATCTGTCAGGCTCGAAGGAGCTGCTCACGAAGAGGATGGGTGAGCGCAAGGGTCACTTCATGCCTGCATCCTTGCTGGAAAGCCAACTCGCGACACTCGAAGTGCCGACCGGCGAGCTCGGCGTCGTGACCGTCGATATCGACAATACAATCGAAGGGATGGCGGAAACGGCGCTCCGCGATCTCAAGTCTTTGGGCGTTGCTTAGCCGTCGGTCCGCAGCAGGACCTTCTTCTCGAAGAAGAAATAGGGCCGCAGGCGAACGCCGATGACATTGCCGGCAAATGCGGCCACGGCCCAGAGATAGCCATGCAGGCTGCCCGACGAGATGCCGGAGAAATAGGCGCCGATGTTACAACCGTAGGCGATGCGTGCGCCGTATCCGAGCAGCAGGCCGCCGATCACAGCAGCTAGAACCGAACGCAGCGGAATATCCCAGCTCGGTGCAAATCGACCGGCGAGCGACGAGGCGAGCATTGCACCTGCAATGATGCCGAAATCCATGACGGAGGTGATATCCGCAAAGACGCTGTCGGCCAGCGCCTTGGCATTGGCGGGCGTCTGCCAATAAGCCCAGGCGGTCGGGTCAATGCAAATGATCTGTGCGCCCTTGGCGCCCCAAAGTGCAAAAGCCGAGGTGATGCCCCAGGGGCGACCGGCGATCGACAGAGTCACGAAGTTCAGCAAGGCAAGGGCAACGGCGCCGAGGACAAGCGGCCACGGTCCGCGCAGGAAACGCGAAAAGCCGCGGCGCGGGGAGGGCGCTTCCTTTTCGAGCGAGCCGTGCCAGCGCTTCTCGACGACAACAGTCAGTGCGGCGATCGCTGCAAAGATGATCAGCGAGACCGCGATGCCGCCGATGGCGCCAAAGCTCTGTACCAGCGAGGTCGGTGGAAGTGACGGCAGGCTCACCCACCAGTCGAAATTCACGGTGCCGAGCACCGAGCCGACGATAAAGAAGAACAGGGTGATGAGCATCCGCGCATTTCCGCCGCCGGCGGTAAACAGCGTACCGGAAGCGCAGCCGCCGCCGAGCTGCATGCCGATCCCGAACATGAAGGCGCCGACGAGCACGCCGATGCCTGCGGGCGACACCGAACCCTTGACCTCATGGCCGAACAGCGTGCCGCTCGCCAGGAACGGAAAGAACAGCACGACGGCGATCGCCAGCAGGATCATCTGCACGCGCAGGCCGCGTCCGCGACCATCCATGATGAAGACGCGCCATGCGGAGGTGAAGCCGAAGGCGGCGTGATAGAGGGCAATGCCGAGGGCGCCGCCGACAAGGAACAGTGCGCCCTGAGCCGGGCCGTAATAGTAGCCGAGCAGTAGTGTGCCAAGGACAAGAACGACGAGCGCGCCGAGACCCGGCGTGCCGAGCGGGGGCTGCCGTGTCTCGAGGGCGGGGGAGGAGGCAATAGACATGTTGGATTTTCTGAGAGTTTCCCTCGTCTTATAGGCAACTCGGCGTAAACGTTGGAGGAATCAGGTCCTCCTTTCCGCCGGTCTGGCGGATTGTTGTCCTTCTATGAGCCTGTTTGGTATGCGTGCGAGAAGCGCTGCGGCGAATAGGCCGAAATATCGATGAACGGTGCCTCGCCGGTGATCGCTTCCGCCAGGGCGCGGCCGGTGACAGGCCCGAGCGTCAACCCGTGATGAGCGTGGCCGAATGCGAACCACAGCCCGTCGTGCCGGGGCGCCTTACCGATGATAGGCATCATGTCGGGCGTGCACGGTCGGGCGCCCATCCACGGCTCCGGATCGAGCCGCTCGCCGAGCGGAAAGACTGTGCGTGCCACCTTCTCGGCGCGATCGAGCTGCACCGGTGTCTTCGGCGCATCGAGTGCCGCGAATTCCGCACCTGTTGTCAGCCGGATGCCCCGGCTCATAGGCGCGAGGAAATAACCGCGCTCGGCATCGAGCGTCCAGTTGTTGAGGGTCGCATCGCCTGCCGCGGCATAATGCATGTGATAGCCTCGCTTGACGCCGAGCGGGAAGGCATAGCCGAGCCGACGTGTTGCAACAGCAGCCCAGGGGCCGAGCGCCAAAACCGCATCTTCCGCGTCCAGAGCCCCCTCGCTGGTGACCACCCGCCAGCTCGAGCCGGAGCGACCGAGCGAATTGGCGTCGCCAGTGACACACCTTCCGCCCAGACTCTCGAGGTAGGTGCGGTAGGCCATCGTCAAACCGTGCGGATCGAGTACGGACCAAGGATCGCGCCACCGCAGGCCGCCGACGAAATCTCCCTTGATATGAGGCTCCAGCCGCGCGACGGCTGCGGCGTCCAACTGCTCGTGCATGACGCCGAACTCGGCTCTAAGGCGCTCTGCCTCGGCAAATTCCGCGTCGCGCCGGCCAGCCGTGCGGAAAATCTCCATCCAGCCGTTCTTGCGAATCAAGTGCTGTGCATTGGACGCTTCGATCAGATCATTGTGCTCCGAGATCGAGTGCTCGATCAGCGGGGCATAGGCGCGGGAGATCATCTCATGGCGTTTCGCGCCGGAATTCCACCAGTAGCGCGCAAGGAAGGCGAGCTGTCCGGGCAGCGCCTTGAGGTGGTAGTGAGCGTCGATCCGGTTGTTGAAAGCGTAGCGGATCAGAAGCCCGAGTTGCTGCGGAAAACCGTACGGCACGACGCCTTCGCGTTGAATGAGCCCGGCATTCCCGAACGAGGTCTCCTTGCCTGGGGGCCTTGCGGTCGATCAGCGTCACCTGCCGACCCCTGCGCTGCAGATGAATGGCCGTCGACACGCCGACGATACCGGCGCCCAGTACAATTGCATTCTTTGTCATTGCCGTGCATTCCAACTATTCCAAGCAATGAAAATGCAACTACGGCAGGCTGCACGCAAACGAAAAATGTCGTTTTATTTCAAAAACATTGTCGTTCTGAGTGCCTCGTTTTCGGCTTTGATGCGGACGTAAAGTACGGCCGCGTTCAGCACTGAAAATGTCGCCGCGTAGAGGGGCATCCCGAAGGCAAGCGGAAGGACGGCGATTTCGCCAGCCACGATGACATAGTTCGGATGAGCCATGAATCGGTAGGGTCCGCTGCTGACGAGCGGAGCGCCCGGGAGAACGATGATGCGTGTTGTCCACCGCGCCTTGAGCGTGCCGATGACCCAGAGCCGGCCAGCCTGCAAAACCATGAAGACGGCAAACCAGATTGCGTCGACCGGACGACCGATCGCCAGCAGCCACAATCCGGCGATCCAACAGCCGTGCAGCGCTACCATGAAAGGATAGTGCTGCGGCGCGACCTCGTTCGCGCCGCTGTTTAGAAGCACCCGCGTATTGTGGCGGGCAAGGGCGAGTTCCGCGAGGCGCTGTGCGGTCACGAAGGCGAGCAGTGCAAGGGAGGGCCACATCATGCCGCTCTCTTCAAGGTCACGCAGCTGGCGGAGAAACCCGGTCCTAGGGCGACCATCGCGCTGCGTTCCGGCAATCCCTCCTTCAAGGCGCGCTCCAGCACGAAGAGGATCGTCGGCGAGGACATGTTTCCGTATTCCGCAAGCACCGCGCGCTCGTGATCCAGGGTTCCCGATTCTAGCGACAGCGCGCTCTCCAGGGCCATAAGCACTCTCGCGCCGCCGGGATGGCAGATGAAGCGACCTATATCGCGACGAGAGAGACCGTTTCTCGCCAATATCCCGTCGACGGCCGGGCCGAGTTCCGTCTCGGCAAAGGGCGGTAGCGATTGAGCGAGAACCACGCCGAAGCCGGTGTCGTCGATCTTCCAGCCCATGATACCGAGCGTATCGGGGAAAAGATGCTCCCCCGTCGACTCGACTTCGGCCTTACCCTCTCGCCCCGCCCGGAGAATGCAGGCGGCCGCGCCATCGCCGAAAAGTGCCGTGGCGATGATGTTTGCGCGCGTCAGCTCGTCCAGCCGGAAAGCCAGAGTGCAAAGTTCTATTGCCACGAAAAGCACCGTTGCGCCCGGCCGATCGCGGGCAAATCGCGAGGCGATGGCGAACCCGGAAACACCTGCTGCGCAGCCGAGTCCGAAAACGGGAACGCGTTCGATGTCCGAGCGGAAGCCCATTTTCTCTGCGAGCTGTGCATCGAGGCTCGGTGTAGCAATGCCCGTGGACGAGATGGTGACGATGCAGTCGACGTCGCATCCCTTTAGACCGGCCTGCTTGAGTGCATGGGTGGCCGTCTCGAAAAACAGGCTGCGCGCGACTTCGCCATAAGCCTCCATTCTGTCTTGCCAACCGTGCGGCTCGATGAACCATTCCAGCGGACGGGCGGCATAACGTCTCTTGATGCCGGCATTCTCGAAGACGCTTGCCAAATGCGAAAAATCCTTGAAGCGGGACGAAAACAGGCGCGCAGAGGTTTCCGCCGCCTCCTTTTGCGTGATGACGTGCTCCGGCGTCGCGACGGCAAGACTCAACAGTTTTACGGTATCACTCACGGGATGCTCCTTTTGCCCGGCGCGTGAGCGGCTAACACGTCAGGCCCGCATTTATTCGCCCGCACCGAGATCGCAAGGTGCAAAAAAGAAGAACACGCAATCGAATAAAGTGCCAGTCAACGGTGTTCATTCGCCGCCAACGTCATTTTCGTAGGAGATATCCCATGACGATCGCGACTGTTCGTATTGCTTCCATCCTGGTCGGCGGCTGCATTGCCGCGTTTGCACTCTCCACGCCCGCATTTTCGATTGGCGGCGGCAGCAGCAGCGGCGGCAGCAGTAGCGGATCCAGCGGGTCCAGCGGCTCCGGAGGCAGGAGCAGCGAAAGCACCATGCCGACCTGCAAGAAGGGCCAGATGTACGACAAGAGGACGAAGAGGTGCGTCAAACAGAGCAGCGCCAACGTGACGGAAGAAAACCGCACGGACTACGCCTATTCGCTGGCAAAGGCCGGACGCTATGAAGAAGCGCTCGCCATACTCGATACGCTGAAGGATCCGAATACCGCCGAGGCTCTGAACTATCGCGGCTACGCCACCCGCAAGCTCGGCCGCACGGATGAAGGCATTTCCTACTACCTGAAGTCCGTTGAGCTTGATCCCAAATACGCGCAGGTTCGTGAATATCTCGGCGAAGCCTACGTCATCAAGGGTCGGCTCGATCTTGCCAAGGAGCAGCTGGAAACAATCAAAACGATCTGCGGCACCGATTGCGAGGCGTATCGCGATCTGAACGAAGCGATCCTCAAGCCTTGACCATTGAAGAACAGCGGGAATGCGCAACCACGGTTGAATAGGAACCTTCCAATGCCGGTCGCGTACACCACATTTCCTGCCTATAGTCGCGCAGTACCAGAGCCGTCGGTGCAACCGGCGGCTTTGGAAGGAAAAATCGTGGCGGAGGCTCTCATCGCAAGCGAAGCCGATATCAAAAGTGGCTTGGCGGACAATCTGCTGCGGCTGTGGCGCTATGGCCTTGTGCTCTCGCATCGCCGCGACGTTGCCGACGATCTCGTGCAACAGACCTGTGTTCGCGCTCTGGAGCGCGTCGAGCAGTTCGAGACGGGAACGCGGCTGGACCGCTGGCTGTTCTCCATCCTTCATTCCATTTGGTTGAACGAGATCCGGTCGCAACGCGTGCGCCTCGGTCAGGGCTTCGTCGATGCAGACGAGGCCCTTGTTGTCGATGGCGCCCGCGACGCGGAAACCCATCTCATGGCAAACCAGGTTCTGCGGCTGGTCAATGCGCTGCCGGATGCGCAGCGTGCAGCGGTCTTTCTCGCCTATGTGGAAGGTCTTTCCTACAAGGAGGTCGCAAGCGTACTGGATATCCCGATCGGCACCGTGATGAGCCGCCTTGCCGCCGCGCGCGCCAAGATAGCCGCCAGTGTCTCGGGAGAGGGGGTTACATGAACGACAAGAACCAAATCCTCTCCGATGAGGAGTTGACGGCCTATATCGACGGTGAGCTGTCGGATACGGAGGTCTCGCGCATCGAGGCGCTTCTCGACTCGAACGCGCGTGCGGCCGCGAGGCTGGAGTTGCTGTCGCGGAGCAGTCTCCCCTTCAAGCAAGCCTTCGAGCCGCTGCTTGCCGAAGCTCCGAAGGCAAGGCTCGACACCTTGCTCGGTACGCCGGCCGACGCGAAGCCGGCTCCCGAACGCTTCGGTCGCCGCGGTTTCCTCGGTTCGCTTGCAGCCTGCCTCTTCGCCGGAATTGTGGCTGACCGGGCCTTCATCAGCATCCGCAATCGCGTTGATGCTCCGGATGAAAGCAGCGAATGGCGCGCCGTTGTTGCCGAATACCTCGCCCTCTATACTGTCGATACCCTGGCCGGCCCGTCGCCGTCAGGCGAAGCGCAGGCAGCCCAGCTCGCCAGGCTCGTCGACAAACTTGGCATCTCCCTGTCACCCGAAGCGGTGTCGCTGCCCGGCATCGAGTTCAAGCGCGCCCAATTGCTGCAATACGACGAAAAGCCGCTCGCACAGATTGCCTATCTGGACCCGGAGACGGGGCCGCTGGCACTCTGCATCGTTCGCTCGGACGTCGGAAAGCAGGATCCCGACGTCGAAGGCCGACGCGGCATGAATGTCGTCTACTGGTCGAACGAAACGCACGCCTTCATGCTGATTGGACGCATTCCGATCGACCGGATGCAGGAACTGGCGGAGGATGTCCGCAAAAGGACTGCATGAGGTCTGAGGCGGAGTGGCGGCGAGAGCGGCTATGAAAAAAAAGGACTGCCCAATCCCGCGATTTTTTGAGATAGTTGCGTGGGGAGGATGACCTCTACGGCTCGCGTGGCCGGTTCGAATTGGTATCCCTTGAACGTCCTTGGACCCGCCCCATCCGCAGCGTGAGTCGGCTGTCGGCAAGCATTTAGCGAGCATTTTTCACTGTTCAGCACACGCTAGCCAGGAGCAATTCACATGGAAACGTGGAAACCTGATCCGACCTTTTATCCGTCGCCACGCATGGCCATGAAGGCGGCGCCCGAGACGTTTGCCTATGTCGTCGCCTTTGATCCAACGCGAGCGGTTCCCGATGAACTTGCCGTCGTCGATGTCGATCCGACATCGGCCAGTTACGGGCAGATCATAAACAAGCTCGCGATGCCTAATGTCGGTGACGAACTGCATCATTTCGGCTGGAATGCCTGTTCGTCCTGTCTGTGCCCGAACGCGCCGCACCCGCACGCGGAACGCCGCTATCTGGTCGTGCCGGGACTGAAATCTTCCCGAATCCATATCATCGACACCAAGCCGGACGGCAAAAATCCTCAGATCGTCAAGGTGATTGAGCCCGCGGACGTGGCCGAACGAGCCGGCTATTCCCGACCGCACACCATCCATTGCGGCCCCGAGGGCATCTATGTGGCCGCGTTGGGCAATGCCGAAGGCAAGGCCCCAGGCGGGATTTTTCTGATTGATCACAGGACTTTCGAGGTCCGCGGACAGTGGGAGATAGATCGGGGAGAGCAACAGCTCTCCTATGACGTATGGTGGCACCTTGGCCACGACACGCTCGTTACCAGCGAGTGGGGCACGCCCGATACCTTCGAAAACGGGCTCGTCCCCGACATCCTGCTCGGCGCGAAATACGGACGCCGTCTGCATTTCTGGGATCTGCACACGCGCAAGCACCTGCAGACGATCGATTTCGGCGAAAAGTACCAGCTCGTATTCGAGCTCAGGCCCGCGCACGACCCGACGAAAGCCTATGGCTTTGTCAACTGCGTGCTCAGCCTAGAGGATCTCTCCTCCTCGATTTGGGTCTGGCACCGTGACGGTGAAAAATGGGGGGTGACAAAGGTGATCGACATTCCGGCGGAGCCCGCCGATGCCGACCAACTGCCGCCAATGCTCAAGGGTTTCAAGGCCGTGCCGCCGCTTGTCACCGACATCGATCTCTCGATGGATGACAGATTTCTCTACGTGTCCTGCTGGGGAACCGGCGATCTCCTTCAGTACGATGTATCAGATCCGTTCAAACCGAGGCTGACCGGCAAGGTCCGCATTGGCGGTATCGTTTCGCGTGCGTCGCACCCAGGGGCCGAGAATGGCGCGCTGAACGGGGGCCCGCAGATGGTCGAGATCAGCCGCGATGGTCGTCGCATCTACTTCACCAACTCGCTTTACGGGGCGATCGATGAGCAGTTCTATCCCGATGGCATAACGGGCTGGATGGTGAAGCTCGATGCGAAGCCGGAAGGTGGCATTGCCTTCGACGAGAAATTCTTCGTCGAATGGCCCAAGTCACACCGTCCGCATCAGGTCCGCCTGCAAGGTGGAGATTGCTCGTCGGATTCCTATTGTTATCCCTAGGGAAACGACATCCGGCAAACGAGGCGCCGATGAACGAGCTCTGGCCCTGGATGCTGCTGGCGGGACTGGGCGCCTTTCACGGTCTCAATCCCGCGATGGGGTGGCTGTTTGCCGTCGCGCTCGGCGTTCACCGGCAGAGTTTCACGGCGGTGGTTCAGGCCGTACCCGCCATTGCCCTCGGGCATGCTGTCTCCATCGCGTTGGTGGCCGGAGCTGTAGTCGCCGCCGGCCTTTTCGTGAACCAGGATGCTGTGCGCATGGCCACCGGCGTGACGCTCGTTGCCTGGGCGATCTGCCATCAAGTCTTCGGGCACAGTCGCCGCGTTCGCGTCGGCTTGCGGACGGGACTCGCCGGCCTTGTGTTCTGGTCGTTCCTGATGGCCACGGCCCATGGCGCCGGCCTCATGATCCTGCCCGCCCTGATGCCCCTCTGTCTGACCCAGCCGCCATTGCCGAATGTTGGCGGCGCCGGTTCCGCCGCCATGGCGATTGCCGCAGTCGGCGTCCACACGCTCGCAATGTTGGCGGTCACAAGCCTCATTGCGCTGACGGTTTATCGCTGGGTCGGGCTCGAAATATTGCGCAGTGCCTGGATCAACGTCGACTTGCTGTGGACGGGGGTTCTGTTCGCCACCGGTGTCGGGCTGCTGATCATCAGGTGAAGGCGAGTAGACCTGGCACACGCGCACCAGTAAGGACCAAACGCGCAGCCGTCCAGCTTGTATCAAGCAGAGGCAGCAGCCAAGACCTCGACCCGGCAGCCGCCTGAGGACCGGATCACCGAAATTGGTGCACTCGAACGACTTAGCGCGTGGCCGCGAGCTGAACGGCGGACTTGGCGTCTTCCGTTTTCATCCGACCTTCAACGACCGCTCGGCAGGCCTTCCAGGCTCGTTGCCACTTGGCCGCACTCTGGTTCGGTTCATGGACGAGCCAGGTCAATGCCTCCTCCGAGGAGCCGACGACAATACGAATGCGGTTGTCTCCCAGCACGAGAGGTGTTTCCCATCGGTGTACCAGCATGGCCACACTCCAATCATGTGAGGGTCCGTTATCGGCGCCATCGAGTACTCGTTCCGCCTTCAGATAGATGGGTATTCGCAGCAGGCAATCAAAGGGAAGAAATGGATGGCAGGTCGCCAAGTGCCTCAAACAGGAACGGATCGGTGTTTCTTGGGCGACGATAAGGCGACCGATACAGATGCCGATCGCCCTTCCGAACCTCAATTCTTCTTTGGGGCGCTTTGGCTGGCCTTCGGCTGAGAACTTTAAATGGGCGGGCCGGCTTTGTCGGCGGCCGCCTTTTCCTTCTTGGGCTTCCAAGAAGACGGAGCGGCTGAAGCTCCTCCGTCTGGAACGTGAGGCTTGCGCGCCCGCACCGACGGCGAAACCAAAGCGCGGGCGGCACGCTTCTTGGTCTAAACGACAACGTGATGGAGATCAGTGATCTCGGGATCTTCATGGCGAAGACACGACCATCCTCACAGTAAGGAGGTAGGCCATCCGGAACACTGCCTCTGCGTCAAGAGCCGCTGCGAGAAATGCGGACTGCGCGTCTCCCTGAGTGACTGTTTCCGTCATCGTACCAGCGTAGGCCTGCATTGCCGAGAAGAAGGCGCGGCCGTTCGTCACCAGGCCAATTCGCAAAAAAGCATATCAAGGTCTTCTTCTGGAGATGCAACAGGAAGCAGCACGCGGTTGCGTTCACAACGACTAAGACTAGCCAGCTCGGTACCGACACAGGGTCTCCGATTCCACATTCGAGAATAGTGGATCACACAGTTAGCCAGCGTAAGACATGAGGGAGAAACATTCCTCACCCGTGCGATCCACTCCCTCAATCCCCGCCTTGACGCGTTGTTCCATGCTATCGGCCCGCTACATCGGGAAGGCGGAGAGTCCTACAGCTCCAGGAAATTTCTACCGGGGAGGCCGTCCCTGAATGGAGGCGCGTGTCCGCTCGAAGCTTGGTGGAGATATTGCCGAAATCACCCGGCCAAAATGCCTTTCCAGTTCCCTGGATAGGTCGTCGGGGGAGGTCATCCCATGTTGGAAACGTTCGAAAAGTAGCTTGGCTGCGATGTTGTATCGCTCAGGATGAGCAACACTATTGGCAGCACTGTATCCAGCCGCATCCAAGATGCGTTGCAGCATAGTAAGGTCCCTGGAATGTAAGACATAACCGAATTCGGAAGACACTTCGGTCCTCCTTCAATTTGGGGCGAGGGCTGTGAGCCCTTGATGCAGCAGCGCCCGTGACATTGGCTGCTGAAGAAGCGAGCATGCCTGAGCGTGGCTCCGGATGCAACGCAATTCGTGCAATTTTTGTTTTTATCAGACTTCGAGAATAAAACCAAAAATTGCGCTTGCGTTTCATGCAGCGAGTGCCTATATGCCTTTCATCGGCATTGCTGATGAGCGCTGGAATATGTCTGCCGCTCGCAATTTGCCGCAATCGCTTTCTACTTTTGACCACGGATGTACTGGCACTGGTATGAGTAGCGATGTGAGGAAGGTCGGTGCGGTTTCGCCCCGGCCTTTTTTGTTGGCTGCTTCGCTGGTCGACGTCTTGAGGCTCACTGCGAAAGACGAACCCTGCGCGCAGGTCCTACGACAGGTCATGACCGACCTTGGCGGAGTAGGAAAGCTTGCTGAGCGCGTCGTCAAGGAACGGTGCAACTGCGGCGGCACCGATCGCCGGGGCAACAGCGATATCGAGAATTCGGCGCCGGCCAAGCGTGGTCGGGCTTTCATACGTAATGATCGCTGATGGCGGATGGAAGGAAAGGCAGAGATGGTTCGTAACGAACGGGCGCCGACCGGCTGCAGACCGGTGCATCAGCATTCGGATGCCATCCTGGAAGCCGCGAGTGTTCGCCTCATGGAGCAGCTCTAGATAGTTCGATCTGATCGCAAAGATATGAGATGCAGATACCCCGTTGTCGAGCCGCGAGCAGCTTGTCAGCTCAGCCATTCTCCAGATGGAGCTCCAGCACTTCGATGTCGGCGGGACGGCCGTTGCGTCTTGCGGCGATCGAGACGTCTTCAAGATGCAAGCGCATCACGTCGCGTTCATGTTCGCAAAGCTTTTGGAGCTGCGCCTTGGACATCGGTTCCTTCGAGTTCATCTTCAGCTCGGCCATGAGCGTGTTGAGCTTCCGACCGACTGCTTGAGCCTTTTTATGGTCCGAACAATGAAGGCTCAATGAAAGCCGGCTGCCCGGCTGGCATCGCGTGAAAGAACTGGGAACACGCGCCCGCCGGTAAAAGATGTTGCCGCGGCGAATAAGGTTCTGGACGTCGTGGCGGACCGCCATGGGATAGTTGCCCTTGCCTGCCACTGCGACGCCCCCGCGCTCATTAGGCGGGCATCACCTGTGTGCTACAGCTCTGGGCATCAGGTCGCGTATGATGCCAAAACGATATCCGGCAGGACCGGAAAATCAAGGAATTAAGGGCATTTAGGGAGAATTGGCTGGGGAACCTGGATTCGAACCAAGATCGACGGAGTCAGAGTCCGCTGTTCTACCATTGAACTATTCCCCAGCAGGTGCGGCGCTCGAAGCGGCTCCGCTGGTGTGCGGCGCTTATAAACAAAAGCTGGCGGATTGCAAATACCTGTTTCGAAAAAAATGAACAGGGGTTTTACGCTGGCTTTTGAGCTCGAAGAGAGGACCTATTTCGCTAACGCCAAAAAGAATTTGGTGATTTCGCCATGCGCTGGTATCTTCGCGCCAACGCAAAATCGAATGAGCGCCTGCTGCATACCTTTTGGACTTGCGCGGCGCGATGGAAAAAGAACGTGGAAGACCCCGAACGCGGCCAAAGGCCGCAAGGTAACGGGGCGTCGGCGGCAGGGCGCAGGGATGGCAAGAAATCCAGGCGCCGCAAGGGCAAGCGTGGTGGGCAATCCCGCAATGCGAACCAGTCCGCTCAGCATGTCCTGTCCGGCGATGCCGGAGAGGCGGCGCGCCCAATTGAAGCCGACAATGTCGCGCGCAAGCGCAAGCGTCGCCGTCGTGGCGCAGGCGCTCCAGGCGAAGCGGTTCAACAGCATCAGGCAAGCAACGAAAACGCCCTAAGCGCGACGCACGCTGTTCGCGGTGACGGCGAATCGGTGCCGAGTCGCCGCAATCGCCGCAAGCATCGCGGCAAGCGCGGCCTCCAGGGACGCCCACTGGTCCATGAAAAACCGACCGGACGTCCGGCCCAGCCGCAGCAGCCAGCGCCCGCCGGGCGGGCCGGGGCAGCCGAATTGCGAACCGGCCAGAACGATAATCGTGGGGCACGCCCGTCCGAAGGAGGGCAGCGCAGCCACGAATATCCGTGGCCGGATGAGCTTTACGCCGCTCTCGATCTCGGCACCAACAATTGCCGTCTTCTGATCGCGCAACCGACGCGGCCGGGTCAGTTTCGCGTTGTCGACGCCTTCTCCCGGATCGTACGCTTGGGCGAGGGACTGGCGGCAAGCGGCCGCCTCTCCGACGATGCGATGGATCGCGCCGTCGATGCGCTCCGCGTCTGCGCCTCCAAGCTGAAGAGCCGCGAAATCCGCCGTATGCGGCTGATCGCGACCGAGGCCTGCCGGCAGGCGAGCAACGGGGCCGTGTTCCTCGAACGCGTCATTGCCGAGACCGGCCTCGAACTCGAGATTATCGATCGGGAGACCGAAGCGCGGCTTGCCGTCTCGGGCTGCTCGTCGCTCGTCGGACGCGAGACCCGCTCCGTTGTCCTCTTCGATATCGGCGGCGGCTCCTCCGAAATCGCGGTCATTCGTATCGGCGACAACCGCTTCAATCGCCTCGCAAACCACATCACCCACTGGACCTCGCTTCCCGTCGGCGTCGTCACGCTATCGGAGCGTCATGGCGGGCGCGATGTCACCCCGGATGTTTTCGAGGGCATGGTGGTGGAAGTGGCGGGCATGCTCGACAACTTCGATTGCCCTGCGATCGACATCGGTCACGCGGATGATTTCCATCTCATCGGCACCTCGGGAACGGTGACGACGCTCGCAGGCGTCCACCTCGACCTGCCGCGCTACGACCGCCGCAAGGTCGACGGCATCTGGCTTTCGGACGACGAGGTCTCGGCGATGCAGGCAAAGCTGCTGTCGTGGGATTTCGCAAGCCGGGCCGCCAATCCCTGTATCGGACCGGATCGCGCCGATCTGGTGCTCGCCGGCTGCGCGATTCTGGAGGCGATCCGCCGCCGCTGGCCGAGCCCGCGCATGCGGGTTGCCGATCGCGGCTTGAGGGAAGGCCTGCTCACGGACATGATGGCGGACGACGGCGTCTGGCGGCGCCACCGCAACCGCCGCGGCCAGCGCGGCAAATAGGGGACAAGCATGGCGAAGCCAACGATTGCGGGTAGCCGCACCGGCCGCAAACTCGGCCAGCGCGTCAAGAACAAGAAGATGAAGGCGTCGTCGCGGCAATGGCTGCAGCGCCACATCAACGATCCCTATGTGCAGCGCGCCCAGCTCGAGGGCTATCGCGCTCGTGCCGCCTTCAAGCTGCTCGAGATCGACGAGAAGCACGGCATCCTGAAGGGCGCCCGCCGCATCATCGATCTGGGTGCCGCACCGGGAAGCTGGTCGCAGATCGCTGCCAAGGTCACGGGCTCGACGGATGAGGATATCCGTGTGGCGGCGATCGACTTCCTGGAGATGGATCAGCTGCCGGGCGTGAAGATCCTGCAGCTGGACTTCCTCGATCCGTCAGCGCCGGCACAGTTGATCGAGGCCGTCGGCGGCACGCCTGATCTGGTGATCTCGGACATGGCAGCCCCCACGACCGGCCACCACCGTACCGACCATTTGCGCACCATGCATCTCTGCGAAGTGGCGGCACACTTTGCCATCGAAGTGCTGGGGGAGGGTGGCCACTTCCTGGCAAAGACCTTCCAGGGAGGCACCGAACGCGATCTTCTCAACATGCTGAAGCGGCATTTCAAGCAGGTTGTCCACGTCAAGCCGCCGTCGTCGCGGGCCGAATCCGTGGAGATGTTCCTGCTGGCGAAAGGCTTCAAGGGCCGCCAGATGGAGCCCGATGTCACCGAAGCTTGATCTTTGGGCTGGTCTCGGGTGATGATCCGGTCTCCCAAGACTTGGAATGCCCGGGTACCATGCTCCTATACGTCACCCTCGGAACCAACGACATTGATGAAGCGCGGCGGTTTTACGATATCGTTCTGCCGCTGCTCGGCTATCGCCGCCAGCGCTACTCCGAAGAGGAAATCGGCTACGCCGCAGATGGCGACACCCGATGCCGGCTCTGGATCGTAACTCCGTTCAACCGCAGGCGGGCATCAACTGGCAACGGCTCGATGGTCGCGCTTCATGCCGAGCGCCGTGCGGACGTCGATGCGTTTCATGCCGCAGCCCTTGCCGCGGGCGGCGTAGACGAAGGCGCCCCCGGATTGCGGCCGTTCCATGCCAATTTCTATGCCGCCTATGTGCGCGATCCGGATGGCAACAAGCTGAGCGCCGTCTGCGAGACTCCGGAATAGGCCTTACTTCACGGTCTGTTGTTCCGCCTCGATCGTCGCCGGGGTGATGCGCTTCGCACGGTGGCCGGAAACAAGCGCGCCGGCGCTCCTGTCCATCCGGATGAACGGGATGGTCGCCACGACAGTCAGGATCGCGATCACGTAGAAGGCGACGTGGAAGTCGGCCACCTGCAGCGCCTCGCCGCGGAAATGGATCGATGTTTCAAGGATTGCTGCGGCAACCGCGACGCCAAGCGCCAGGCTGATCTGCTGCATCACCGAGCTCATCGACGTTGCCTGGCTCGCCTGTGCATCGTCGATGTCGGCAAAGGCCAGCGCATTGACGCCGGTAAAGAAGAACGAGCGCGAGAAGCCGCCGACCAAAAGAATGGCGATGATGACGAGATGTGGCGTCTGTGGCGTGAAGAAGCCGGTCGCGACCGTAACCACGGTCGTCACCCCTGCTGCCGAAAGCAGTGTGGTGCGGAAGCCGGCAGCCGCGAAAACGCGACGCGCCATGAACTTGGTCGTGATCGCCCCGATCGCGCCGGCAAAAGTGATGAGACCCGATTGGAACGGCGTCAGGCCGAAGCCGAGCTGCAGCATCAGCGGCGTCAGGAAGGGCATGGCGCCGATACAGATGCGAAACAGCGTGCCGCCGGTTGTCGATGCGCGGAACGTCGGATTGCGGAAGAGGTTCAGATTGAGGATCGGCGCTGGATGCCGTTTGGCATGGCGCACATAGAGAAAACCGCAGACGAGGCCGATTGCCGTCGCCATGATGCCGATAACGGGCGGCAAGGCCGGGAGGCTGACGACGGAAAGGCCGAAGACGACGCCGGCGGCCGAAAACGATGTCAGCAAAAAGCCGGTGAAATCCAGCTTCGGCGGCGCCGTCGCCTCAACCTCCGGCAGGAAAATCGTTGCCAGCCAGACGCCGACAATGCCGACCGGCACGTTGATCAGGAAGATCCAGTGCCAGGTGAAATAGGTGGTGATGAAGCCGCCTAACGGCGGTCCGGCCAACGGTCCGACGAGCGCCGGGATGGTCAGCAAGGCCATCGCCGAGACAAGCTCGCTTCGCTTCGTCGTTCGCAGAAGCACAAGGCGGCCAACCGGCGTCATCATCGCCCCGCCCATGCCCTGCAGGAAGCGCGCAATGACGAACTCGATCAGGCCGGACGAGATTGCGCAGAAGATCGACCCGACGACGAAGACGCAGATGGCCAGGCGGAAAATGCGCTTGGCGCCAAACCGGTCCGCCATCCAGCCGCTGATCGGAATGAAGACCGCAAGCGACACCATGTAGGAGGTCAGTGCCAGCTTCAGCGTGATCGGCCCGACGTGGAGATCGTTGGCGATGGCGGGCAGGGCGGTCGATATGACGGTGGAGTCCATCTGCTCCATGAAGAGAGCAACGGCGAGGATCAGCGGAACGATGCGGTTCATACGCGAAATGCCTTGAAGGTCTTGCGAAGGCGGTGGAGGCTCGTGCTCTGTAGTCCTCGCGACAGGCTCTGCCAACCCTTCATTCCGCTTCCGAAGCACGTTTGCATCACGTCTGCGTGAGACCGCTTGCTCAGCAAATTCAACGGCCAAGATTGACATATGCTTGTTTTGGTCGGGTGCAACAAACGCGGCGGCTGTTGGTCATTTGGGGGTATGCGGCAGTGATGCTGCACGCTATTGGGAGGCGGGATATGGCACTACCGGGGATGAAACGGCGCACTTTGCTTGCTGCGGGCATCAGCCTGCTGGCGACGCCGATGATTTTGAAAGAGACGGCCGCTATGGCCGTAAGTGGAGACAAGACCAAGATGGATGCGACGCCGCAGCCCCAGTTCAATCAGTTTAAACTCGGCTCCTACAAATTTACCGTCTTCAAGGACGGCGCCACGATTGCCGAAAAGCCCTATGAAACCTTCGCAACCAACCAGAAGCCGGAAACGGTTCAGGAGCTGCTTGCGAGGAATTTCCTGCCGACCGACAAGTTCGTCAATACTTACGCACCGACGCTGATCGACACAGGATCGGATGTCATCCTTGTCGATACGGGTTTTGGCGAAGGCGGTCGCGCCCGCGGCAGCGGGCTGCTTCGCGATGGGCTCAAGGCTGCCGGCTATTCGCCCGACGACATCACGCTGGTCGCGCTGACCCATCTGCATGGCGATCATATCGGCGGCCTGATGGAAGGGGGCGCACCGGCCTTCAAGAACGCGCGTTACGTCATCGGCCAGATCGAATACGATTTCTGGACGGACAAAGCGCGTGAAGGCACAGCCGCCGAAGGCGGTCACAAGACAGTTCTCGCCAACGTCGTGCCGCTTGCCGAGAAAGCGACGTTCATCGGCGATGGCGGCACCGTTGCAAGCGGCATCACCGCAATGCTGGCGCCGGGCCACACGCAGGGCCACATGGTTTTCCACATCGAATCCGAGGGTAAGCGCCTCGTGGCAACGGGCGACACCGCCAATCACTATATTCTGTCGCTGCAGAAGCCGGATTGGGAGGTTCGTTTCGATATGGACAAGGCGCAGGCAGCAGCAACGCGCCGCAAGGTCTTCGGCATGATCGCGGCCGACAAGATTGCCCTCCTAGGCTACCACATGCCGTTCCCCGCCGTCGGCTTTGTCGAGGCACACGACGACGGATATCGCTTCGTTCCGAAGACCTATCAGTTCGACCTGTGAGACCGCTGCATGGCAGCCATACCAAGCCCGGCGAACACGTCGGGCTTTTTGCTATTCACTTCCTGTCATAGACGTGTTACCAGCCCTCGCCAACTTCCAAAGCAACCCTTGCACACTGCCGGTGCGGACGATTCGTTCCGGGAGGCGTTGCATTTTTCTTAATTGAAGGAAATTGGCCATGGCTCGCATCATAGAAACGCCAACCGGTTTGGATGCACTCACCTTCGATGACGTGCTCCTGCAGCCCGGTCATTCCGAGGTCCTGCCCGGTCAGACGAGCGTTGCAACGCGCATCGCCACTGACTTCGAGCTGAATATCCCGATCATCTCTTCGGCCATGGACACCGTCACGGAAAGCCGCCTTGCCATCGCCATGGCTCAGGCCGGTGGCCTTGGCGTGATCCACAAGAACCTGACGCCGGCCGAGCAGGCCGAACAGGTCCGCCAGGTCAAGAAGTTCGAAAGCGGCATGGTCGTCAACCCGGTTACGATCGGTCCCGACGCGACGCTCGCCGATGCGCTCGGGCTGATGAAGACTTACAGCATCTCGGGCATCCCGGTCGTTGAAAAGTCCGGCCGTCTCGTCGGTATTCTGACCAACCGCGATGTTCGCTTCGCCTCCGATCCGAAGCAGAAGATCTACGAGTTGATGACGCGCGAGAATCTCGTCACGGTCAAGGAAAGCGTCGACCAGCAGGAAGCCAAGCGTCTGCTTCATGCGCATCGCATCGAGAAGCTGCTGGTGGTCGACGGAGAAGGCCGCTGCGTCGGTCTCATTACCGTCAAGGACATTGAAAAGTCGCAGCTCAACCCGAACGCATCCAAGGATGCGCAGGGCCGCCTTCGCGCCGCTGCCGCTGTCGGCGTCGGTGACGATGGTTTCGAGCGCGCCGAACGCCTGATCGAGGCAGGCGTCGATCTTCTCGTCGTCGATACCGCGCATGGTCATTCGCAGGGCGTTCTCAATGCCGTCGGACGAGTAAAGAAGCTGTCCAACTCCGTCCGCGTCATGGCCGGCAACGTCGCGACATCTGACGGCACCAAGGCGCTGATCGATGCAGGTGCCGATGCCGTCAAGGTCGGTATTGGCCCGGGCTCGATCTGCACGACGCGCATCGTCGCCGGTGTCGGCGTTCCGCAGCTCGCAGCCATCATGTCGGCGGTTGAGGCAGCACGGGCGCAGGATATCCCTGTCATCGCCGACGGTGGCATCAAGTTCTCGGGTGACGTCGCCAAGGCGATCGCATCCGGCGCTTCCGCTGTCATGATCGGTTCGCTGCTCGCCGGCACCGATGAGAGCCCGGGTGAAGTCTATCTCTACCAGGGCCGTTCCTTCAAAGCCTATCGCGGCATGGGTTCCGTCGGCGCCATGGCGCGCGGCTCGGCAGACCGCTACTTCCAGGCGGAAGTGCGCGATACGCTGAAGCTCGTGCCTGAGGGCATCGAAGGCCAAGTTCCCTACAAGGGCCCGGTTTCGGGCGTCCTGCATCAGCTTGCAGGCGGCCTCAAGGCAGCCATGGGCTATGTCGGCGGCAAGGACATCAAGGACTTCCAGGAGCGCGCGACCTTCGTGCGCATCTCCGGCGCCGGCCTTCGCGAAAGCCACCCTCACGATGTGACGATCACCCGCGAGAGCCCCAACTATCCGGGCTCCGGCGGCTGAAAATGAACGCGGGCAGCCGTATTCCGCTCTGGATTATTGCGCTGCTCGCGGCTGTCTGCCTTGGCGTGCTTGCGTGGACGACGTTCGGCTTTGTTGTCCCCTTCAAGCACGAAACCGGGCAAGCCGTTCTCGATATCTATTTCGCCGGTTATGACGAATTGACCGTCGGCCGGATGCAGCGGCTCCTCGGCGAGAACGAGATTGCCAACAATCTGTTGCGGGCCATGTACGCTGGTCCCGAGCTGATCTTTCCGGCACTTCTGACGGCACTCCTCTTGCTGGTCTTGATCAAGCTGAGACCCGGCGGCTCATACTTCAACCGCCCGATTCGGCCGTTCTTCGCCAAGCTGATCTATGCGCTCCCCTTCATCTATGGCCTCGCCGACTACGGCGAGAATGTCTCCAGCTTGATCGCCTTCGGGGACAGTGCCTGGGCGGATCAGGCCGCGCAGTTGTTGCCGTGGATGACACGGCTGAAATTCGCAAGCCTCGCCATCTGCCTCGTCGTCATCATCCGCTTCGCTGTCGTTCGTGCGATGCGCGGCGAAGAGGGCGAGCAGTAGCTTACCGCGGCCACCGCCATGGCGGATTGGAAAGGCGAGCCGCCATGAACTCCGATAATACTTCGACCTTTGCCGGTCGTGCGCGTGCGGACGGCGTGACAAAATAAAGTGCCCCGCTGGGCAGGCTCCAATCGGTCAAGATCGCCTTCAAGCGCCCGTCAGCTAGATATTCGCTGGCCATGAACTCCGGCAGCTCGCAGATGCCGAGGCCGCGCAACGCCATTGGGATCAATGCTTCCGAATTGGTCGCCCGAAGTGGGCCGGTTGGGGTGACGAATTCCTCCTCGCCTGCCTTATTCGTCAGCCGCCATATGTCCTGGCGTGGCCGATAGGCATAGCCGAGGCAGTGATGCGCGGCCAGCTCTCGAGGATGCTCAGGACATCCGTATTTCTCGAGATAGGCAGGCGACGCCAGAATGAACGGCTTAACCGGCGCGAGCCGACGGGCAATTAGGGACGAGTCCGGCAAAACCGCGATACGAAGCGCAGCATCGAAACCTTCCCCCACGAGATCGACGCTTGCGTCGCTCATGTGAAGATCGATGCTGATGTCGGGGTAGAGTTCAAAGAACTCGGGCAGGATCGGTGCAATCCAATGCACGCCGAACGTCATTGGCGCTGCCAGCCGGATCAGACCGCGGGGACGACTCGACAGCTCGAGCGCCGCATTCTCGATCTCCTCCGCATCGGAGTAGATCCGCGACGCGCGCTCGGCGAGACGGAGGCCGAATTCCGTCAGCGACAGTTGGCGCGATGTCCGATTGAACAGCCGGGCGCCCAGTCTCTGTTCCAGGCGTGCGACGCCGCGCGAAACGGTTGCTACGGAAATACCCAGCGTCTTTGCCGCGCGGGCGAACGATCGCTCCTCCGCCACTTTGGCAAACATCGCGAGGCCTTCGAAGTCTGGCAGCTTCATCATTTCGTATTTGCAACAATGGTTTTCATTCCTTTCTATTTCGAAACGATCGGCTCGTCCATATCTTCTGCTCAGTCGAACAAAAGGAGACGACGACAATGACTCAGAAATTGAATGGCAAGATTGCAGTGATAACCGGCGCCACGTCGGGCATCGGTCTCGCCACGGCGAAGCGTTTCGTCGCCGAAGGCGCTCGCCTCTTCATCACCGGCCGCCGCGCAGATGTGCTCGCCGCGGCTGTCGACGAGATCGGCGGCAACGTCATCGGCATCCAGGCCGACTCCGCCAAGCAGGCCGATCTCGATCGTTTGTTCAATCGCGTGAAGGAAGAGGCCGGCCGCATCGACGTGCTCTTCGCCAACGCAGGCGGGGGCTCGCTCGCGCCGCTCGGTCAGATCACCGAAGAACAGTTTGACGACACGTTCAACCGCAACGTCAAGGGCGTGCTCTTTACCGTGCAAACGGCACTGCCGCTGCTCGGTGACGGCTCGTCGGTTATTCTGACGGGCTCGACGGCCGGTGCGACGGGCACGCCCGCTTTCAGCGTCTACGCTGCCTCGAAGGCGGCGATCCGCAACTTCGCGCGCAACTGGATCCTCGATCTCAAGGACCGCGGCATCCGCGTCAACACGCTTAGCCCCGGCCCGACGGAAACGACCGGCCTGGTCGAACTCGCAGGCAAGGACAAGGCTGACCAGCAGGGCCTTCTCGACTATCTCAGTTCGCAGGTTCCGATGGGCCGCGTCGGTCGCGCCGAAGAAATCGCCTCCGCAGCTCTGTTCCTGGCTTCGGATGAATCGAGCTTCGTCTCTGGCGCAGAACTCTTCGCCGATGGCGGCATCGCCCAGGTCTGATGCAGCAGCCATGCCCGTCGCACAATCGCGACGGGCATTTGCGGCGTCGGTTGTTTTCCTCTACAGCGTGGAAATCAAACGGAAAAACCGCAAGGAAGAGACAGCATGACCGGCTACGAGATGTTCTGGCCCATTATTGCCCACGTAGCCCTAGTCTATTTCCTCTACATGCTTCTCTCGTACCGCCGGCAAAAGCTGGTTCGGGGGGGCAAGATCCGGCGATCGAACTACCGGGAAAATCGCGACGAGCCAGCGGAAGGCCTTGTCGTCAAGCATTGCCTCGCCAACCAGTTCGAGTTGCCGGTGCTTTTCTACGCCTGTTGCGTCCTTCTTTACATGACGGAAGCCGATAACCTCGTCGCCGTTGTTCTTGCCTGGATCTTTGTCGCATCGCGCTATCTGCACGCCTTCATCCACGTGACCAGCAACAATCTGCGTTATCGCAGCCCGCTCTTTGCCTGCGGCTATGTGGTGCTCGGCGCCATGTGGATGTGGGTTGCCGCCTGGATGGCATTCGCGAACGGTTGAGCGACTTGAAGTAACGCAGTTTTGTTCCTGCGTTACTGGCCGCTGACCTATCTTCCCCAACAGGCGAAAGCCGACAGGTAGGGAACGGGAGGCCTCAAATGAACAAGCCGGAAATCACGCAGGCGATGATCAACGCCTACGACGAATACACGCATCTGACACTCGATCGCCGCAACTTCATGGACAAGCTGACGAAACTGGCCGGTTCCGCCGGCGCAGCCGCTGTCATCGCACCGATGCTTGCGGCCAACAAGGCAAGCGCCGAAATGATCGCCGCCGACGACACGCGGGTGGTGGCCAAGGACGTCACCTATCCCGGTGGAGCTGGTGAGATGAAAGGTTACCTCGTCGAACCCAAGGATGCATCGGGAAAACTCGGCGCCGTGATTGTTATCCACGAGAACCGCGGTCTGAACCCGCACATCCGCGATGTCGCGCGCCGCATGGCGCTGGAGGGCTTCATCGCGCTGGCGCCAGACTTCCTCTCGCCCCAGGGCGGCACGCCGGAGAATGAGGACAAAGCCCGCGAGATGTTCAGCACGCTCGACCGACCCGCCACGGTGGCGAACGCGGAGGCGACGCTTACATATCTGAGCAAACTCGACAATTCCAATGGCAAGGTCGGCGTGATCGGTTTCTGCTGGGGTGGCGGGCTGGTTAACGATTTCGCTGTTGCCTCGCCGGACCTGAGGGCGGGTGTTGCCTATTACGGCGCCCAGCCGAAGGCGGCCGATGTGCCTGGTATCAAGGCTGCGCTGATGCTGCATTACGCCGGCCTCGACGACCGTATCAATGCCGGCATCGACGCCTACAAGAAGGCGCTGCAGGACAATGGCAAGGACTTCCAGATCTTCGTCTATGACGGCGTCAACCACGCCTTCAACAATGACACGTCGGCGGCTCGCTACGACAAGAAGGCGGCCGACCTCGCTTGGAGCAGGACTGTCGAATTCCTGAAGAAGAACCTGGCCTGATCAGGCCGCCAGCTCGCGCGGCGCAGGGGCGACAGCGATGATCGCCTCTGCCAGCGCCTCCATCTCCTTGCCACGATGGTTGCTGCGACGCCAGGCAAGGCAGATCTCGCGTGACGGCTGTGGATCGGTAAAGGGCACGATGCGGATCGAATTGCGGCTGGTCTCCGTCGGAATGGCGATCTCGGGAATGAGCGTCATGCCCATATCATGCGACACCATCTGCAGCAGCGTCGCCATTGAGGTCGCACCAAAGTTGACGAGGCTGCGCTTGCCGGCGCTGCAGACGGCAAGGGCCTGATCGCGCAGGCAATGTCCTTCCTCGAGCAGTAGCAGGCGATCGACATTTACTTCATGCTCGGTGAGCGGCGACATCAGCACCGCCTCGCCGTTGTCCGCTACGGCCATGAAGAAGCGGTCGGTGAAGAGCGGTCGCGTCTGGATGCCTTCGATATCGAGCGGCAAGGCCGCGATCACGGCATCGAGCTTTCCCGTCAGGAGGTCCGCCATCAACCGATCGGTGACCGCCTCCCGAAGTTCCACCTCAACGCTGGGGTAAGTCTTGCGCAGATGCGGAACGAACTGAGGGACGAGGTAGGGCGCGACTGTCGGAATAATTCCGATGCGGATCAGACCTTCGAGCGTGCCTTCGCCCTTTCGGGCCGTCTGCTCGAGCAGGTCGACCTGATGCAGGATGGCGCGGACATAGTGCAGAACCTCTTCGCCTTTCGGCGTCAGGATCGTGCTCTGCCGCGTTCGCTCGACTAGCTTGGCGCCGAGATATTCTTCCATTTCCATGATCTGGGTCGACAGCGCCGGCTGGCTGATGTGGACCATTTCGGCGGCCCTGCCGAAATGGCGCGTCGTTGCCAGCGCATCGAAATAACGCATCTGTCGTAAGGTCAGCATGATAATCTCTTCCAATCGATAATCTCATTAAGTACGACTTGAGATTATCGAAGGTCAATGGAATTACGAGCAAGGCCGCTCTTCAGGTGGCATCTGAGTGGCCGCCGATTTGAGGGCACTTGAGGCACATGTAGCGTGCGCGAATCGGTGCGCGCAGCGACCGAGAAGCCACGGCCACAACGATTAACGTCCAACCCGTCGCAAGTGAGCAAAACAACACGCGGAGTTGACCAAATACGGGTGTATCACCCCGATTTTCTTATACTTTTCCCCATCCATACAATCCGATGCATCTCGTTTACGAGTCGTGAAGACCTGCATGTCATATCGGCGAGATGGCGCCGGTATGAACCACCTCCGTCGCTCCACATAGAACAAATGGGAACGACATGAAGGTCGGAAGTTTGGATCGTATTGGCCTCCGCCGGAAGCCAAAGCAGGAACGCAGTATTCAGCGGCTCGACCACATCTTGTCGGCCGCAGCCGCACTCATCGCTGAAAAGGGCGTAAGCGCCATGCGGATGACGGAACTGGCCGTCGCCGCCAAGGTTCCGATTGGTTCCGTTTATCAGTATTTTCCCGAGAAGGCGGCGATCGTCAAAGCGCTCTTCGACCGCCATGCGCTGGCGCTCCAGACGCGCATCGCCGAGGCCTTTGCGTCCGTGCACTCCGTCGACCATGCGCTCGAGGTACTCGTCGCGACGATCGACTGGCACTACGCCGACTATCGCAACGATGCCGCCTATCTCGGCATCTGGATGGGTACCGAAACCGACCACGACCTGCTGCTGCTCAACATCGAGCATAGCAAGCGGATTGCCGACATCTTTCAGGATACCGTCCGCCGCGTCGCACCTGAGCTCTCCGCAGCCGACATGCAGGCCCGCAGCTATCTGTTCAGCCATCTGCTTGGGGCATCGATCCGCCTTGCGGTCGTCAGCGAGGATTCCCTTGCAAGACGCATCCTGGATGAGTGGAAGCGCGTGATCCGAACAGCCTTCCTCTCACCGGTTGCCGCCTGAGCCTACCAACTCGGGACGATGCCAGCGACCTTGAGGCGGGGCTGAGCCCGCCCATAGGCGTTCTTGACGTCAGCGTCGAGATTGTCATCGACGACAGCGGGGGTGATGTTGTCGAGGCAGGCGGTGATATGCGCCGTGATCGCGTTCATCAGCGAGATGGAAACACCCGGCCGCTTCATGATGCCGATCTGGACCGGGGGCAGGGCAGGGAAGCCGTCCGCCTGGCTTAGCACCTTCATCCCCGTGCGCAGAGCCGATTCGGGCATGACGGAAACGGCCATGCCGGCGAGGACCGCGGCCGCGACGACGGTGCACGACCAGCTGGTGAACAGGATCTGGTGTTCGCGACCGACCGCATCCAGCGCCGAGCAGGCGAGCTGCCGCCACTGGCAGTCGCGACGGCCGACGGCGAGCGGCACAGGGGCATCGTCACGGATCGGATGGTTGGCAGAGCCGACCCAGCAGAGCGGTTCCGTTCGCACGACATCCGACATGCGTTCGCGCGGATTGTGGGTCACCAGCGCGATGTCGAGCTCGCCGCGATTCATGCGCTCGGCGAGGCCCACCGAGGGTTCGCAGACAATGTAAAGCTCGACGTTCGGATGCGTCTTGGCAAAGCGGCCGATGATCTCGGGCATGTAGCGGTCGGCGTAGTCATCGGGCGTGCCGATGCGCAGCGTGCCCTCGAGACGGTTGTCATCAAAGGCTGCGATCGCTTCGTTGTTGAGGCGAATGATTCGTCGCGCATAGTTCAAGAGCTTCTCGCCTTCGACGGTGAGGCGGTTGCCGCGCCCGTCCTTGATGAAAAGCTGCTTGCCGATGCGCTCTTCCAGTCGCCGCATCTGCATGGAGACAGCGGACTGCGTCTTGTAGACTCTGTCGGCAGCCTTGGTGAAGCTGCCGGAATCCACAATCGCAATGAAGGTCTGCAACTGATCAATATCGAGAGGCGCTGACATGAGTTAACCTATAAAGATCTCTGATGTTAATCATTAGAAACATTCGTTGGACTGATCAATAGGTGTTTGGCATCTTCGGGGTGCAAATCAAGCAAAGTGAAGGACAGACACCCTGCCTGTCCGCTCCGATTTCAACCCGATGCCTTGCCGCTCGACCTCGCGGGAGGGGTGGGTTGTTGCGCGCCAATGAAAGGATCGTCCCATGCGCACGACAGACCGGATACTCGAACTCGACTGCAGCCAGACCTCGCTGACGTTCTTCCAGCGTCTCGTAAATGGCTTTGCAACGCTGTCATCCGTACTGCGCGTGATCCGCAACCGTATGGAGATCAACAAGCTGAACGAGCTCGATGACAATCAATTGAAGGATATCGGCCTTAGCAGGACCGATCTCACTTCCGCGTTCCTGGCGTCCACCTTCTTTGAAGATCCGTCGGAACACCTGACTAAATCCGCGCGCAACCGCGGACCGAAGTCGCTCTTCCGGTCCCAAAAGGATTGAGACCGGCCCAGTTTTTCCCCGCAGGGTGATAGCCAATAGCCCTGCCTCTTACCCGGTGACCGGCCTCCCAGCCGTCTCCGGGTTTTTTTATGCCTTCGGGGGAGTGGAGGGCGCCTTCGGCATATAGGTCTCGAAGATCGCTTCCATGCTCTTCTGGTAGCTCTTCTGAACCTCGAGCCCGCTGTCGAACATGTTGTTCAGCATGTCGACGTAGCGTTCCGCCTCTGCCTTTGCCTGCTCTTTCGGGGCTTCGGCTCGTTTCGGCTCAACCGGCTTTCCGAGCGAGCCCATCATTTCCTGAAAGGCCTTTGCGAATGGATTGTCGAAAAACGGATTGGTGACCGTCTTCTCTGCCTCCGGCTTCTGCATGCCGAACATCTGCTGCATGGCCTGAGTGAAAGGATTGTCGAAGATGGTGGGCTCCGGAGCGGCCTTCTGCTTCGGCGCAAAGCCGGTGCTTTCCAGCCATTTCTGGATGGTTTCGCCCATGGCGGTGTTGATGAATGGATTGACGGGCGCGTTCATCTGCCCCATCGACTGCTTGAACAGGCCGCCCATCAAAGTATCGGCCATCACGGGCAGCATCTGCTTGTAGATCTCCTGGCCGATCCCGGTCATCTGGGCAGCCTGCGCCGCAACCGCCCGCGAGACCTCCTTGGAGCCGAACAGCTGCCCGAGGATGGTGTTGCCATCATCGATTCCTTGCGGGGTGAAGGCCTTGCCCATGTCCTCGAAATATTTGGCGTAGTTGCCGGAGGCGACCGCCTGCATCAGCCCCATGAAGTCGTAGGGGTTGCTGCTGCTCCGTTTCAGGCTGGCGGAAAATGCCGGCATCAGCGCGGCCATCGCCTTTGTGGCCTGCTCCTGGGCAAGATTGAACTGCTTGGAGACCGCATCCATCGCCGCGCCGTTCTGGGCCTGCATCATCATGTCGAAGAGTGGCAGCATGGTAATCCCTTTCCCGGTTTCGCAACGCGTAATTGCGTCACTATAGCCGGAAAAAGGAATGCGCAAACCGCTTTTTGCAGAAGGGCTTAGGGTAGACCCTAGTATTGATACTCTTCGAAGACAGGCTCCACGGAACCGTTCCAGCGGCCGTGATACAGCGCCAGCAGATCCTCGGCCAAAGTCGCCTTCTTGGCCATGACTTCGTCGAGCGGCGCAAGGAAGATGGTTTCGTCCTGGCCTTCCTTGTTGAGCTTGTTGCGCGCTCGGAGACCGGACTTCGAAACGGCGATCACTTCGCGCGCCGTCTCATAAAGCTCATGGCCGCGGAACTTTGCCCTTAAACCCTGAGACGGGACGGCATCGCGCAACGCGTTGACCTCGTCGAATGTCCAGTCCTTGGTCAGCATATCCGCGTCTTCGAGTGCAGCATCGTTGTAGAGAAGCCCGACCCAGAAGGCCGGCAACCCGCAAATGCGCCGCCACGGGCCGCCATCGGCACCGCGCATCTCTAGGAAGCGCTTCAGGCGAACGTCGGGGAAGAGGGTCGAAAGGTGGTTCGTCCAGTCGCCCATCGTCGGCTCCCAGGCGGCAACCGCGCCCTTCAGCGCGCCGTTCATGAACTGGCGGAACGTGATGTGGGTACAGTCGTGATAGTGCCCGTCGCGCACGATGAAATACATCGGCACGTCGAGGGCCCATTCGGCATAATCATGAAAACCGAAATCGTCGCGGAAGGTGAAGTCCAGCAGACCGGAGCGATTGTTGTCGGTGTCGCGCCAAATGTCGCCGCGCCAGGAGAGCAGGCCGTTGGGCTTGCCTTCGGTAAAGGGCGACGAGGCAAACAGCGCGGTTGCCAGAGACTGAAGCTTCATCGAAACCCGCATCTTCTTGCGCATGTCGGCTTCGGAGGAAAAGTCGAGGTTCACCTGGATGGTGCAGGTGCGATACATCATGTCGAGACCCTTGGCGCCGACCTTCGGCATGTAGCGGGTCATGATCTCGTAGCGGGATTTCGGCATGACAGGCGTTTCGGCCAGTGTCCATTTAGGGCTGCCGCCAATGCCGAGGAAGCGGATGCCCATCGGCTCGGCGATCTCGCGCAACGTCGCCAGATGGGTATTCGATTCCTTGCAGGTCTCGTGGATCGTTTCCAGCGGCGCGCCGGACAGTTCGAACTGGCCGCCAGGCTCGATCGATATCGCGCCCATTCCGTTCGGCTCGCCCAGGCCGATGATGTTGTCGCCGTCCATGATCGGGTCCCAGCCGGATTTCTGCTGAAGGCCTTTCAACAGCGCCGAAATGCTGGCCTCGCCGAAATACGGCACAGGGCCGTTGTCCGCCCGGAAGAAGGCAAACTTCTCATGCTCGGTACCGATGCGGAATTTTTCCGCCGGCTTGTTCCCCGCGGCAAGATAATCGGTCAGCTCCTGAACCGAAGAGAGTGGCGTCTGGTCGGTGGTATCGCGAGCCATTCAAGTCTACCTGCAATGGGAGAGCGCCTGGAAAAACCCGGGCAATTGGAAGGGTGATTAGGACCGCTCCCACGTATGTTGCAAGTGAAATTGTTTCAACGGTCCATCAAAAAAATAGCAGGATATTTCGGCTGCGACCGATCCTAAGGTTAATTCCAGTCGCCGATCGACGCTTGAATGACTGCCATGGCAGCAACCGCAGCCGTATCGGCTCTGAGGATCCGCGGCCCAAGCGGGATTGCGGTCACGAAATCAAGGCCGCGCAGCCGCGCGCGCTCTTCCTCGGAGAAACCGCCCTCTGGGCCGACAAGGAGCGCCAGCTGTCGCTCGCTGATCTTGGACAGCAGTGGTAGCGGGTTCTGCCCCGCATCGCCCTCGTCGCAATAGATGATGCGGCGGTCGCTCGGCCAAGTGTCCAGCAGGTCGAACAGCTTCACGGGCTCGGCAACGTCGGGGATATCGAGTATGCCGCATTGCTCCGCTGCCTCGATGACGTTTGCCTTCAGCTTGTCGAGATTGGTGATCTTGCCCTGCACATGCTGGGTCATCACTGGACGCAGAAGGCCTGCGCCCATCTCGACGGCCTTCTGCACCAGGTAGTCGAGTCGCCCGACCTTAAGTGGTGCAAAGAGATAGTGCAGATCGGACGCTGCCGGCTGCGGGCGGGTCTGCTCCTCGGCGACCACTACAATCCGTTTCCGCGTTGGAAAGGTGAGGCGCGCCTTCCACTCGCCATCGCGGCCATTGAAGACGAGCAGTTCGGCGCCATCAGTCATGCGCAGTACGTTGGCGAGATAGTTGAAGTGGTCGCCCGTCGTCTCGACCGTTGCTCCGGCGGCCAGGGGAGCGTCCACAAACAGCCGTTGCATCCGAAAATTGGCGCGCATCGAAAAGTCCTGCTCATACAAAGAGCGCGAACATAACCCAATAGATCATCGCTGCAAGCGCTGCCGAGGCCGGCACCGTGATGATCCAGGCGGCGATGATCGTCATGAAGTGCGAACGGCGAACGAGATAGCGGCGACGAACCTCATGCGTGTTCGGATCTTCCGGTTCATCAATCGCCCAGCTTTCCGCCTTGCGCCGCACGTACCGGATGCGTCGCTTCGAGTTCCGTGTGTACCACTCGCGGAAGAAGCCGACGCCAAACACGGAACCGACCGCGATATGCGTCGTACTGACGGGCATGCCGAGCCACGAGGCCACGATAACCGTGAAGGCCGTCGACAGCGCAACGCAATAGGCGCGCATGGGGTTGAGCTTGGTGATCTGTTCACCGACCAGCCGGATCAGGCGCGGCCCGAACAACAGTAGGCCGACCGAGATACCGAAGGCGCCGATGAGCAGCACCCAGATCGGGGGCTGGCCATTCGGGCCGGCTGCGGATCCCGCGACCGCGCGCACGATTGCCGAAAGTGGGCCGACTGCGTTGGATACGTCGTTGGCACCATGTGCGAAGGAGAGCAGAGCTGCCGAGCCAATCAGGGGAATCTGGAAGAGGACGCGCAGCGAGCTGTTGCGGTTTTCCAGCCCTACGGCCTGCCTGTGAACGAATGAACGCGCGGCAAACCATCCGAGGCCGCCGGCCGCGACGCCGAAAAGGAGGATTGTGAACGAGGAAAACGCGCCAGCGGGCGTAAGCTGCAGCACCATGTAGGAAGCAAAGCCACCGAGCATCATCGCGATCAGAACGGGGACCCAACGCCGCGCCGCGGCAATCTTGTCGTCGCGGTAGATGATCAGGCTCTTCACGAGGAAAAGCAGGCCGGCCGCAATCACGCCGCCAAGCAGCGGCGAAGTCACCCAGGCCGATGTGATCTCGACCATCACCCGCCAGTTCACCGGGTCCGGACCGACCGCGCCGATACCCGCTCCAATCACCGCGCCGACGATCGCGTGCGTGGTCGAGACCGGTGCGTTCATCCAGGTCGCGAGGTTGATCCACAATGCGGCGGCCATCAGTGCCGCTATCATGATCCAGCTGAGTGTGCCTGGTGGGACTTGCACGGCATCCACGATGCTGGAGGAGATCGTCTTGACGACCTCGCCGCCGGCAACTGTCGCCCCGAGAATTTCGAAGATGGCTGCGATGACAAGAGCTTGCCCCATCGTCATCGCTCGGGCGCCCACGGCGGCGCCGACGTTATTGGTAACGTCGTTTGCACCGATGTTCATGGCCATGTAGGCGGCGAGCGCCGCTGCCGCAATCACCAGCACGGCGCTTGGCCGGTCAAAGACATAGACGCCCGCGAAAAGCATGGCTAGCCCAAGGAAGATCAGCCCGAGGCCCGGCGCCACCAGTTTGCGCGAGACGAACTTCGTCGCATCCTCGACATGCGTAAGCTTGTCGAGGTCTTTGTCGAGCGTTCGTTTCGTGAGGACGGCTGATCGGTTGGGCATGCTATTCCTTCGTTGAATCCTGCTTTAGCGCCGCCAAGTTTAGCAGCGCAAGATGGCAGTATTCATTCCGCCGGAATTTGCTTTGGCATGCTTGCCGCAAGCTGTTCCGTCATGCGGCGCTTGAACAGCAGGATGAGATTGCGAAGTTCAGGCTCATGAACGCGCTTCACAGCCTCGTCGCAGGAGACCCACTCCACCTTGCGCTCGCCTTTTTCCTTGAAGTTCTTGGCGATCTCCAGAACCTCGAGAGCATAGACCTGCACTTTACAGGTGACCTTTAGGCCGTTCTTCAACACCTTAGGGTAGGAGTAGGAACCAAGGAGCTCGTTCTCGACGGTTCCGCGCGCACCGGCTTCCTCGAATGCCTCGCGTGCGGCGACCTCATACGAGCACCTTCCGTCCATCGGCCATCCCTTGGGGATCACCCAGCGGCCGGTGTCGCGGCTGGTCAGTAAAAGTACTTCAACGTCGTTGGTTTTCTTTTTGACCCGATAGCAGAGCGCAGCATATTGTTGACGCGGAGGGCGCCGAAACATGAGCTGGACGTCTGCAGCGAGGCGGGCGAGAAGAGTCAACGGTCGGGTCACCTTGGCGTTCTGTTCGAGTGAGTCGTCTATATTAGTATCCGCTGGAAAGCTTGCGCGATCCATACGCATTTCATGCTTTTGGCTCGGATTTGATAACTATCAATAGGAACTTTTTGTTTCGCCGGGTAACAAAAAATCCGTCAGATACTATCCTGATTCCGCCAATGCACAGGCGTTCAATATGAGCGCGCCTTGCATTTCAATCAACGGCGGCGTCATCTCATACACTGTTATGTCAATACTATGGTAATCATGCGTCTTCCTCCCTTAAAAGCCATTCGCGCCTTTGAAGCCGTATACCGTCACGGCAGCATTCTTGGCGCCGCCGCCGAGCTTGGTGTTGTACGCGGCGCGGTGCGCCAGCAGATCTCGATCCTGGAGAACTATTTCGGTGAGAAACTGTTCGAACGCGATGGCAGAAAATTGGCTGCGACCGCGAAAGCTGCACTGTTCGCGGAGGCCTCCACCGCTGCCTTCGCGACGCTGGAACGCGCCGCTGCAGATTTTGTCGGTGGCGAGGATCGCCGCATTCGCCTCGGCGTACCTTCGGCCTTTGCTATATGGTGGCTGATGCCGCGGCTTGCAAACATGCAGGCTGAGCTTGGCGTCGTCGACGTCGATATCGTGCCGATGTCGGTCGTCGAGCCGCTGGCGCTGCACCCGGAACTCGACGCCGTCATCATGGGCGCCGAATACCGGCCAACGGCAGGGGTGACAGCGGTCAAGTTCATGGAGGACGAATTCGGACCCGTCGCGACACCGGATCTGGCAGAAAGGATCGCCGGCGATCCCGCGCGGATGGTGGAGATCACCGCTCTTGTCAGCCGCAGCGCGCCAACCCTTTGGCAGGAGTGGTTTGCCGAGAGCGGCACTCAGGCCGTGATGTTCCGGCGCAAGCAGGAATTCGAGGATCTGCTGCTGGTGCTCGGGGCGGTGCGATCGGGGATTGGTGTTGTGCTCGCGCCGCGCGCTGCCATCGAAGATGACTTGCAGCGCAATCTGCTTGCTGCACCCTATGGCTTCATTCGCCGACTGGCCGGCTATAGCCTGTGCTGTCGCAACGTCGACTCGCCGAAACCCGCGTTCGTCGCCCTTCGCGACTGGTTGCTCCGCTCTGGCGCGGCGACGCAATAGGGCAGATTTTCTGCCCTATTGCGCAGAATTATCTCCATGGTCGAAAGGCGCTGCCGAGCCTAACACTGCGTTGCGAGCAAAAGGACATGGATATGCAAAGAGTAGCAAGCCGCATCGAATGGATCGGCAACAGCTGCAGGTTGCTCAAGGCAACGGCGGCAGAATTCGAGAAGACCCAACCGTTCAACGGCTTGACCATCGGCACGGGGATTCATCTGGAGCCGAAGACCGTGGCGCTGCTGATGACCCTGAAAGCCGGCGGCGCACGGCTTGTCTGCACCGGAAATCTGAACAGCACGCAGCCTTCGACTGTCGAGTTTCTCCGTTCGCAGGGGATCACTGTGTTCGCGACCCAGACAACGGACCCAGTCGCGCATCATGAGAGCCTGCAGGCGGTCGTCGCGGAAAAGCCGGATCTTCTGCTCGACAACGGCGGCGACCTCTTGGCGATTGCGGCCGGGGCTCCTTACGCCAGCCTTCTCGGAGGCACCGAGGAGACTACGTCAGGCCGCACACGCCTGCTGCCGATACGGGCAAAATTGAACATGCCGATCCTGGTCATCAACGACAGCCCGATCAAGCAGTTCGCCGAAAACAGACATGCCGTCGGCCAGAGCCTTTTCGAAAGCTACATGCGCTTCACCAACCGCTCGACCAACGGCAAGCGTGTGACGGTTTTCGGCTACGGGGCCTGCGGCAAGGGAACCGCCGCCTGTTTCCGCAACGCGTTTTCAGCCGTCAGCGTCGTTGATATCGATCCGGTGACGGCGCTGGGGGCGCATCTTGACGGATTTTCCACGCCGCTGCGCAACGAGGCGATTGCCTCGGCCGACGTGCTCGTCACCGTTACGGGCTTTCCCGCGATCATCACCGCAGCCGACCTTCCGCTGATCAAGGATGGTGCAATCCTGATGAATGGCGGACATTTCCCGCATGAGATCGACGTTGCCGCATTCCGGCAGCACCCCGATGTCGTGCGGATCGATCGCTACGAGGCGGATCACATCGAGACCCTGCACCTGAAGGACGGTCGCTCTTTCCATGTTCTCGGCGGTGGCCACATGGCGAACCTCGCCGGTCCCAGGCCGCTCGGCAATTCCGTTGAATCGATGGATCTTGGTTTCACGCTGCAGGCGCGCTGCCTCGAGCGTGTCGCCAGACGCGAAGTCGGCGCCGAGAGCTGTCTCGTCCCGGTACCCGCGGATATCGATGCCATGGTGGCGAGCGCCTATCTCGATCTGGCGCGATAGGTGACGGGCGCGGCGAGATTCCGCCGCGCGCGTCCAGATTTCAGGCGATCTCCACCACCAGCTTGCCGTTTGCCTGACGGTTTTCGATCAACGCGTGCGCTTCGGCGGCGTCGGAAAGTCCGAAGCGGCGCGCGTCCAGCCTCGGCATCAGCTTGCCGGCCTCGACGAGCTTGCCCACCTCGCGCAGGATCTCGCCGTGGTGGCTTCGCCCTTCGCCGGTCAGAAGCGGCAGCAGCGTAAAGACGCCCGAATAGGTCGCCGCCTTGAACGACAGCGGGGCAAGCGCATGCGTCCCCCATCCGAGCGCGCTGACGACGTGGCCAAACCGGCCGACCGCCTGGAAGGCTGTATCGAGGCCCGGGCCGCCGACGGTATCGCAGACGATGTCGAAGCCCTTGCCGGCCGTGTGATTGCCGACATAGTCCGCCACGGTCTCTACCCTGTAGTCGATCGGCGTTGCTCCAAGGCTTCTGAGATAGCCAGCCTTGGAGCCACCGTCGACGGCAAACACATCAGCACCCGCGGCTTTTGCGATCTGTACGGCAATGTGCCCCACGCCACCGCCGGCGCCGAGGACAAGAACCTGCCGGCCTTCGCTGACATTGGCTCGATCGACCAATCCTTCCCAGGCGGTAATCGCGATCAGCGACAGGGCTGCTGCCTCCCGCATCGAGAGATTGTTGGGCTTCGGCGCGATCAGCCTGGCGTCGACCGCTGCGAATTCAGCCAACGAGCCCTGGATGCCGCCGACGCCACCGGTCATGCCATAGACTTCGTCGCCGCGATGGAACTCGGTGACGCCGGGACCGACCTGCTCGACGACGCCGGCAATGTCCATACCTAGAACGGCCGGGAACGGATGGCGCGCATGGGTGGCATTGCCGGCGCGGATCTTGGTGTCCAGCGGATTGACGCCGCTTCCCTTGATACGGACTAAAACCTCGCCTTCGCGCGGCGCCGGCCGGGCGATCTCGGCAAGGCGGAAATCCGCGTTCGGCGCGTCGATCAGGAGCGCCTTCATCGTTGTGATCTGTGACATGCAACTCTCCTTCGTCTGTTGTTGCCCGGAGAATGCGCCGTTGATATGAGAATGGAAATGAAAGACATTGCACGAAGTTCATACATTTTTGTATGGGAGTCGGCTTGTGGAATGGAGCGATCTCAAACTGTTTCTGGCGATTGCGCGCCAGGGAACTCTCGGCGCCGGCGCCCGCAGCCTCGGCCTGACGCAGCCGACGATGGGGCGTCGCCTTCGCGCCCTTGAAATCTCGCTCGGCCAGACCCTGTTTCAGCGGACAGCCGACGGGTTTGTGATGACCGACGAGGGCGCAGCCGTCTTTGCCCACGCCGAGCGGATGGAAGAGGAAGCACTCGGGCTCGAACGCGAACTTGCCGGACAGAGCCGGCAATTGAGCGGCTTCCTGCGCTTGTCCTCTTCGGAGTGGTTCGGTGCACATGTGCTGGCGCCGGTCCTTGCGGAATTCTCGCTGCGCTATCCGAAGATCGTCGTGGAATTGCTGACCGATAGCCGCCTGCTCAGTCTCTCCCGCCGGGAGGCGGATGTCGTCGTTCGGATCGCGCCCTTTCCCGAGCCGGACGTGATATCGAGGAAGCTGCTGCATATCGACTACCGGCTTTACATCCGCCGAGGGGCGGAGCACCCGAAGGCAGGAGATGGCGCGGGCGCGCGCCTGGTAACGATGGACGAGGCGTTTGGCGGCATGCCTGATGTGACATGGCTGACGCGTCTTCTGCCAAAGGCCGAGATTGCCATGCGCAGCAACAACCGCGATGTCCAGGCGACGCTGTGCAGGAATGGGGCCGGGCTCGCCGTCCTGCCGCGCCCCCTTGGCGATTCAATCGCTGATATCGAGCCGGTCGACCTCGGTGAAGCGCCGCCGGGGCGCGACACCTGGATTGGCTATCACCGGGATATGA
This sequence comes from Rhizobium sp. 42MFCr.1, assembly GCF_000377185.1. Classification (NCBI taxonomy): domain Bacteria; kingdom Pseudomonadati; phylum Pseudomonadota; class Alphaproteobacteria; order Hyphomicrobiales; family Rhizobiaceae; genus Rhizobium; species Rhizobium sp. 42MFCr.1. The sequence goes on from NZ_KB897826.1 coordinate 117,486, forward strand.
AACGGCAGGCGCGCTTGCGGGCGCTGCTTAATCTCGTCCTCGAGAGACTGGCGAATTGAGCGCTGGAAACCTCTAGCGTTCCCAGTAGGGAACCGGGCCGCAGATCTCGGCGAGATAGTCGATGAACAGCCCTACCTTGGCCGGCAAGAACTGGCGGCTGGGAAAGACTGCGGAAAGCCCCCGCCTCGTGAGCAGGGCCTCAAGACTAAGCGGGCCAGTGGGTTTTGGGTGCCAGGTCCGCCGCGCCGGTCCTTAGGATCCGATCTCCCGGTTCGATCAACCCTGAAATTTTGCCTGTCGCGGTGACTGGAAAAGGCGACAAGGTATTGCGCATTAATCGCACTAGATCTCTATTAGGGGTAGTGAAGATTGTAAGCCACAGGTCGCTGTTTCATCCTGAGGTGCTCTGATCCCGGCAAGCGCTTATAGTGCACCCCCGCATTTCCTGGAGTTATGAAGATGGGTTGGTCTCTGAATCTCGGCACGATCGCTGGCACGACCATTCGCGTTCACTTCACCTTTCTGCTTTTGCTCGTCTGGATCTGGCTGATGCACTACCAGATCGGCGGCACGGCGTGACGCGGTAAACCCTGCCGCCTGGGCTTCGGAACAACGGTCGTCGACGACGTTGCGCGCCATCTCCTCTCGACAAAGCGGCATCAAAACCGGCGTTCTCATGGATGTTCAGTCGGAGCGATCCTGCAAGGCTGAGTGTGTAACTCCAGTCTCCTTAATCCGCTCCGAATGGACAACCTCCTGAAAACCCACAGCTAGCGTTCCCAGTAGGGAACCGGTCCGTAGATCTCGGCGAGATAGTCGATGAACAGCCGTACCTTGGCCGGCAGGAACTGGCGGCTGGGATAGACCGCGGAAAGCGTCACGTTGCGCGATCCTTCGTAGGCAATAAGGATGTGCACCAACCGTCCGTCTTGGAGCTCCCTGCCGATGTCCCAGGTGGAGCGCAGCGCGATGCCGAGCCCCGATATGACGGCCTCCCTGATGACCTCGCTTGAATTGGTGACGAGCATTCCTTCCGGCCGCAGGGAAAGCGGACCCTCCGGCCCCTCCAGCCGCCAGGCATCGTTGTTGTGGGCGGGCAGGCAGCGGTGGTGCTTGAGATCTTCGATGGTCTGGGGCGTGCCGTTAGCGGCAAGATAGTCCGGCGATGCGCAGAGCAGGCGACGCACGGGGGCAAGGCGCCGCGCGACGAGGCTTGAGTCCGTCAGTTCCGCAATACGGATGGCAAGGTCGAAGCCTTCGCCGATGATATCGGTGAATTCGTCGCTGAGCACGAGATTGATCGCCAAACCGGCATGCATATCCATGAAGGATTTCAGGTGCGGGGCGACATGCATGCGTCCGAACGAGGTGGGCGCCGTCACCTTCAGCGTGCCCTGCATCTGCGCCGAGCGTCCGGAAATGTAGTATTCGGCCTCCTCGATGCCGGCGAGAATGCCAAGCACGCGATCGTAGAAGCCCTGGCCTGCCTCCGTCAGGGAGATCTGCCGCGTCGTGCGCTGCAGGAGCCGCGTGCCGAGCCGATCTTCAAGCCGTTTTATCCGCTTCGACACGACCGCCGGCGAAAAGCCGAGAGCCCGGCCGGCAAGCGACATGCTCCCCGTCGAAACGACCTTTGCGAAAATTTCGAGATCACCGAGATTGGTCATTCGTCAGATTGTTTATCCTTTTGGAATAAGTGCTTAGAATTTGCGCCGTAATCGGGAAAGTGCTAAGCCCGACTGAGCCGGCAGCGCAGAGGATGTCTCCGGTTTTCGCTGTCGGAGCGAAGGGAGAGAGTCATGTCCGATACTATTTCGTTTCTCGCCCCGCGTGCCGACGTGCTTGCCCGCCGCAGGCAGATCGTCGCAGATCTCATCGACCTGCTGCCGCCGGAATGCCTGGTGCACGAGGCGCGCGAGTTGATGCCGTTCGAGACCGATGCCTTCGTTTCCTATCGCCGGATGCCGCTTGCTGTTGCCCTGCCGCGGACGACCGCGGAAGTGGCTGCGGTCATGAAATACTGTCATCGCTATGGCGTGCCGGTGGTGCCGCGCGGCGCCGGAACGTCACTCTCGGGCGGAGCAATCCCACAGGAGGATGCGGTCGTCATTTGCGTTTCCAAGATGAACCGCATTCTCGAAATCGATCTGGCCAACCGCGTGGCGGTCGTCGAAGCCGGCGTAACCAACCTGAATATTTCAGAATCCGTCTCGGCGGACGGCTTCTTCTATGCGCCCGATCCGAGCTCACAGCTGGCCTGCACGATCGGCGGCAATATCGGCATGAATTCCGGTGGCGCGCATTGCCTGAAATATGGGGTGACGACCAACAACCTGCTCGGCGTCAAGATGGTGCTGACCGATGGCACCGTCATCGATTTCGGCGGCAAGGCATTGGACGCCGGAGGCTACGACTTGCTTGGCCTTGTCTGCGGACATGAGGGCCAGCTTGGGATAGTCACCGAAGCGACTGTCCGCCTGATCGCCAAACCGGAGGGCGCGCGGCCGGTCCTCTTCGGCTTTGATACGTCCGAGGAGGCGGGATCCTGTGTCGCCGACATCATCGCATCAGGGATCATTCCCGTCGCGATCGAATTCATGGACAAGCCAGCGATCGAAATCTGCGAGGCCTTCGCCAAGGCCGGCTATCCGCTGGATGTGGGGGCGCTATTGATCGTCGAGGTCGAAGGATCGGAGGCGGAAATGGACGACATGCTGAAGAGCATCGTCGAAATCGCGCGCAAGCATGGCGTGAAAACCGTCCGCGAATGCCAGTCGGCAACCGAGGCGGCGCTGATCTGGAAGGGCAGGAAATCCGCCTTCGGCGCGACTGGCCGGATAGCAGACTATATCTGCATGGACGGAACCGTGCCGCTCAGCCAGCTTTCTTATGTGCTGACGAAAACCTCTGAAATCATCGACAGCTATGGGCTTCGCGTCGCCAACGTCTTCCATGCCGGCGATGGCAATATGCATCCGCTGATCCTGTTCAATGCGAATGATCCGGAAGATGCCGCCCGTGCGGAAGCTGCGGGGATGGAGATCCTGAAGCTCTGTGTCGATGCGGGCGGCTGCCTCACGGGCGAGCATGGCGTCGGCATCGAAAAACGCGACCTGATGCGTCATCAGTATTCCGAGGCGGACCTGGAGCAGCAGATGGCGGCGCGCGCCGCCTTCGATCCGGCCTGGCTCCTGAACCCCTCCAAGGTTTTCCCGCTCGAGGGACGTCCGGCCGCATGATCGATCTATCGCCCACAACGGACGAAGAGGCCGCGGCAATCGTCCGCAGCCACACCGAGGCCGGCGAGCCGCTGGCGATCTGCGGCGGCAACACTCGCTCGGGTTTCGGGAACGCCGTGGCGGCGGAAAGCCGCCTGCGGTCGTCCAATCTGCGGGGCATCACGGCCTATAATCCCGGCGAGATGGTTTTGACCGCTCGCTCGGGAACGCCGTTGTCCGAGATCGAAGCCGCACTCGCCGAGAACGGTCAAATGATGGCCTTTGAGCCCATGGACCATCGGCCGATCATGGGAACGACAGGTGAGCCGACAATCGGCGGCGTCTTTGCCGCCAATGTCTCGGGGCCGCGCCGTTTCGTCGCCGGCGCTGCGCGCGACAGCCTGCTTGGCGTGAGCTTCATCAACGGCAAGGGCGAGATCATCAAGGCAGGCGGCCGCGTGATGAAGAACGTCACCGGATTGGATCTCGTCAAGCTGATGGCTGGCTCGCACGGCACGCTGGGCTTCCTGACGGAAGTAACTTTCCGCGTGCCACCGCGGCCGAGAACCGAAGCAACGATCGTCATCTCGGGGCTGAACGATGCGGAGGCCGCCAACGCCATGGCGGCGGCGATGGCGCTGCCGGTCGAAGTCTCCGGCGCCGCACATCTGCCGATGACCGTCGCCTGGAAATTTCTCGACAGTACGCTCTCCGAAGGCGAGGGAACCTGTCTCAGGATCGAAGGCCTGCCCGGCTCAGTCGATGCCAGGGCAACCAAGCTCGCCGCAGCCATGGCGGCATTCGGATCCGTCACGCGCTTCGAGCAGGCAGACAGTGTCCGTCTCTGGAGAGATATCCGCGATGTCGCGCCCTATGCCGACGGTACGGCTCGACCGGTGTGGCGCGTCTCCGTCGCCCCAGGGACCGGCCATCAGCTGGTCGCGGCACTTCGCCTCGAAGCCGGTGTTGACGCATACTATGACTGGCAGGGCGGCCTGATCTGGATGCGGATGGAGGCCGACGCGGATGCGGACCTTTTGCGCCGGTTCATCAAGGCGCTGGGCGATGGCCATGCGACATTGATCCGCGCACCTGAAAAGATGCGATCTGGGATTGCGGCCTTTCAGCCCCAGCAGGAGGCTGTGGCCTTGCTATCGCAGCGACTGAAACTGAAATTCGATCCCGCCGGCATCTTCAATCCCGGGAAGATGGCAGGAACTTGAGGCATGCAGACCAATTTCACCCCGGCCCAACTTGCCGACCCGCACGTTGCCGAATCCGAGAAGATCCTGCGCAAATGCGTGCATTGCGGCTTCTGCACCGCGACCTGTCCGACCTATGTCACGCTCGGCAATGAGCTCGATAGCCCCCGTGGGCGCATCTATCTGATCAAGGACATGCTGGAAAACGGGCGCCCGGCCGACGCCGAGGTCGTTACCCATATCGACCGCTGCCTCTCCTGTCTCGCCTGCGTAACGACCTGTCCCTCCGGTGTCGATTATATGCACCTCGTCGACCATGCGCGGGCGCACATCGAAAAGACCTACAAGCGTCCTTTCATGAACCGGCTCGTGCGCGCCATCCTTGCTGCTGTTCTGCCTTATCCCGATCGGTTTCGCCTCGCGATCAAGCTGTCGTCAGCGGGGCGGCCGTTCGCAGGTCTTTTAGCGCGCGCGCCCGCATTGAAGCCATTTGCCGCGATGCTGGCGCTGGCGCCGCGTCGCATTCCCCCCACCTCCGCCTATGCCGCGGCGGCAAGCCACCCGCCGGTCGGCGAGAAACGCGGTCGCGTCGCGATCTTGACTGGTTGCGCGCAGCCGGTTCTCGATCCCGGGATCAACGAGGCAACAATCAGGCTCCTGACACGGCTTGGTGTTGAAGTCGTCGTTCCCAAGGGAGAGGTTTGTTGCGGCTCGCTCGTCCACCACATGGGACGGGAAGAGCAGGCATTGGCGAGCGCACGTGCCAACGTCGATGTGTGGACGCGTGAACTCGAAGAAGGCGGGCTCGACGCAATCATCATTACCGCTTCCGGCTGCGGCACGACGATCAAGGACTATGGCCATATGCTGCGGCTGGATGCGGCCTATGCCGAAAAGGCGGCACGCGTTTCGTCCTTGGCGAAGGACATCACGGAATATCTCGCATCGCTCGAGCTCCCCGCGCAGATGCCGAAGGGCATCATCGTCGCCTATCACTCTGCCTGCTCGATGCAACACGGTCAGAAAATCACGATGGCGCCGAAGCAGCTGTTGAAGGCGGCCGGATTCAATGTCCGCGATCCTGCCGAAGGTCACCTCTGCTGTGGGTCGGCGGGTACCTACAACATCATGCAATCCGACATTTCCGATGCGCTCAAGACCCGCAAAGTCAAGAACCTCGAAGCAACGAAGCCGCGTGTGATCGCAACCGGAAATATCGGCTGCATGATGCAGATCGCGACAGGGACGGCGATTCCGATCGTTCACACGGTGCAATTGTTGGATTGGGCCTATGGCGGAGATATGCCGGAGAAACTAAAGGATCTGCCGCTGGCTTAGAGGTGCCGGATCGTCCGGTGGTCTCGAAAGCCCATGCATCGCATAGCCCTTGCGCTTGCGACCCCGCATCCGCGGTTTGAGATCGGCGACCGGTTGCCCGGCCGCCTAATTGCTTGGCTTAGCCGCCGAAAATCGTCCGCAGCACGTCGATGCCGCGATCTTCGAAGCTGATTTCGCCCTGCTTGTTGCCAGGGCCGACGACGATGACCTTCGTGCCGACGGGCGCACGATCGTAAAGATCGATCACATCCTTGTTCATCATGCGGATGCAGCCGGACGACATGTTGAGCCCAATCGACCACGGCTGGTTGGTGCCGTGGATGCGGAAGCTCGTATCGTTGCCGCCCTTGTAGAGATACATGGCGCGGGCGCCAAGGGGATTGTCCTCGCCGCCTTCCTGGAAGGTCGGGAGGATGTGGCCCTTCGCCGCCTCGCGAACACGCATCTCAGCCGGCGGCGTCCAGCCCGGCCATTCTGCCTTGCGGCCGATCTTCACCACGCCCGACCAGCCGAAGCCCTCGCGCCCGACGCCGATGCCATAGCGCGTCGCGCGGTCCTTGGTTTCGACGAGATACAGGAACTTGTGGTTGGTATCGATGATGATCGTGCCGGGTGCCTCGTTGGTGATGAGGTGCACGCGCTGGCGCTTGAACTGCGGCTTGACCGACTTCGGCGGTGCGGCGACCCGAACGACAGGCGCGCCATCGTGAGCGGGTGTAATCGGCTGCGCCGAGACCGATGCGGACATGGAAGTGACCAGAAGGCCGGTGGCCGCAAGAGCCGTCGCGAATTTCAGCATGGTTGATTCCCTCAAAGCAAAACCGGACCGAAGCTACCCTAACTTCGATCCAGTTCAAGATGTCGGCGCGGAATGAAACAGCTGCGATGTCTAATTGCAACTATTCTTGGCCGCGCGCCCGATATTCGGGAGCCTTTACATGACGATGACGCGGGTTCCAACCTTTACCCGCTCGTAAAGGTCAACGACATCCTCGTTGCGTAGCCGGATGCAGCCGGAGGAAACGGCGTTGCCGATCGTCCAGGGGGCGTTGGTACCGTGGATGCGGTAGAGCGTCGAACCGAGATACATGGCGCGCGCGCCAAGCGGATTCTCGGGACCGCCGTCCATGCGCGCCGGGAGATAGTGGCCCTTGGCGGCTTCGCGGCCAACCATTTCGGCTGGCGGCGTCCAGTCCGGCCATTCGGACTTGCGGGTAATCTTGTGCACGCCGGCCCATTCGAAGCCTGGCTTGCCGACGCCCACTCCGTAACGCCGCGCCTTGCCGCCCTCCATTACCAGGTAAAGGAAGCGGCTGTTGGTATCGATGACGATCGTGCCGGGCCGTTCCTTGGTGTCGTAGGTGACGATCTGCGGCAGAAATTGCGGCTCAAGCTGGCGGCGGACGACTGGGACGCCGGGATTGATGGCGGACACCGGTTGCGCCACGGCGGCCGGAGCGCGGCCGAAGACGCCGGATGTGAACAGACCGCGTTTCGGAAAGGCCGGTTGTCGGTAGACGACGGGACGAACCTTGCCGCCGAGCTGCATGACCCATGGGGCTGCAAGGTCCGGGCTTAGCACGACCGGCGGGCGCGTTGTATAACGGTCGTCGCCGAGCGCAGCGGTGGAAAAGACGCCGAGCATCGCTGCGGCGAGCAGAAGGGATTTCATCATCGGACGGACTCTCTACAAATGGCCGAAAATGCACGGACGGCAGCGGCCGCCTGCCGCCACGCTGCCACCGTTCCCGCCAGCGAATCGTAAATTTGAATTCATTCAAGTCCGAAGCGAGAGATAAACTTTTCGTCAGGGTTATCGTTCGGTTTGGAAAGAGAGTTTGCAAATGGTAAAGCCGGATTCGCAGCACGAAAGCGAAGCGGGATCATGAGCGATACGGGCATCATCATCGGCGAAGACGGCAAGAGCCGTTGTCACTGGCACGCCAACCTCCCGGATTACCTCAAGTATCACGACGAGGAATGGGGGCGGCCGGTAACGGATGACATCCGCCTCTTCGAGAAGATCTGCCTGGAGGGGTTCCAGTCCGGTCTCTCCTGGCTCACCATCCTGCGCAAGCGCGAGAATTTCCGCGCTGCCTTTGCCGGCTTCGACTTCGAGAAGGTTGCGCTCTTCGACGACAGCGATATCCAACGCTGCCTCGCCGATCCCGGCATCGTGCGCCATCGAGGCAAGATCGTCTCGACGATCAACAACGCCCGCCGTGCGATCGAACTGAGGCAGGAGTTCGGGTCGCTCGCCCGGTATTTCTGGAGCTTCGAGCCCGGTCATAACGATAGGCCAAAGGTGGTCGATCGTGCCACTGTCATGGCCAACCCGACAACGCCGACATCGGTTCTCATTTCCAAGAATCTGAAGAAGCGCGGCTGGACGTTTGTCGGCCCAACCACAGTTTATGCCTTCATGCAGGCAATGGGTCTCGTCAACGATCACATCGAAGGTTGCTTCTGCCGCGTCGAGGTAGAGGCGATGCGCAACGCGCTGGTGCGCCCATGAAGGCGCTCGCGGCAACCGTCGCATTCTGCCTGGTGGCATCCGTAGCGTTCGGCCAGTCACCGGAGCTGCAGCCCGGCGAGCGACTGGAGAAGCTGCAGTTTCCGGCTGCAACCATGGAGCTCAAGGGCTGGACGAAGCTCGGCAACGGGCGGGTTTACACACTTCCCGTCAAGGCTGGCCAGCATGTGAAGATCAGCTTTGCGACCAAGAGCAAGTTTGCCTTCCTTTCGATCTTCGATCTGGCAACGCCCGACGAGGAGGCGATCTTTGGTACCGATGAGGATGGCACCAGCTACACCGTCACGGTGAAGGACAACACCACCTGGCTGCTGCGGCCCTATTATTCCAAGGCGTCGCCGCGCCGCGGCCTGGGCGCGCCCTACAGCATTCTCGTCGAGCCGCAGGCAACAGCGCCGCAGCCCACGGCTCCGGCTGAACAGCAATCGCCGTCGCCACTTTTCCCTTCAAGGCAGTAATGAGGGGCTAGCCCAGGCCTTCGATCAACCTGCGCAGTTCTCCGAGATGTTCGATCTTGCGAAAGCGCGGTGCGTCCTTCGGTTCCTCGACATGCTCGACGACCCAGGTGAGTTCGTGCGGCACGAAGACGCCGTAGCTGCCGGCGGCAATCGCGGGGACAATGTCTGATTTCAGCGAGTTGCCGACCATCATCGCCCGTTCCGGGCCACCGCCGACCTTGGAGAAGATCCGCCGGTAGGTCACGGCGGTCTTGTCGGAGACGATCTCGACGGCGTGGAAGAAGTCGCCAAGCCCGGATTGCGCGAGCTTACGCTCCTGATCGAAAAGATCACCCTTGGTGATCATCACCAGCAGGTAGTTTTCCGAGAGCGCCGCCAAGGTCTCCTGCACATGCGGCATGGTCTCGACGGGGTGAGAAAGCAGGTCGCGGCCGGTGTCGAGGATATTGGCAATGACACTGGCGGGCACCTTGCCCTCGGTGACCTCGATCGCCGTCTCGATCATGGACAGCGTAAATCCCTTGATGCCGAAACCGTACTGCCGGAGATTGCGCTTCTCTGCCTCCAGCAAGCGCTCGGAAATTCTTGGACCATTTGCAAAATCGGCCAGCAATTCCGTGAAATGCGCCTCGGTAAGCCGATAGTATTGCTCGTTCTGCCAGAGCGTGTCGTCGGCATCGAAACCGATGGTCGTCAGCATGCGGGTCGTCATCGCCCATCTCCGAGTAATCTGGTTTGAATCTATTGAAAGATGGCCACGATACAAGAGCATCGCAAAGCCGTGAGGCGAGTACACGGCATGTTGAAGTGCCGCCGCCTCGCCTTACATCGATAGTGCCTTCCACGCGGCTGCATTCCGGCTGCTCCTGTCATGTGCAGGCCAACAACCAAAAAATGAACTCATCTGTCCGTAGGCAACCCTGCGGTCGTCACAAGGAAATTTTCGACCATGCGTTACAATCAACTTGGAAATACGGGACTATTCGTCTCGGAAATCTGCCTCGGTACGATGACATTCGGCGCCGCCGGCGAAAACAACCTTTGGGGCTCGATCGCCGACGTCGACCAGAAAGCCGCCGATGAAATCGTTGCGAAGTCGCTGGCATCGGGCGTCAACTTCATCGACACGGCCGACGTCTATTCCTTCGGCGAATCCGAAAAGCTGCTCGGCCAGGCCCTGAAGAACCTCAGCGTTCCCCGTAAGGACGTGGTCATCGCCACGAAAGTCTATAGCACCATGGGCGACAAGCCGAACGACCGCGGCGCCTCGCGTGGCCACATCATGGATTCGGTCGAGGCCAGTCTGAAGCGGTTGCAGACCGATCATATCGATCTTTACCAGATCCATGCCACCGATCCGGTCACGCCGATCGACGAGACGCTGCGAGCCCTGGACGATCTCGTATCCCGCGGTCTCGTGCGCTATGTGGGTGTCTCCAACTGGCAGGCGTGGCGCATCGCCAAAGCGCTCGGCATCTCGGAACGTCGCGGTCTTGCCCGGTTCGAGACGGTACAGGCGTACTATTCGATCGCCGGCCGCGATCTCGAGCGTGACATCGTGCCGATGATGCAGGAGGAAAAGCTTGGTCTAATGGTCTGGTCGCCGCTGGCGGGCGGTCTTCTCTCCGGCAAGTACGGGCCGGGAGCGCCGGGCAACGGGGAAGGACGCCGCGCCTCGTTCGACTTCCCGCCGGTCGACAAGGATCGCGCCTGGGCCTGCGTTGCCGTGATGCGCGAGATCGCCGCGAAACACGGCACAAGTGTCGCGACCGTCGCGCTTGCCTACATCCTGGCGAAACCTTTCGTGACGACTGTCATCATCGGCGCAAAACGCGTCGAGCAGCTCGACCAGAACCTGGCGGCCGTCAACCTGAAGCTCGATGTGGACGACCTGAAGAAGCTGGACGAGGTCAGCGAACTCGCGCCCGAATATCCGGGCTGGATGCTGGCCCGGCAGGGGGCAGCCCGACGGCCGGAACCTTTCGAACCGAAGGGCTGATCAAGGCCTTGTGAAGGCGGACGCCGGGGCTTCGTGCTCCGGCGTCCTTTGCGATTACTTGCCGTGAGCCTTCAGCCAGGCCTGCATATCGGCGATCTCAGTCTCCTGGGCCTTGATGACGGCTTCCGCGAGCTTGCGAATTTCCGGATCCTTGCCGTACTCCAGCTCGATTTTCGCCATGTCGATCGCACCTTGATGGTGCGGGATCATGCCGCGGACGAAGTCGACATCGGCGTCGCCGCTATACTTCATCGTCATGTCCTTGTGCATTTTAGCGTTCGCCTGCGCAAAGGCGTGGCTCGATGCGCCGTGGTCGCCCATTGGCTTGCTCATGTCCATTTTCATCTCCTCTGCGAAGACGGGTGCGGACGAGAGTGCGAGCGTGGCCGCTATGGCGAGAACTTTCAGAGACATGGGATTTCCTTCCTCTGGCTGATACTGGAATTCAATGCGCGGCCGAAGCCGCAGCGTTCATGAAGACCGTCAGACAAGCCGGGGAGGCGGCGCCAGCGGTGCTGGGCGGGCATCCTGCATGGCGTGAGCCGGTCCGGGCGCAGGATAGGAAAACATCTGCTTGCCGGTCGCGGCGATGACGCTCAATGGCGGAATGACCAGGCAGGCCGAACAGAAGGGCATGTGCACCATACCGGCGGCCGAACAAGGATCCTGCTGCGCCGGCGACGACTTGGCCTTCTCGCCCATATCCATGCCGGCCATATGCTGATGCTCGGCGCTGGGCGTCGCAGCGACCGGCTGCATGGACAGGCATGTCGGACAGCCAGCCCATGCGGACATGGTGCCGAAGGCAAACCAGCCGAAAACCATCGCTATGATTGCAAGAAACCGCATATCGTCAAAATAGGTGCAGCGCGCGAAGAAGCCAAGCCCGCTTTATACACTTTGGCGAGAGAAGCGTCGGCCGACGTGCGGAGGCTGGCGCTAGTACGCGGCAACGACCTGATGGACGATCTGATAGCCATTGCTCTCTTCGCCGAGTGGCGCCACGGGCCACTGCCAGTTGGCCCGAACCGATGACAGCGCCACGCCGTGCAGCAGATCAGTCTCGTCATGAACCTTCCCCTGTCGGTCTATCACGGCATAGGTAACATCGGTAACCAGGCATGTCTTGCAGGGCGCTGCCTCAAGCGCCGACCGGTGCGCCTCGATCAGTTGTGCGACGGTATCGGCGGGCATGGCGCCGGCCTGTTCCGCCTCGTAACGGCGTTGTGCGCCGCGACCGATCTGGGAGAGGAGATTGGCCGAGACGACGAAGTCGAGATACGGAACGCTTCTCAGGAACGCCAGCGGCTCTGGTTGTTTGCCCGTGGCAAGCTCGTCGTAGCCGGAGAGATCGCGCTCGATCAGCCGAACATTGCTGTAGCGCTTGAGCCGCAGCCAGAGGCGCACCGAGGCAAGATGCACGAGATCGACGAGGACGACAGTGTCAAAGGTCCTGGCTAATTCCTCAATCGGCACGTCGCGGAGCAGGCCCGAGCCCAAAACGACCGCCGCCCTCCTCTGCCGCAACTCCGCAATGGCACTTCTCACAGCGTTCCGGCTTCGCTCCTCGTGCTCCGCCCATTGCCGGCTGCAACGGCCGGCGCGGGACCAGAGATTGACGGAGTATCGGATGAACCGGCGATGCGCCTTCAATGTCATCGGAACGGTGGCAGCATAGAGAAGCGCCTCGGCAATCATCGTGTAGCTCCCGCCATTCGATCCATTCTCTCTCGTTCAATCGATTCTGTGTTCCTGATCAAGGGCCTTCGCCCTTGCCGCACCCGGCCCTTTCCGCTAGGTAACCGCCACTGTCACAGCGAGCGGAATACCTTGGAAATGAACGACAAGCAGAAGAAACCACAAAAGCTCAAGGCCAGACTTCCCCGCGGCTTCGTCGATCGTTCGGCAGCAGACATTCGCGCCGTCAACGAAATGACCGCGAAGATCCGGGAAGTCTACGAGCATTATGGTTTCGATCCTGTCGAAACGCCGCTCTTCGAATACACCGACGCGCTCGGCAAGTTCCTGCCGGATGCCGACCGGCCGAACGAGGGCGTCTTCTCGCTGCAGGACGACGACGAGCAGTGGATGTCCTTGCGCTACGACCTGACGGCGCCGCTCGCCCGTCATGTTGCCGAGAATTTCAACGAGATCCAGCTGCCGTACCGCACCTATCGCGCCGGCTATGTCTTCCGCAATGAGAAGCCGGGCCCCGGTCGCTTCCGCCAGTTCATGCAGTTCGACGCCGATACGGTCGGTGCGCCGGGCGTGCAGGCCGATGCGGAAATGTGCATGATGATGGCCGATACGCTGGAAGCCCTCGGCATCAAGCGCGGCGACTACGTGATCCGCGTCAACAACCGCAAAGTTCTCGACGGTGTTCTCGAAGCAATCGGTCTCGGCGGCGATGACAAGGCCGGCCAGCGCCTCAACGTGCTACGCGCCATCGACAAGCTCGACAAGTTCGGTCTCGAGGGCGTTGCTCTCCTGCTTGGTCCCGGCCGCAAAGACGAGTCTGGCGACTTCACCAAGGGTGCTGGTCTCGACCAGGGACAGATCGACAAGGTTCTCTTCTTCGTCGGGATCAAGGACTATACCGAAAGCGCTGGGCAGCTTGCCGAGCTGGTTGCCGGAACGTCCAAGGGTGCGGAAGGCGTCGAGGAGCTGAACTTCATCGGCGCATTGGTGCGAAGCGCCGGCTATCAGTCGGATCGCGTCAAGATCGACCCCTCGGTTGTTCGCGGCCTCGAATATTACACCGGCCCGGTTTACGAAGCCGAGCTCCTCTTCGACGTGACTAACGAGAAGGGCGAGAAGGTCGTCTTCGGTTCCGTCGGTGGCGGCGGTCGCTACGACGGTCTCGTGTCCCGCTTCATGGGCCAGCCCGTGCCGGCCACTGGCTTCTCGATTGGCGTCTCTCGTCTGATGACGGCGCTGAAGAACCTCGGAAAGCTCGGCCAGGCCGAGGTCATCGAGCCGGTTCTGGTCACTGTCATGGACGGCGATGTCGAGTCGATGGGCCGCTACCAGCACATGACGCAGGAATTGCGCAAGGCTGGCATCCGCGCCGAGATGTTCCAGGGCAACTGGAAGAAGTTCGGCAATCAGCTGAAATACGCCGACCGCCGCGGCTGCCCCGTCGCCATTATCCAGGGCGGTGACGAGCGGGCGCAGGGCGTCGTGCAGATCAAGGACCTGATCGAAGGCAAGCGCCTGTCCGGCGAGATCGAGGACAACGCCAGCTGGCGCGAAGCGCGCGTCGCACAGGAGACAGTTGCCGAAGGCGACCTCGTCGCCAAGGTGAAGGAAATTCTGGCGGCGCAGGCCGAAGACCGCAACAGGGCGGGCTGAGATGGCCCTGATCAACCTGCCGGACTTCTCCGGCGAGCTCCTCTCAGAGTTTGCGGCGCGAAAGACGGAGCGGGTAGATACGCCCGTCATCCAGCCGGCCGAACCATTTCTTGACATCGCCGGCGAGGATCTTCGCCGGCGCATTTTCATGACCGAAAGCGAGACGGGCGCCAGCCTTTGCCTGCGGCCGGAGTTCACGATCCCCGTCTGCCTGCGCCACATCGAGAGCGCGACCGGCACGCCGAAGCGCTATTCCTATCTCGGCGAAGTTTTCCGCCAGCGGCGTGAAGGCGGCAACGAGTTCTATCAAGCCGGGATCGAGGATCTTGGCGACATCAATATTGCCGCTGCCGACGCGCGTGCGATCGGCGATGCGATCGGCGTGCTGGAGCGCGTCGTTCCCGGCAAGCGTCTTGCGGTGACACTCGGCGATCAGGCTGTCTTCGAAGCAGTGGTGCAGGCGCTTGGCCTGCCGCTCGGCTGGCAGAAGCGCCTGATCCATGCCTTCGGCAACATGAGCCAGCTCGAAGCTCTGCTGGCAAGCCTCGTCAGCCCTCAGTTCATAACTGGATTGAGTGACGAGATGGCACATCTGATTGCCGCCGACGATGAAGCAGCACTTGTTGCACACATAGATGCGACGATGCAGGCGACGGGCTATTCGACGAATGCCAGCCGTTCGCCGCTCGAAATCGCGCGCCGTCTGAAGGAAAAGCTGATCCTCTCCAAAACGCGCCTCGATGATGCGGCCTTCCGCGTGCTGGAAGAATTCCTGTCGCTGAACGTACCGCTGATCAATGCTTCGGCGGCCTTGGCCGGTTTTGCCGATGCCGCGGGCCTCAAGCTCGGCAACGCGCTGGCGCGTTTCGACGGCCGCGTGGCCGCTCTGGCCAATGCCGGCGTCGATTTGGCGCTGATCGATTACCGCGCAGCCTTCGGGCGTCCGCTGGATTACTACACCGGCCTGGTTTTCGAGATCGGCGTCCAGGGCACGTCGGCGGTTCTCGCCGGTGGGGGCCGTTTCGATCGCCTGATGACCTTCCTGGGCGCCAAGGAACGCATTCCCGCCGTCGGCTTCTCGCTCTGGCTGGATCGCATCGAAGCCGAGAGGGCCGTATGATGACGATTACCATCGCATTGCCCTCCAAGGGCCGGATGAAGGACGATGCCTCGGCGATCTTCGAACGCGCCGGGATCAGGATCACCGCTGTCGGCAACGATCGCTCCTATCGCGGACGCGTCGAAGGTTGGGACGACGTCGAAGTTGCCTTCCTTTCCGCCTCCGAGATTTCCCGTGAACTTGGCAGCGGCACCGTCGATTTCGGTGTCACCGGCGAAGACCTTGTCCGCGAGGGCCTGGCGGAGGCGGACAAGCGTGTCGAGATCTGCGCGCGTCTCGGATTCGGCCATGCCGATGTCGTGGTTGCCGTTCCTGAAATCTGGCTCGACGTCGACACTATGGCCGATCTCGGCGATGTTGCTTCCGACTTTCGCGCCCGTCACGGCCGGCGCCTGGCGATTGCCACGAAATACTGGCGGCTGACGCAGCAATTCTTCTCCAGCCAGCACGGCATCCAGCTCTACCGGATCGTCGAAAGCCTTGGGGCAACGGAAGGGGCGCCTGCCTCGGGATCGGCCGATATCATCGTCGACATCACCTCGACTGGTTCGACTCTTCGCGCGAACAACCTGAAGATCTTGTCCGACGGCGTCATCCTTCGCTCCCAGGCCTGCTTCGTCAGGGCACGCAAGGAAAGCCACGCGAACGACCCGACCGTTCAGCGGCTGATCGACGCCGTTCGCTCGGCACTCTGACCATCGCCAAATCAACACACGAAAAGACCCGCCGTCTGGTGACGGCGGGTTTTTCATGCTTGGGAGGATGCTTGATCGCTTAGGCGACTGCGTAGGCGCCGCGGCGTGCGTCGAGCGAGTAGAGGCCCGGGCCGACAATGGCGAGGAAGATGTAAGCGCCGGCCAGCGTGAAGTTCTTCATGACCATGATCTGGTTCAGGGCGTTGATCCAGCCGAGAGCGGCAGCCGGGAAATCCGGAACGTTGACCGTCGGCAGGTGGAAGACGACAGCGGTGAAGATACAAAAGGCGGCGAGCAGCCAGCCGACGGTCTTCGTCTGGTAGCCGACGAGAACCGCGAGGCCAGTTACAAATTCAAAGGCGCCTGCGAGATAGGTCAGGGCAGTCGACGCCGGAAGACCAGCACCGGCGATCATGCCAGCGGTTCCAGCCGGATCGGTCAGCTTGCCGAAGCCGGCAAGGATGAACATGAACGACAAGAGGACGCGAGCGACAAGAATGACAATATTGTTGGTATTCGACATGAACGTTGTCTCCGTTGAATGGCGTTTGAGGTTGTTGTGCCCCGGCACGGTTGCAACCTCGGATGCCACTTTGTCGCCTTTTTTTGCTGTTGTGGAAAGATAGACGGAAAGGGACACTTCGTTCTCTATTATTGAACGACCGATCTTGGCGAAGTCGGCTTGCCATCGATGGTGCGCCTCTTTTATGGTCGGCCGCCCAAGATGGAGACCCCGATGGCAGATCTTTCCGCATTTCCGATCACGACGCGCTGGCCAGCAGCGAACCCGGATATCATCCAGCTTTACTCGTTGCCAACCCCGAACGGCGTGAAGATATCGATTGCGCTTGAAGAGCTTGGCTTGTCCTATGAACCGCATCTGATCTCGTTCAGCACGAACGACCAGAAGTCGCCGGAATTCGTATCGCTCAATCCCAATGGCCGCATCCCGGCAATCATCGATCCCAATGGCCCCGATGGAAAGCCGATCGGCATTTTCGAATCCGGTGCCATCCTGCTCTATTTGGCAGAGAAGACAGGCAAACTCATTCCATCAGATACAGCCGGGCGCTACGAGACGATCCAGTGGGTCTTCTTCCAGATGGCCGGTATCGGACCGATGTTCGGACAGTTCGGGCACTTCTACAAATTCGCGGCCGATAAGGTTGCCAACAACTCGTATCCGATGGAGCGCTACCGCGACGAATCAAAGCGGCTTCTGAGCGTACTGGAAGCACGCCTCCAGGGTCGCCAGTGGATCATGGGCGATCTCTACACGATCGCCGATATCGCCACTTTCCCGTGGCTCCGCGGTGCAGACATCTTCTACGGCGGGCGTGAGGTGTTGGATTATAAGAGCTTCCCGGCCGTGATGGACTGGCTAGAGCGCTGCATCGCCCGGCCGGCCTCGGAAAAGGGGTTGAATATCCCGGCACGGCCTGCGTAAATCTGAGGCAAATATGCAAAAAGCCGGTCCAAAAGGCCGGCTTTTTTCATGTGCGGGAGCGTCTATTGGCGCCTGGCAAACTCGCCGCCGGTATTCGTCTTGAAACGAGGGAAGATGAAAACACCGAGCATGCTGCCGTGATTAGCATCGTCGTGGCCGTTCGACTCGCCCATGCAGAACAACGGCTGACGGAAGCCATTCGACATCATGATGGTGGTCGAGAAACAGAAGGATGAGGAGAGCGTCGCAGCCTGCTCGAAGAGTTCCAGGATGTGATCGTGATCCTTCGGATCGTAGCAGCGCATGAGGCTCAGAAGCCCGCATACCCGCGCCGGGAGTCCGTGCAGCAGGGCGCTCCATTCCTTGAGGCGGATCACGCCGCTGGACAGGTCTCCGACCCAGGTTTCCGAAATGGAAAACTGCGCCAGCATTTCAGGATCATGATTGCTGATATCCAGTGAGCCCGGCATAAGCGGTGCAGCGGCGTTGGTTCTCGCGATTTTGAACAAATTTTTCCCCAGCGTAGGTGCGGCTTCCCCCGCCGCACGTCCGGCAAAAATGAGCAGGTTCATGTTGCACCGCGCATCATGCTCGGGCGACCGGGAAATGGGGTCTGGATTGCCGGTTCTTCTCACGGAACCGCTTCCAATTTCACGGGGGCGTTACTCAACTTCTAATATATTTTTCGGGAGGGGGTTGTCCCGAATCCTACGTCGCATTCTCGTGGCCAGGATCGATGCGCATCGTGACCCATCGGCTGATGACACGCGCCGAATGCGAGGGGATTTATAGGCACTTTCATGCAAACGGCAATCCGCTTTTTGCATAATGCCGATCGCTACTGTGAGTGGAAAAACAACCGTGAAAGTATGGGGGACGCGAAAAAGAGCAAAAAAATGCGCAGCTGCCGAAGTGTAACCGGTTTCAATGCTCTCCTGAGCTCTGAAATGTGCATAAAATTGCAGCGAACGGATAACACAGCTTTTGGAAGAAATAATGCAGGCTCACAAGCTCTGCGAAAGCTTCGCCGAATGCGAGGCGCATTCAGATATGCGGTTAAACGTTTCACCTGACGATTGAAAAAGCTCACCTGGCGAATCATGCGCCGGAACGAAAAAGGGCGGTCCGAAGACCGCCCTTCCTATTTCCGGGAAAACCAGGAGATAGATCGGTGAAGCTTTATGGACGCTTCAGCGATAGGCTTTCGCCTATCACATCATGTCCATGCCGCCCATGCCGCCCATGCCGCCCGGCATGCCAGCCGGAGCGTCCTTCTTCGGCAGCTCGGCGATCATGGCTTCGGTGGTGATCAGCAGCGAAGCAACCGAAGCTGCGTCTTGCAGAGCCGTGCGAACAACCTTGACCGGGTCGACGATACCCATGGCGATCATGTCGCCGTATTCGCCGGTCTGGGCGTTGTAACCGAAGTTGTCCTGACCCTTCTCGAGGATCTTGCCAACAACGATCGATGCTTCGTCACCAGCGTTCTCGGCGATCTGACGGGCCGGAGCCTGCAGAGCGCGGCGAACGATGTTGATGCCAGCTTCCTGGTCGTCGTTCTCGCCCTTGACGGAGATCTTGGCGGAGGAACGCAGCAGGGCAACGCCGCCGCCCGGTACGATACCTTCCTGAACAGCAGCGCGCGTCGCGTTGAGCGCGTCGTCGATGCGGTCCTTCTTTTCCTTCACTTCGACTTCCGTCGAACCGCCGACGCGGATGACTGCAACGCCACCAGCGAGCTTAGCAAGACGCTCCTGCAGCTTTTCGCGGTCGTAGTCGGAGGTGGTTTCTTCGATCTGGGCCTTGATCTGGGCAACGCGGCCTTCGATGTCGGACTTGGCGCCCGAACCGTCGACGATCGTCGTGTTTTCCTTGGAGATCGAAACCTTCTTGGCGCGGCCGAGCATGTCGAGGGTAACCGACTCGAGCTTGATGCCGAGGTCTTCGGAGATGACAGTGCCGCCCGTGAGGATCGCGATGTCTTCGAGCATGGCCTTGCGGCGATCTCCGAAGCCAGGAGCCTTGACAGCAGCAATCTTCAGGCCGCCACGCAGCTTGTTGACGACGAGCGTAGCAAGAGCTTCGCCTTCGACGTCTTCAGCGATGATGAGGAGCGGCTTGCCGGTCTGAACGACAGCTTCGAGAACCGGGAGCATGGCCTGGAGGTTCGAGAGCTTCTTCTCGTGCAGGAGGATGAAGGCGTCTTCGAGATCAGCGATCATCTTTTCCGGGTTGGTGACGAAGTACGGGCTGAGGTAGCCGCGGTCGAACTGCATGCCTTCGACGACTTCGAGTTCGGTTTCAGCGGTCTTGGCTTCTTCGACGGTGATAACGCCTTCGTTGCCGACCTTCTGCATTGCTTCAGCAATGTCGAGACCGATCTGCTTTTCGCCGTTTGCGGAGATCGTGCCGACCTGGGCAACTTCTTCCGAGGTGTTGATCTTCTTGGCCTTGGCCTGGAGATCCTTCACGACTTCAGCAACAGCGAGGTCAATGCCGCGCTTCAGGTCCATCGGGTTCATGCCGGCTGCAACAGCCTTGGCGCCTTCGCGAACGATCGCCTGAGCGAGAACCGTTGCGGTCGTCGTGCCGTCGCCGGCGATGTCGTTGGTCTTCGAAGCAACTTCGCGGACCATCTGGGCGCCCATGTTTTCGAACTTGTCTTCCAGTTCGATTTCCTTGGCGACCGAAACGCCGTCCTTGGTGATGCGCGGAGCGCCGAAGGACTTGTCGATGATGACGTTACGACCCTTCGGGCCGAGCGTTACCTTCACTGCGTCAGCGAGAATGTCGACGCCACGCAGCATCTTTTCGCGCGCGGTGCGGCCGAATTTGATTTCTTTAGCTGCCATGATTGAAACTCCTGAATTCGAGTTGTCCGGGCTATGGGCCCGTAGCTAAAATCGGAAAGGGGAAAAACGGCTGATTAGCCGATGATGCCCATGATGTCGGCTTCCTTCATGATCAGAAGGTCTTCGCCGTTGATCTTGACTTCAGTGCCGGACCACTTGCCGAACAGAACGCGATCGCCAGCCTTGACGTCGAGAGCGACGACCTTGCCGGACTCGTCACGAGCGCCGGAACCGACGGCGACGATTTCGCCTTCCTGCGGCTTTTCCTTGGCGGTGTCGGGAATGATGATGCCGCCCTTGGTCTTTTCTTCGGACTCAACGCGACGGACAACGACGCGATCGTGAAGGGGGCGGAAATTGGTGCTTGCCATTGTCTAATCCCTCGATCAAATGACACTCGCAGGCCGAGAGCGGCCCGCACGGATGGGTGTTAGCACTCGTGCTTGGTGAGTGCTAGCGAGGCAGCATTTAGGAGTGGCCCAACGGGGAGTCAAGAACGGCCGCAATTTTTCTTCGCCGTCCTCACAAACAGCCTTAACAGCAAATCCTTGTCGGAAGTGCGACAGGTTGCGTTCTCTCCGAGATTTCCGAACGTCCTGAAGCTGGAGAGCTTTTGTATCCCCGGAACGTTTGCGGCACCCGCGGGGCGAGTGGCGTCAGGATTGCCGCGCATACACGCCGATGGTATCGAGCAGCTTGGGGCAGGGGGCGGCAACCGTGAACAAAACGATCGCGGCGGACGAAATCATAGCGGTACCGACACTTGGGGAGGCGGCGCGTGTATGGGCGCGCATCGGCTGCTTGGGCTTCGGCGGGCCGGCCGGTCAGATCGCCCTGATGCACACGACGATTGTCGATGAGAAGCGCTGGATTTCCGAGGAGCGCTTCCTGCACGGATTGAATTTCTGCATGCTGCTGCCTGGCCCGGAGGCTCAGCAACTGGCCACCTATATCGGCTGGCTGATGCACGGCGTGCGCGGCGGCCTCATTGCCGGCTTGTTGTTTGTATTGCCGGGCTTCCTTGTCATCCTGATGCTGTCGAGCCTCTACGCCGTCTTTCAGGAGGCCGCGTGGCTTCCCGCGCTTTTCTTCGGAGCAAAGGCTGCCGTTTTGGCAATCGTCATCGAGGCCTTGCTCCGGGTGCGGCGCCGAGCGCTGAGGGAGCGCTTTCATTATTATGTGGCCGGAGCGTCGTTCCTGGCTCTCTTCTTCCTGAACTTGCCGTTTCCTCTGGTTATCATCCTGGCCGGAGCAGCAGGCTTGTTATGGATGAAGTATTCCAAGCGTCGATTGGCAGCGCCGGTCTTGCCGCAAGCCTCTTCGCGCACGCATTTTCCCGCGGTTACGACGCATGTGATCGCAAGGCCTCTTGTGGTGCTCGTGTTCTGGATCCTTGTCTGGCAGTCGCCACTCTTTTTCATTCGCGGCCTCGATGTACCGACGGACCTGATCGCCGAAACCCTGAGCGGCGAAACCAATGTTTTCGGCGCGGTCTTCATCTTCTTCTCCAAGATGGCCGTCATCACCTTCGGAGGCGCGTACGCCGTCCTCTCCTATGTCGGCCAGGTCGCCGTCGGCCATTACGCCTGGCTTCAGCCGGCCGAGATACTCGATGGACTGGCACTTGCCGAGACGACGCCCGGGCCACTTGTTCTTGTTCTCTGTTTTGTCGGATTTCTCGCCGGCTATCGCAACCCGCTCGCCATGGCGCCGCTTGCCGGGGGCTTCCTTGGTGCTTTCCTCGCCGGCTGGGCGACCTTCGTGCCGAGCTTCATCTGGATCTTCGCCGGGGCTCCCTACATCGAGAAGCTGCGCAGCAACGAAAACCTCTCGTCGGCCCTTTCGGCGATCACCGCGGCGGTAGTCGGCGTCATCCTCAACCTTGCCCTTTGGTTCGGTCTGCACGTGCTCTTCGCCGAAGTTGGCCGTGCCGCACTCCTGTCCGGGAAAACCGGTCTGCCAATCGTCAGCGTCGCATGGCCGGAGTGGCGGACCCTCGATATCGCGGCGCTTGGGATCTTTGTAATGGCGTGCGTGATGCTCTTCCGATTCGAGAAGGGCCTCCTGACGATACTTGCTGTGTCGACTGCCGCAGGCCTGCTAATCAAAACGGGCGAGGCCCTTCTCTAATCGACGAGCACAGTTTTTTGCCGTTGCTCACTGCAAAATGCCTTGCCATCCCGGCATGCCTTTGCGATGTCACCTTGACTTAACGACAGCGGGAAATCGGAATGGCCAAGCGGATCGAGAACTTTGCAGAAATCACCAGCCACTACGACGCGGTGTTCTGCGATGTCTGGGGCGTCTTGCACAATGGAGTCGATCCCTTTCCCAAGGCGGCTGCGGCGCTGGAAGCAGCGCGCGGCGAGGGGCTAACCGTCGTTCTCATCACCAATTCGCCGCGCATCGCTCCGCAGGTCGTGACGCAGCTTCGCCAGATCGGCATCCAGGATGGCGCCTATGACCGCATCGTCACATCGGGCGACGTCACGCGGGGCCTGATCGCCGAGGGTCCGAAGAAGGTATTTCTGCTTGGACCGGATCGCGACGAGGCGATCATCGAGGGCCTTGGTGTCGAGCGCGTCGAGGCCAAGGATGCGGACTCGGTCGTCTGCACGGGCTTCTTCGACGACGAAACCGAGACCCCGGAAGACTACACCAAGATGCTGAAGGCATTTCAGGCGCGTGGCGTGCCGATGATCTGTGCCAATCCCGATCTGGTTGTCGAGCGCGGCCACAAGATCATCCCCTGCGCCGGCGCGATGGCGGCATATTACAATCAGCTCGGTGGCCAAACGCGCATTGCCGGCAAGCCGCACAAGCCGATCTACGAGGCCGTGCTATCTGCCGCCCGCGAAGCCCACGGGGACTTTCCGCTGAACCGTGTGCTTGCGATCGGAGACGGTATGCCGACCGATGTTCGCGGCGCTCTCGATTACGGGCTTGATCTCCTCTATATCAGCGGCGGCATCCACGCGACGGAATATACGCTGAATGGAGTGACCGACGAGGCGATCCTCACCGCCTATCTGGAGCGCGAAAGAGCGACGCCGAAGTGGTGGATGCCCCGCCTCGCATAACGAGCCTCGCAAGAGAAAAGCCAGCCGATGACCGTTTTTCACCGCAACGAAACCCGCGAACCCCTGCCGGCCCATCTGCATGGCGGCGTGATTGCCATCGGCAACTTCGACGGTGTGCATCGGGGCCATCAGTCCGTGCTCAACCGGGCCTTGGAGATATCGAGGCAGCGGGGCATTCCGGCACTGGTCCTGACGTTTGAGCCACATCCCCGCACTGTCTTCCGCCCGGAGCAGCCGGTCTTTCGCTTGACGCCGGCGCCGCTCAAGGCGCGCATCCTCGAAGCGATCGGCTTCAATGCCGTCATCGAATATCCCTTCGACCGGGAGTTCTCACAGCGCTCGGCGGACGATTTCATCCATTCGATCCTCAAGGATTGGCTCAGCGCATCCGAGGTCGTGACCGGCTTCAACTTTCATTTCGGCCGCGGCCGGGAAGGCGGCCCGGCCTTCCTGATGGATGCCGGCCAGAAATACGGCTTTGGCGTGACGCTGATCGACGCGTTTCGTGACGAGAATACCGACGTCGTCTCCTCGAGCCACGTTCGCGAATTGTTGAGGGATGGCAATGTCAGCGAGGCGGCAGCGATGCTCGGCTATCACTATACGGTGGAAGCTGAAGTCATCGGCGGCGAGAAGCTTGGCCGTCAGCTCGGCTTTCCGACCGCGAATATGCGGTTGCCCGCCGAAGCAGACATTCAGGCGGGCATCTATGCCGTGCGCTTCCGCCTTGCCGATGGGACGCTCTATGATGGTGTCGCCAGCTACGGTCGCCGACCGACGGTCACCGACAATGGCGCGCCACTGCTCGAGACGTATCTCTTCGATTTCAGCGGCGACCTCTACGGGCAGCTCTGCTCCGTGTCCTTCCTCGGCTATCTGCGCCCGGAACTGAAGTTCGATGGCCTCGACCCCCTCGTGGAGCAGATGAACCGCGACAAAGAGGAGGCGAGTGCGCTGCTGACAGGCGTACAGCCGCTCGGCGAGCTCGACCGCAAGATCTGCTTCGCCTGAAGGTTCAGACGCTTTCGAAAATTGCGGCCCTTTCGGGACGACGGCCGTTGCCGTGTGGGGGCAGGGGTCTATGTCATCTGTTTGATTAGACGCGGATTCGCTGCGCCCCCAAGCACCGAAAGGCAATCATCAAATGGATAAAAGGTTTGGAACAGCAGCCTGCTGGCTGCTCATCATTCCCTATATCGGGCTCCTTTGGGTTCCCTTCTACAACTTTCACGACCCGGTTCTCTTCGGTTTCCCATTCTTCTACTGGTATCAGCTCGCCTGGGTGCCGGTTACCGCTTTCCTGACCTGGATCGCCTACCGGAGCATGCGCAATGACGACTGAACTCAACACCACCGCGCTTGCCGTCTTCGTTTTCTTCTTCGTGCTCGTCACGGTGATGGGGTTTGTCGCCACCCACTGGCGAAGGCCGAAGACGCTTGCCCATATCGACGAGTGGGGCCTTGGCGGCCGCAGCTTCGGCATCTGGATCACCTGGTTTCTGGTCGGCGGCGACTTCTACACCGCCTACACGGTCATCGCTGTTCCGGCACTGGTCTATACGGTTGGCGCCTACGGCTTCTTCGCGCTGCCCTACACCATTATTGTCTATCCCTTCGTCTTCATGGTCATGCCGCTCCTTTGGCAGCGGGCGAAAGACTTCGGCTACGTGACCGCCGGTGACGTGGTCCATGGCCAATACGGATCACGGGGTCTGGAGCTTGCCGTCGCCGCAACCGGTGTCATCGCCACGATGCCATACATCGCGCTGCAGCTCGTCGGCATGACCGCCGCGCTGAAGGCGCTGGGGCTGCATGGCGAGGTACCGCTGGCGATCGCCTTCATTGTGCTGGCGCTCTACACCTATTCGGCTGGCCTGCGGGCGCCGGCACTGATCGCCTTCGTCAAGGACATCATGATCTACATCGTGGTGATCGCCGCCGTGGCGCTCATTCCCTCGAAGCTTGGCGGCTATGCCAATGTCTTTGCTGCCGCTGATGCCGCGTTCCAGGCAAAGGGCTCCGGCAGCCTGCTTCTTCAGCCCAACCAGTATGTCGCCTACGCGACGCTGGCCCTCGGCTCGGCGCTTGCGGCCTTCATGTATCCGCATACGCTGACTGGCATCTTCGCCTCCAACAGCGGCAACACCATCCGCAAGAATGCTGCGTTGCTGCCGGCCTATACACTGCTGCTCGGCCTTCTGGCACTGCTCGGCTACATGGGACATGCCGCAGGCTTGAAGCTGGACAACGCCAACGATGTCGTGCCGGCGCTCTTCCAGACGCTGTTCCCGAGTTGGTTCGCGGGCTTCGCCTTCGCGGCGATTGCGATCGGTGCGCTGGTACCGGCGGCGGTGATGAGCATCGGCGCGTCCAACCTCTTCACCCGCAATTTCTGGAAGGCCTATGTCAATCCTCAGGTGACGGATGCCGGCGAGGCAAAGGTCGCGAAGGTGACGTCGCTCGTCGTCAAGGTCGGCGCGCTTCTTGTCATCCTTTTCCTGCCGACCCAATTCGCGCTCGACCTTCAGCTTCTCG
The DNA here is from genome assembly GCF_000377185.1 of Rhizobium sp. 42MFCr.1. NCBI lineage: Bacteria > Pseudomonadati > Pseudomonadota > Alphaproteobacteria > Hyphomicrobiales > Rhizobiaceae > Rhizobium > Rhizobium sp. 42MFCr.1. The sequence goes on from NZ_KB897826.1 coordinate 143,314, forward strand.
GCGGCGTCTGGATCCTCCAGACGTTTCCGGCGCTGGTCTTCGGCCTCTACACCAATTGGTTCCGCGCGCCCGGTCTGATCGCAGGCTGGTTCGTCGGCTTCTTCGGTGGCACGCTCTTCGTCTGGATCAACGGCCTGAAACCGCTGCAGCCTGTCACCATCGGAGAGACCTCGTTTACCGTCTATATCGGCCTGCTGGCATTGGCGTTGAACGTCATCGTCGCCGTCATCGTCAATGTGCTGATCCCGGCAAAAGTGACGGCGCGCGCCTGATCGTCCCCCGAAAACAGAAGCCGCGGGCGGGCAAGTTCGCGGCTTTTCAATGCGATGACCTCATGGAATCCCTCTTCCTTTTCCCTGCAAAAGCGCCTATGAACCGGCGCGATGAACAAGTTCCGGCTGGCGATCACGATACGAATTATCGGCCCGGCCTTCCGCGCGCGCTAAGCGGCCGGAAGGTCCGGGTTTTCGGCGCTTGGACGACGAGCGCCTCCGTCACCAATTTTCAAGCCCGTTGCGCCCGCTCCCGTGGCGCCTAGAGACGATTGCTAGACATGACCGATACAGCCGAAAAAGTTGACTATTCGAAGACCCTCTATCTGCCGGAAACAGACTTCCCGATGCGCGCCGGTCTGCCGCAGAAGGAGCCGGAAACCGTTGCCCGCTGGCAGCAGATGGGCCTCTACAAGAAGTTGCGCGCTTCCGCCGCCGGCCGCGAAAAGTTCGTGCTCCACGATGGCCCTCCCTATGCCAACGGCAACATCCACATCGGCCACGCGCTGAACAAGATCCTCAAGGACGTCATCAACCGCTCGTTCCAGATGCGCGGTTTCGACGCCAACTACGTTCCCGGCTGGGACTGCCATGGCCTCCCGATCGAATGGAAGATCGAGGAAAAGTACCGCGAGAAGGGCAAGAACAAGGACGAGGTTCCGGTCAACGAATTCCGCCAGGAATGCCGTGACTTTGCCGCCAGTTGGATCAAGGTGCAGTCGGAGGAATTCAAGCGCCTCGGCATCGAGGGAGACTTCGACAACCCCTACACCACTATGAACTTCCACGCTGAATCGCGCATCGCCGGCGAACTCCTGAAGATCGCGAAGTCCGGCCAGCTCTATCGCGGCTCCAAGCCGATCATGTGGTCGGTCGTCGAGCGCACGGCGCTCGCGGAAGCCGAAGTCGAATACGCCGATGTCGAAAGCGACATGATCTGGGTGAAGTTCCCGGTGGCTGACGGCCCCAACGAACTCAAGGACGCCTTCGTGGTGATCTGGACGACGACGCCGTGGACGATCCCGGGCAACCGCGCGATCGCCTATTCCTCGCGGTATAGCTACGGCCTCTACGAGGTCGAAACGGCCGAGAACGACTTCGGACCGCAGCCCGGTGAACGGCTGATCTTCGCCAAGCGTCTCGCAGAAGAGTCGGCCGCGAAGGCGAAGGTGACCCTCAAGTTCGTCCGCGATGTCGCGGCGGCGGAATTTGCCGCGATCACCTGCGCACACCCTCTGCATGGCCTTGGCGGTGGCTATCACTTTGAAGTGCCGCTCCTCGACGGCGACCATGTCACCGACGAGACGGGCACCGGCTTCGTCCACACCGCGCCGAGCCATGGTCGCGAAGACTTTGACGCCTGGATGGACAACGCCCGGGCACTCGAAGCGCGCGGCATTTCGTCCGCGATCCCGTTCCCGGTCGACGATGCCGGCTTCTTCACGGCCGACGCGCCCGGCTTCGGTCCGGACGCCGAGGGCGGTGCTGCTCGCGTCATCGACGACAAGGGCAAGAAGGGCGATGCCAACGAGCGTGTCATCAAGGGGCTGATCGGTCGCCATGCGCTGTTTGCGCGCGGCCGCCTCAAGCACTCCTATCCGCATTCCTGGCGTTCGAAGAAGCCGGTCATCTTCCGCAACACGCCGCAGTGGTTTGTCTACATGGACAAGGAACTCGGCGACGGCTCGACGCTGCGTTCGCGCGCATTGAACGCGATCGACGCAACCCGCTTTGTGCCGGGAGCCGGCCAGAACCGCCTGCGCGCCATGATCGAACAGCGCCCCGATTGGGTCCTGTCGCGTCAGCGCGCCTGGGGCGTGCCGATCTGCCTGTTCGTCGATGATGACGGCGGCATCCTGCAGGATGATGCCGTCAACGCCCGCATCCTGAAAGCCTTCGAGAACGAGGGCGCCGATGCCTGGTTCGCCAATGGTGCTCGCGAGCGCTTCCTGGGCGAGAAGGCGAATCAGCCCTGGACGCAGGTGATGGACATCCTCGACGTCTGGTTTGACTCGGGCTCGACCCACACCTTCACGCTGGAAGATCGTCCCGACCTGAAATGGCCGGCCGATGTCTATCTCGAGGGATCGGACCAGCACCGTGGCTGGTTCCACTCGTCACTGCTGGAAAGCTGCGCGACGCGCGGCCGTGCGCCTTACAATGCCGTCGTCACCCATGGCTTCACCATGGATGAGAAGGGCGAAAAGATGTCGAAGTCCAAGGGCAACACCGTCACCCCGCAGGAGGTGATGAAGGATGCCGGCGCAGACATCCTCCGTCTTTGGGTCATGACGACGGACTATTGGGAAGACCAGCGCCTCGGCAAGGCGATCATTCAGACGAATATCGACGCCTATCGCAAGCTGCGCAACACGATCCGCTGGATGCTCGGCACGCTGGCACACGACAAGGGCGAGGTTATTGCGCTTGCCGATCTGCCGGAACTCGAGCAGCTGATGCTGCATCGTCTGGCGGAACTCGATCAGCTCGTCCGCGAAAGCTACGACGCCTTCGAGTTCAAGAAGATTGCCCGCGGGCTCATCGACTTCGCCAACGTCGAGCTGTCGGCCTTCTACTTCGACGTCCGCAAGGATGCGCTCTACTGTGATGCGCCGTCGAGCCTGCGCCGTCGTTCGGCCCTGCATGTCATTCGCACCATCTTCGAATGCATGGTGACCTGGCTGGCGCCGATGCTGCCGTTTACGACGGAAGAGGCCTGGCTGTCGCGCAATTCTTCGGCTGTATCGGTTCACCTCGAGCTGTTCCCGACCATTCCGGCCGAATGGAAGAACGAGGCACTCGCCGAGAAGTGGAAGAAGATCCGCGCCGTTCGTACGGTCGTTACCGGCGCGTTGGAAATCGAGCGCAAGGACAAGCGCATCGGCTCTTCGCTGGAGGCTGCCCCGGTTGTCCACGTCGCCGATGCGGAGCTCCTGAAGGCACTTGAGGGTCAGGACTTCGAGGAAATCTGCATCACTTCGGGCATCGTCGTAGACAGCGCCGAAGGACCGGCAGATGCCTTCCGTCTACTCGAGGTTTCAGGTGTCAGCGTCGAGCCGAAACTGGCCGAAGGCACCAAGTGCGCTCGCTCCTGGCGGATCACCACGGATGTCGGCTCCGATCCCGCCTATCCGGACGTCTCGGCCCGTGATGCGGCTGCATTGCGCGAACTATCGGTGCAAAACTGAAGAATATTGCCGGGTGAATTGCCTAACGGTGGTTCATCCGGTAAAAGCTGCCTGAAAATGGCCGGATTTTTGCGTCAGGGGGACGATTGTCCGGTAGGGCGAAGATTGCACCGGCATGGCTGGAAGGGTTTTCATGTTATCAACGCGTTGGTTCCGTTTGGGCGTCTGCCTGACCGTCGCCGTGGCAGGCGGCTCGCTGATTTCCGGCTGCGTGGGGAGCCCGCGCTACGGAACAGACAAGACCGCCATGGAACAGCTGACCGACGACATTGGTCAGTCCGTTTCTCTCACCGGCGACGGTCCGAAGAACAAGGGCGTCAAGTACAGCGCTCGTCCGGGCCTCGTTCTGCCGTCCGCAGCAGCCAAGCAAACCCTCGCCGAGCCGCAGCAGACCATCGCCAGCAAGGATAATCCGCAGTGGATCGAATCCCCGGAAGAAACGCGCGCCCGTCTGGTCAAGGAAGCTGACGAAAACAGCGACAACCCGAACTATCGCTCGCCGCTCGCAAGCGACAAGGTTGAAGGTGGTCGGCAAACGACTGAGGCCCAGACCAAGGCTTATCGCGAGGCTCGCGCCGCCCAGAAGGGTACCTATACAGATCGCCGCTACATCTCGGATCCGCCAACCGAATATCGCGCGGTCGACGATCCGGCAAAGCTGGACGATCTCGGCGAACCGGAGCTGAAGAAGGCGAAGAAGAAGAAAAAGGAAGCTGCGATCGCCGGTACCGGCAAGCAGTGGTGGAATTTCCTCCAGTAAGGTTTCAAGCGGGGCAGTCAGCCCCGCTTTGCTTTTGCCCACCTGTCAATCAGCAAGGCGTCCAGAAACTGGCAGGCTAGGAAGATCCTGCGGGCGGCCCGATCTTCGTGCTCCTGTTACGGCATATCCCGCTTCTGCGCGAAGAATGTCCGAAGGATTTCGGTGGATGTCGTTTCTTGCAAGCCGGAATAAACGTCCGGGGCGTGATGGCAGGTAGGTTGCTGGTAGAAGCGCACGCCGTTGTCGACGGCGCCACCCTTAGGGTCTTCCGCGCCATAATAGAGCCTGCGAATGCGCGCGAAGGATATGGCCGCCGCGCACATCGTACAGGGTTCCAGCGTGACGTAGAGGTCGGCGCCGGTCAGCCGTTCCTGACCAAGCTCTTCGCAAGCCATTCGAATGACGGCGACTTCGGCATGGGCGGTCACGTCGTTAAGCTCGCGCGTACGGTTGCCTGACGCGGCGACCACGGCCCCGTCAATCACCAGAACCGCTCCGATCGGCACCTCGCCACGCTCTCGGGCGGCGCGGGCCTGGTCCAGCGCCAGCTCCATAAATTGATTTGTCTTCACGATCCGACAATTTCCACTTAACCGCAGGGGCGCGACCTGATAGGAAGGCCCGAAAAGGCAGGCAAACAACAAATGACATTCAAAGACAAGCCAAAACGGCCAGGCGGCAAGCCATCCCCGCGCAATGCCGGCCCAAAATCCGGTGCCAAGCCGGCAAAGGCGCTCGTCGAGACCGAGGCGGACGACGTCGCCGAGGGCGATGCCAAGGCCGAGCGCATCTCGAAAGTGATGGCGCGCGCCGGCGTCGCATCGCGCCGCGATATCGAGCGCATGATCATGGACGGCCGCGTCAAGCTGAACGGCAAGCTCCTCGACACGCCCGTCGTCAACGTCACCTTGGCCGACAAGATCGAGGTGGACGGCGTTCCGATCCGCGGGATCGAGCGCACACGACTCTGGCTTTATCACAAGCCCGCTGGCCTCGTGACCACCAACATGGACCCGGAGGGACGGCCGACGGTTTTCGATAACCTGCCGGAAGACCTGCCGCGCGTCATGTCGATTGGCCGCCTCGACATCAACACCGAGGGTCTGCTGCTTCTGACCAACGATGGTGGCCTCGCCCGCGCGCTGGAACTGCCGACGACGGGCTGGCTACGCCGCTACCGCGTGCGCGCCCACGGCGAGATCGACCAGGACGCGCTGGACAAGCTCAAGGACGGCATTGCCGTCGATGGTGTCCTCTACGGCGCAATCGAAGCGACCCTCGATCGCACGCAGGGCTCGAACGTCTGGCTCACCATGGGCCTGCGCGAAGGCAAAAACCGCGAAATCAAGAACGTGCTCGGCGCGCTCGGTCTCGACGTCAACCGTCTGATCCGCATTTCTTACGGCCCCTTCCAGCTCGGTGACCTGCCGGAGCGCGACGTCGTCGAAGTGCGTGGCCGCACCTTGCGCGACCAGCTTGGCCCGCGCCTGATCGAGGACGCGAAGGCCAATTTCGACGCGCCGATCTACAACACGCCTGCTGTTGTTGCCGAGGAAGAGCCGGAAGCGAAGCCGGAGCGCCGCGAACGCCCCCGCAAGCCTGAGGACAAGCGCGAGCGTGCGCTGAGCCGCCTCGACACCAAGCGGGACGACCGCCGTGATGACCGTCGCGATGGTGGCCGCATGGACGATGATCGCCCGAAGCGCCCCGCGCTCGGCAGCCGCCGCAACGCCAATGTCTGGATGGCGCCGGGCGCCCGACCGCTCGGCGAAAAGGCGGCCGCCAAGGCCGAGAAGAATGCGAAGACCGCCCGCAAACGCGGCGAGGCTCCGGGTTCCGCAAAGCCCGAGCGCTCGAGTCACGGCGACGACCGGCCGCGCGTTCAGATCAACCGCGCCCGCGATGACGAGGGCGAGTGGATCCGTTCCAGCGAGATCGTTCGCAAGCCGAAGGATGAAGGCGACGAGGGCTTCGGCCGGAAGCGCTCTTTCGGGGATCGTCCGGCTCGCGGTGAGCGGTCCTTTGGTGACCGCCCGGCGCGCGGCGAACGTTCGTTTGGCGACCGTCCCGCCCGCAGCGACAGACCGCACGGCGATCGCCCTTCGCGTGGCGACCGTCCCTTCGGTGACCGCCCTCGCGGGGATCGCAAGCCGCGCGAAGAGGGTGACGAGCGTCCGCGTTCATTTGGGGATCGTCCCCGTGGCGACCGCCCGTTTGGCGACAAGCCACGCGGCGATCGGCGCCCCCGCGCCGAGGGCGACGAGCGTCCTCGCGCCAAGAGCTTCTCGGGCGAGGCCCGTTCGGAGCGTCCGGCCGGCAAGTCCTTTGGTGACAAGCCGCGCGGCAAGAGCTTCGGCGGCAAACCCGGCGGCGGCAAGAATTTCTCCGGCAAGCCGAAGGGCGACAGGCCGGGCGGCGGTGGCAAGCCTTCGGGCGGGCCGTCGCGGGGTGGACCGAAAGGAAAGGGAATGACGCGCGGTGCGGATCGTCGGCGGTGAATTTCGCGGACGGCCGCTTGCCGTACCGAAGTCAAACGACATCCGGCCGACAGCCGACCGGACGCGTGAGAGCCTGTTCAATATTCTGAGCCATGCCTATCCGGAATGCGTCGACGGCACCCGGATACTGGATCTCTTTGCCGGCACCGGCGCCGTCGGCCTCGAAGCCGTCTCCCGCGGCTGCCGCCATGCGCTATTCGTCGAAAACAGTGTCGAGGGCAGGGGCCTGCTTTGGGAAAACATCGATGCGCTCGGCCTGCATGGCAGGACGCGCATCCTGAGGCGCGACGCGACCGATCTCGGCAGCGTCGGTAATCTCGAGCCGTTCCAGATGCTGTTTGCCGACCCGCCCTATGGCAAGGGTCTCGGCGAAAAGGCGATGGCCGCCGCCGCCAAGGGCGGTTGGCTGCAACCGGGCGCGATTGCGGTTCTTGAGGAACGCGCAGACGTTGCCGTTTCGGTCGATCCTTCCTATCTGTTTTTGGAAAACCGAACGTTCGGCGATACCAAGGTTCATTTCTTCCGCTATCAGCCCGAATAAGGGCTGAGGAAATCGGGGGCAGCGGTGCAGCAGGCAGGGACGATGGAAACCGAGTTGCCTGCCCCACGCGGCATATCACGAGCTATGCCCACTGTTGCTGTTGCCTTCGGCGGAGGCGGCGCGCGCGGCCTCTCCCACATCCACATCATCGAAACGCTGGATGAGCTCGGCATTCGCCCCGTGGCGATTGCCGGATCCTCGATCGGCTCGATCATGGGCGCGGGGATGGCGGCCGGAATGACCGGCGAAGCCATCCGCGAACATGTGATGATGACGGTCGGCAACAAGGCTGCCGTTGTCAGCCGCCTGTGGGGCCTGCGACCGCAGACGGTGCGCGATGCCGTTGCCAACGGCGTGCGCATCGGCCAGTTCAATCTCGAGCGTATCCTGAAAGCCTTCCTGCCCGCCGATCTGCCGGATCGCTTCGAGGACCTCTCAATCCCGATGACAGTGACGGCGACCGATTACTACGGCCAGTGCGAGGTGCTGACGAGCGGGGGAGCGCTGCTCCCGGCGCTGGCGGCTTCCTCCGCGATCCCCGCCGTCTTCATGCCGGTGCGGCTGCACGGTCGGGTGATGATCGATGGCGGCATCAGCAATCCCGTGCCTTACGAATGCCTGATGGATCGCGCCGACATCGTCATCGGCATCGACGTCGTAGGCGCGCCGGAAGGAGATGGCGCCCACATTCCAAACCGGATGGAAAGTATCTTCGGCTCCGGCCAGCTGATGATGCAGACCGCGATTTCCCTGAAGCTGCGGCTGCAGGCGCCGCACATCTTCCTTCGCCCCGCAGTCGGGCGCATCGGCGTGATGGATTTCCTCAAGGCGCGCCAAGTCCTGTCCATGTCGGTCGGCGTCAAGGACGAACTGAAATACGCACTCGATCGGGAGATCGAGGCGCGGATCGCCTCCTAGAAGCTTCGCCCAGGCTTAGTAGCCGTTAATGCCGGCCCCACGAACCGGGCCAATCCCCGCGGGAGTTGCGTAGGTGGTATTCCCTGCGCCCGAGCCGGTGGTTGCACACCCGGAAAGGGCAAGGATCGCGATGGCCGCGACGGCCAGAAGACAGCGTAGAGGCATGGCATTGTCCTATCATCGAAGACTGCGCGGGCCTCAGGGGCCGGAGCGGATACTCCCGCAAATCAATGGCGATGGCAACGGGTAGCTAAGAGCGTAGGTTCGATGCGCTGCCCGGAATTGATCTCCGGATGCATCCTCACTCGTCCGGGCTATGGCTCGGACATCAACACAGCCCGCCCGGTTCGCCGTGGCGCGCTTTGTCGTAGCCAGCATTCGTGGGTGCCCGGCAGGAAGGTTACCACCGTCGGCTAGTGCGGCGCACGTCGACGATGCGCCCATCCCTTTGACGGACCCCTATCTCGTAGCGGTTCCCATTGCGGATTGCGCGATAGGTAAAGTACCTCCCGCGGCAATTATCCCGAATGACGTCGCGAAATCCCCGGGTACGAAGCAGCCTCGCACCCTGAAGGCAGGTTATCGGTCGCCCGTGGTTCAGGCTGCTGCCGGAGCCGATGATGATCTGAGCGCTCGCTTCTTGGGGAAGCGCGACCGGTGAGACGAATACGACCAGAGCAAGTGCACATGAGAGAAGCGAAGATCCGAGTATAGCCTTGAGACTCATAACATCCTCCGGGTTAGCCCGCCTGAGTAAGGCAGGGCATGAGAAAATCGCCTAAGTTGTGGCTCAATACAAGTGATGACTCGACGACCCAGCCGGGGGAGTACGCTCATCAAACTCTAACGAACCTGCCACGCCTCTCAACGCGGCTTTACAAGGTGGCAAAACGCCCCCGCGATATCTAACTAGAACGGATAACTTAACACGGCCCGATTGCAAGAGCATGCTTGCTTTGATGGTGAACGGGACAAACACTAGTAGTTTCTGGCAGGGGGGCGTCTGCGGCGCCGCCGGCAGCCTGTTGTTCAATGCCTGGATCGTGCCGTTCCTCACACGAGCCTTCGACAAAGTCGGTGCCGGGCCCGAAGAGGTGGCTGATGCCGTTTTCCGATGGATCGAGCAATACATAGACCTCGGTATCTCGAGTGGGGCAACTTGTGGAGTGCTCCCGACCCGGATTTCCTTCGACTTGTCTACTACGCGTTGCAGGTTGCGTTCCCGGCTACAGCAATCCTCATCGGTCTGCAGATAAGGCATCTAGTTGTACGCTTCTGGCCCCAAGGGCCATAAATATGATCGCGCCAGAGAGCCCGTCGCCTGTCCTCTTTCCAACGGGCGAGTACAGGTTCATCATGCCATGGGATGCTTGCCGCCGCTTAGCTGTTGCAGTAGACCCCCGAGCCCGGAACTTGGCATTGGAAAACTTTGGCGGTCAGGCTTTGTAGGATGCTCAATTGGAGAGTTCCATGACCCGCTTGCACAAGCCAATCGCAGCACTCGCTTTTCTCTTGCTCACTGCAATCAGTTCGTCATGTACCACCGGTGGGCCGGGAGCCCGCTCGCTAAATGAACCCGCGAACCCCGCCTGCGCAGATGGCTTCACGCCCAAAGGCGGCGGTTCATGTGACTTTTGAGATCTGGGAAAGATGGAGATTGCCCACTACCGGTCGAGTTCCTATCAGACGCGAAGGCCAAGGGATCGATGAGGGTGTATCACATCGTCGCTCACGCGGGCATCCTTTGAGCAAGCAGAACGTTTCAATCTAACGTGAAAGGGTTCTAAGCGTCGGCCGTCACCTCTGCCGTGCCCGCCAGCGGGTCCTCGTCGAAGCTAGCGGCGCGCTTTGGCTTCATGAGCGGCTCCGGTTTGACCGGCTGCGAGAAAAGCATGTCGCGGCCGGCCTGCAGTCCTTCGGTGACCTGGAGCACGAGGCGCGCCTCGTCGCGTTTGCGGATATCCTCGCCGATTTCATAGGCCTCCGCTTCGCCGACGCCCAAGGCTTCGAGCGTTCGCCGGCCGAAGAGCAGGCCTGACTCCAGCGTTTCGCGCAGTTCGTAGTCGACGTTGAGGTTGCGCAGCGCTATCGAGTGGATGCGGTCGTAGGAGCGCACGAAGAGCTTTGCGTGTGGATAATCCGCCTGCACCAGTTCGACGATCTTGTCGGTGATCTCGCGCTTCTGCGTGCAAACAACAACGATCTTCGCCCGGTCGATGCCGGCGGCCCTGAGCACGTCCTTTCGGGTGCCGTCGCCGAAGTAAATCCGGAAACCGAAAGAGGAAGCCTGCCGGATGCGATCGGCTGAAAAGTCGATGACGGTCACGGCGCGCCCGCCGGCGAGCAGAATCTGGGCGGCGATCTGTCCGAAACGCGAAAAGCCGACCATCAGCACATCCGCGCCGGCACCTTCGAAATCCTCGTCCAGTTGTTCTTCCTGATTGCCCGACAGCAGCCGCTTGGCGAGCATCGTTCCGATCGGCGTGAGGGCCATCGACAGGGTGACGATCGCAATCAGCAGCGAGGCGGTACTCGTCGGCATCAGGCCGGAAACGGCAGCGGCCGAAAACAGGACGAAGCCGAATTCGCCGCCCTGCGGCAGCAGAAAAGCGATCCTGATAGCGTCGTCATGCGGCGAGCCGGTTGCGCGGCAGAGTACGTAGATCACCAAGGCCTTCGCTGCCATGACAACAGGCACGGCGACGATGATGAAGAGTGCGTTGTCTCTGAGTACCTCGAGCTGGATCGAAAGCCCGACGGCGATGAAGAAGATAGCGAGCAACACGCCGCGGAAGGGCTCGATGTCCGCTTCCAGCTCGTGGCGATAGGAGGATTCGGCCAGCATCACGCCAGAAAGGAAGGCGCCCATGGCCATCGACAGTCCGGCAAGCTGCATCAGGCTCGCCGATCCCATCACCACGAAGAGAGCGGCGGCGATCATCGCCTCGCGGGCCCCGGTGCGGGCGATGATCTGAAAGAGCGGTGTCAGCAAGTAGCGTCCCATGACGATCATCGCGCCGACAGCACCAATGGCGATCGCGAAGTCCAGCAGGGGCGTTCCGCTGCCCTTGCCGCCGTTGAGAATACTGATCAGGGCCAACAGCGGCACGATCGCAAGGTCCTGAAACAGCAGCATCGAGAACGAGCGCTGCCCGTAGCGCGTATTCACGTCGCCTTCATCCTCGAGGATTTGCATCGCGAAGGCGGTGGAGGAGAGAGCAAGCCCGAAACCCGCAACGATGCTGCCACGCCAGTCGAGAACGCCGGAAAGGCCGCTCAACAGCGTCAGCAGTAGACCGGTCGCCACCACCTGCGCGGTTCCGAGCCCGAAGATGTCACGCCGCATTTGCCAGAGGCGCGAAGGCTTCAGCTCAAGCCCGATGATGAACAGGAGGAAGACGACGCCGAGTTCGGCAACATCCAGGATCTCTTCGCCATCCGTCAATCCATGGAAGATCGGGCCGATGACGACGCCGGCAGCCAGGTAACCGAGCACCGTTCCGAGACCAAGGCGCTTGAAGATGGGCGCCGAAACCACGGCGCCGCCGAGGAGCAGGATCGTCTCGGCGAAGAGAGTGTTGGGCTCTGACATCAGGCGAGTTTCTTTCAATGCGGGGAGGCATACAAGCGGCGGGCAAAAGAATCGGCTCACGCGACCTTGATGCTTTTCGTAGTGCACAATAAATGGAACGCGAAGGAAAGGCCAAATCATGTCTTCAGAAATCGACTCCTCGACGCTTCTTTCCCGCGCAAGCCAATTGATCGACCTGGCAAAGAAGGCTGGCGCCGATGCCGCGGATGCGGTGGTCGTGCGCTCGCGATCGCAATCGGTCAGCGTGCGCCTCGGCAAGGTCGAGAGCACGGAATCGTCAGAAAGCGATGATTTCTCGCTGCGCGTCTTCATCGGTAAGCGCGTTGCCAGTGTCTCGGCAAATCCGGGCTTCGATCTTTCTGCTTTGGCCGAGCGGGCCGTGGCGATGGCCAAGGTGTCGCCGGAAGACCCGTTCGCCTGCCTGGCAGACGAGGACAGGCTTGCGAATTCCTATCCGGATCTCGAGCTCCTCGATACGACCGAGGTGTCGTCCGACCAACTCCGCGAAGCCGCCCTCGAGGCGGAAGCCGCGGCCCTTGCCGTCAATGGCGTGACCAATTCGTCCGGCGCCGGAGCCTCGGCCGGCATGGGTGGCCTTGTTCTTGTCACCTCCCACGGTTTCCAGGGCAGCTACATGGCCTCGCGTTTCGGCCGATCCGTCAGCGTCATCGCCGGCGAAGGCACGGCGATGGAACGCGACTATGATTTCGACAGCCGCATCTATTTCGGCGAGCTGGATAATGCCGCCGAGATCGGCCGCCGGGCCGGCGAGCGCACGGTCAAGCGCATCAACCCGCGCCAGGTGGATACTGGCAAGGATATCACCGTCGTTTTTGATCCCCGTGTTGCTCGTGGCTTCGTCGGACATATTGCCGGGGCCATCAATGGCGCCTCCGTTGCACGCAAGACCAGTTTCCTGCGCGACAAGATGGGGCAACAGGTCTTGAAGGCGGGGCTCTCGATCTCCGACGATCCGCTGATCGTACGTGGCCCGTCGTCGCGCCCCTTCGATGGCGAGGGCGTATCCGGCGAACGACTTCTGATGATCGAGGACGGTGTTCTCAAGCACTGGTTCCTCTCCACCTCGACGGCCCGCGAGATCGGAATGGAAACCAACGGCCGCGGGGTGCGCGGCGGCAATTCGGTGACGCCATCCGCGACGAACCTCGCTCTCGAGCCGGGCGACATTTCACCCGAGGACCTGATCCGCGGTGTCGGTAACGGCTTCTATGTGACCGAGCTGATCGGCCATGGCGTCAACATGATCACCGGCGAATACAGCCGCGGCGCGACCGGCTTTTGGATCGAGAATGGCGAACTGACCTTTGCCGTGTCTGAAGTGACGATCGCTTCGAACCTCAAGGACATGTTCATGCGGGTTACGCCGGCAAACGACATCGACCGCAAGTTTGGTGTCGCCGCTCCGACGCTTGCGATCGAGGGAATGACGCTCGCCGGGCGCTGATGGATTGGATTGCCGAAATGACTGACGTGGACACAGCCCTCTGGCGGAGCGATCTGGAATTGATCGCAGATGCTGCCAGGCAGGCCGGCAAAGTCGCACTCGGCTATTTCAATCAAGCGCCTGAGGTCTGGTGGAAGAACGAGGGGCGATCGCCCGTCAGCGCCGCCGATTTCGCGGCCAACCGGACGCTTGAATCCATTCTCCGCGCAGCCCGGCCGGATTATGGCTGGCTTTCGGAAGAAACTGAAGACAGCGTCGATCGGCTCTCACGGGACACGCTGTTCATCATCGACCCGATCGACGGCACGCGGGCATTCCTGGCGGGAATGGATCTGTGGTGCGTGAGCGTCGCGGTCGTGCGCCACGGGCGACCTGTCGCCGGCGTTCTCTACGCTCCTGCTCTGGAAGAACTCTTCGAGGCGGTCGAAGGTGGCGTGGCCCTGAAGAACGGGCGGCCGATTACTGTATCGACAAAACCGCTCGATGCACCAGGGCGCTTTGCCATCGCGGAGGATGTGCTCAAGGCATTCCCGGAACCGTTCAAGCATCGCATCGAGCGCGTGAAGCACGTGCCGTCCCTTGCCTATCGCATTGCCATGGTTGCCGACGGTCAAATTGACGGCACTTTCATCAAGCACAATTCACATGATTGGGATCTCGCGGCCGCGGATCTCATACTCGAGCGCGCCGGAGGCCGGCTGGTTGATCTCCGCGGGGACGTGCCGCTCTATAACCGCATGCAGGTCAGCCATGGCGAACTCTGCGCCGCCGCTGGGCCGCGACTCGCCGATCTTATAACCGGGATCGGTGAACGACGAGGCAGTTGACGTTTCCGTCAAAATCCCTCAGATGAAGCGGCGGAGGAGAATAGAGCAGAAAGAGAAGAAAATGACGGAATCCGGCGGCAAAAAGCAGCTCTTGCATCTCGTATTCGGCGGCGAACTGGAAAGCTTGGACGATGTTCAGTTCAGGGACCTCAAGGATCTCGATATCGTCGGCATTTATCCGGACTATGCCACGGCATTGACGGCCTGGAAGTCAAAGGCGCAATCGACTGTGGATAATGCGCATATGCGCTACTTCATCGTCCACATGCACCGTTTGCTGGACCCGGAAAGCAAGTCTGCGCAGTAACCCTCCCCCGGGCGCGGCTCGCTAACAGCCGTGAGCCGACTGACTGCCTGACGCATTCTGAACAAACTGATCGGCCATTGCGGCCGCAACAATAATTGGGAATGGGTTGATGTCGATCATTTGTGATCGGAGATTTGGCAGATGAGCGGTCGCATGGCGCGGTTTGCGCTGGGCGCCTATCAGGCAACGGGAACGTTGCTGACGCCGTTCGTCGGAGGGTACCTCGCCTATCGGGCCGCGAAGGGCAAGGAAGACCGTGCGCGCCGTTTGGAGCGCTCGGGCTATGCCAGCGCCGACCGTCCGGCCGGACCGCTGGTCTGGTTCCATGCCGCAAGCGTCGGTGAAACCAACGCCGTCATTCCGCTGATCCGCGAAATTCGCCGCCGCGACATCCACGTCATTCTGACCACCGGAACCATCACGTCCGCCAAGCTGGCCGCTGAGCGCATCGGCAACGAAGCGATCCATCAGTACGTGCCGCTCGACCTCAAGCCCGCCGTCAGCCGTTTCCTTGAATATTGGCAGCCGGACTGCGTACTGATCGCTGAGTCCGAAATCTGGCCGGCGACCCTGATGGAACTTGGCCGCCGCCGCATCCCGCAGATCCTCGTCAACGCGCGCATGTCGGACCGCTCCTTCGCGCGATGGAGTCGGCGTCCGGCACTTGCGGAAGCCCTGTTCGAGAACCTGGCGCTTGTTATTGCGCAATCGGATGTCGATGCCGAGCGCTTCCGCGATCTCGGCGCGCGCCACGTCATGATGTCGGGCAATCTCAAGGTCGATACCGACGCCCCGCCTTACGATGCTGCGGTATTCGCCGACTACAAGAAGCAGCTCGGCGGCCGCAAGACCTGGGCAGCGATCTCCACCTTCGACGGTGAGGAAAAGGCCGCAGGCATCGTCCATCGGGCGCTGAAGGAGCGGGACGAGCAGTTGACGATCATCGTGCCGCGGCATCCGGAACGCGCCGACGACATCGAAGCCGAGCTCGTCAAGCTGGGTCTCAAGGTCGCCCGCCGCACGCGCGGTGATGCGTTGGCCCCTGATGTCGATATCTTCCTAGGCGATACGATCGGCGAAATGGGCCTCTACCTGCGCCTGACGGAGGTTGCTTTTGTCGGGCGCTCGCTGTTTGCCGAAGGTGGGCAAAATCCGCTGGAGCCGGCGATGCTCGGTTGCGCGGTGCTGTCGGGCAGCAACGTGCAGAACTTCCGCGAAGCCTATCAGAAGCTGGCGCGGCGCGGCAGCGCGCGCATGGTCCGCGATACGGAGATGCTTGCCAAGGGCGTCCACTATTTGCTCACCAACGACGGAGCGCGTCGCACCATGATCGAAGCCGGGATCGGCGCCGTGCAAGAAATGCGGGGCGCGTTGACGGCGACGGTGAAGGGCTTGGAGCCCTATATCAATCCGCTCACCGTGAAGGCGAGGCTGCTGCCGAAGGCGGCTTTGCAGCGCTGAGGGCAGGGCGGCTATGAAGGCAATCAAGGGAATACTTTTCGACAAGGACGGCACGCTTCTCGACTACGACGAGAGCTGGCTGCCGGTGAACCGCGAGCTAGCGCGCATCGCTTCGGAAGGCGATCCCGAACTCGCGGACCGGCTGCTTCTGGCTTGCGGCATGGATCCCGTCAGCGGCCACATCGTTCCCGACAGTCTGCTGGCGGCCGGCAACACGCGCCAGATTTCGGAGGGGCTCGTCGCGGCCGGCTCGATGCTCGACGTGATCGAGCTGACGATCAAGCTGGACGAGCTCTTTTCTCATGCCGCCGAGTTTTCCGTAGCGGTCACTGATCTGGCCGCCTTTTTCGGTCGGCTGCATGCACGCGGCTTTCGCCTCGGTGTCGCCTCGAGCGACAACGAGCGCTCGATCAGGCAAACCGCCCAGCGCTTTGGCTTTGCGCCCTTCATCGACTATGTGGCCGGATACGATAGTGGCTTCGGCACCAAGCCGGAACCGGGCATGGTGCTTGGTTTCTGCACGGCGACAGGCCTTGATCCCTCCGAGGTCGCCGTTGTCGGCGATAACAACCACGATCTGCACATGGGCCGCAACGCCAAGGTCGGCGTGACCGTGGCCGTACTGACTGGCACCGGATCGCGTGAAACGCTCGCTGCCGCATCCGATTACTGCCTGAACGACATCACCGAGCTTGAAGGCCTGCTGCCCGACCGTCAGCTTGCTTGATTGACCAAGGGCTTGCTTTTTCTTGAAATTTACCTTCTCTTTCCGCCCGGTCGAGGACACAGCCCGTCAGCATGACGCTCGGGGTCCGAAAGGCAGGGCGGGGAAAATGGTATCCGAAGCGCCACCCTTCTGGTGGTCGAAAGCCGATTGGCGTGCCTGGGCGCTCTATCCGATTTCCTTCCTGTATGGGCGTGCGGCCGGCTATCGGATGGCCAACGCCAAGCGTGCCTCGGTTCCCGTGCCCGTTATCTGCGTCGGCAATTTCACCGTCGGCGGCGCCGGTAAGACGCCGACGGCGCTGACGATCGCCCGCGCGGCAAAGGCAAAGGGGCTGAAGCCTGGTTTTCTGAGCCGTGGCTATGGCGGTTCCCTCGATGTCACGACTGTTGTCGATCCGGTTCATCACCGCGCCCTGGCTGTCGGGGACGAACCTCTGCTTCTCGCTCGAGAGGCGCTCACCGTGATTTCCCGCCGCCGTGTCGAAGGGGCCCAGCGCCTCGTCAAGGAAGGCGTGGACCTGATCATCATGGATGACGGTTTTCAGACCGCTCGCCTGGCGATCGACTATGCGTTGCTGGTCATCGACGCCACGCGTGGCCTCGGCAATGGCCACATCGTTCCCGGTGGTCCTGTACGCGCGCCCATCCGTCAGCAGTTGCGCTACGCGACAGCCCTTTTGAAGGTTGGCGGGGGCGAAGCGGCCGACAATATCGTTCGGATCGCGGCGCGCGCCGCCAAACCCTATTTCACGGCTTCCCTGAAGGTGTGCGACAGCGCCGATCTTTCCGGTCGCAACGTGCTGGCCTTTGCCGGTATTGCCGATCCGTCGAAATTCTTCCGCACCGTCGAATCCGTCGGCGGGCATATCGCCGCTCGCCGCTCGTTCGGTGATCACGAGCATCTGACCGATGACGAGATCGACGACATTCTGACAACGGCAGAGAGCGACGGCCTTCAGATTGTCACGACGTCGAAGGATTTCGTCCGGCTCGCCGGCCATCATGGCAAAGCCGAGGAACTCGCGGCGAAATGCCGGGTGATTGAGGTGGAGATGGCCTTCGAGGATGCTCTGGCGCCAAGTCTCATCATCGATCGGGCCATCAATGCCTGCCGCGACCGGCGCTTGAAGGAAGGGCGGAAGGCCTAATCGGAAAATCTCGGGGTGCCGGTGTTCAGCGTCAGCGCTTCTGGTTCGGCAAAACGCCAGCGCGCTTGTCAGCCTCCAGCGAGGCTACGGCATCGGCGTAGGGCTCCTGGCGCGCGACGCTCCAATAGCGCAGCTCGTCGAGCGGGATCTGCTTGCCGGTAATTGCACATACGACGTAGGAGCCCGGCGACAGGATCTGAAAATCCGCATCGAGATAGCGTATCTGCGCTTCGCGGTTTCCATTTCCTTCGAACAAGTTCATGCGCTCCATTCCTTGCAGGCTGTCATACCCCTGCCATAACGCGCCGCAGCGGCCTTTTCCAGCTTTTTCAGCTACGGCCGAACAACCGTTCAATATCCGAGAGCTTGAGCTCGATATAGGTCGGTCGTCCGTGGTTGCACTGCCCTGAGCCGGGAGTAACTTCCATTTGACGGAGAAGGGCGTTCATTTCTTCGGGTCGCAGCCGTCGGCCCGAACGCACGGATCCGTGGCAGGCCATGGTCGCTGCAACATATTCCAGCTTGGCCGACAGACCGGAGGCGGTATCCCATTCGGCGATCTCGTCCGCCAGCTGACGGATAAGTCCCGTGGCGTCCACCTCTCCCAGCATGGCAGGTGTCTCACGCACGGCGATCGCGCCGGAGCCGAAGCGCTCGATGGCCAGCCCCAGCTCGCCAAGCTCGGTGGCAAACTGCATAAGCCGATCGCAATCCTCTTCCGGCAGATCGACGATTTCGGGGATGAGGAGCACCTGCGAGGCGAGCCGTTTCGAATGCAGCGCCTTGCGCATCGCCTCGAATACTAGGCGCTCATGCGCGGCGTGCTGATCGACGATTACGAGGCCATCATCCGTCTGCGCCACGATATAATTTTCGTGAATCTGCGCCCGGGCGGCACCCAGCGGATAGCGCTGTGGCGGCTCTTCCGGCGCAACCGGCATTCTTGGGGTAGGGGCGATGTCGCTGCGGGCCGTCGGCGTCGCAAGGCCGTCGAAGGAGGCCTGCGGCCGTTCGCCGAAGCTGCCGTTTGCAGCCTGGTGGAATGGACGCGATGGCGAGGTCGCCGCCGACCAAGGCTGTTGGGGCCGTTGGGCGCCAGGCTGGAAACCGGGCCGGAAGGAGCGCAGCATGCCGTCTGCACCCGTTGTGGCTGCCCGGCTGCCGTCACGCGCCAGCGCCTCGCGCACGGCGCCGACGATCAGGCCGCGCACCAGTTGCGGGTCGCGAAAGCGCACATCCGATTTGGCCGGGTGCACGTTGACGTCGACAAGGGCCGGATCGAGCCTGATCGACAGTACTGCGACCGGATAACGCCCGGCTGGGATGGTCTCGGCATAGGCGCCGCGGATCGCCGACAGGATCAGCTTGTCCTGCACCGGGCGTCCGTTGACGAAGGCATATTGGTGGGCCGAGTTTCCGCGATTGAAGGTCGGCACGCCGGTAAAGCCTGTCAGCGATATGCCCTCCCGCTCCGCATCGATCTCGATCGCATTGTCGCGAAAATCCTTGCCAAGGATCTGCGCCATCCGCGCCAGATGATCGTCACCCGTCGCCGGCAACTCCAGCGTCGTTCGATCAGTCCCCGAGAGCACGAAGCGCACCCCGGGGAAGGCAATCGCCATGCGCTTGACGACCTCGGTGATCGCCGCAGCCTCGGCCTTTTCCGTCTTGAGGAATTTCAGGCGGGCCGGCGTCGCGAAGAAGAGATCGCGAACTTCGACGATCGTGCCCGGATTGCCGGGTGAGGGGCGAAGATGTGTAATTCTCCCGCCCTCGACGGCGATTTCGTTGCCGCCTGCGCTGTCCCGGCGGCGGCTCGAAATGCTGAGCCTGGCTACCGAGCCAATCGATGGCAGCGCTTCGCCGCGAAAACCCAGCGTGCGGATATCGTCCAGCGTATCTGAGATCTTCGAGGTGCAGTGGCGTCGTACGGCAAGCTCCAGATCCGCAACATCCATGCCAGACCCGTTGTCCGAAACCCGCAGCAGGCTCTTGCCGCCGCCCGACGTCGCAACCTCAATGCGCGTCGCGCCTGCGTCGAGGGCGTTTTCGATCAACTCCTTAGCGGCGCTCGCGGGCCGCTCGATGACTTCACCGGCGGCGATTTGATTGATGAGGGTCTCTGAAAGCTGTCTGATGGCCATGCGCCTATTCTCTTGGATTCGCGGGTCCGAGGGAAGGGCGAAAGCGCCACCGCCTTTCCGTTCTGCACGCCCTAATTCCGGCTGCTTAATATTAAGCGCGCCTTAAGACAAAGGTGCCATTTTGCAACTTATTCCGAGGACTGGGTTTAAATCGGACAGATGTGGGACGCGTAGGAATGAGTGCCGGCTTCGAACAAGCGGACACATCATCTGTAAGCAGCGAAATGCCGGCTGAATCAAGCCTGCAGACGGTGCTGTTTGACGCGGTATGCGAGAGCTTGGGCGCCGCATTCATCGTCTATGACAAGACCGACCACATGGTCTTTGCGAGCCGCCAGGTTCTCGATTTCTTTCCGATATCGGCGGCGATGCTGAAGCCGGGGAGGCGGTTGCGGGACTTCCTGGGCGCCATCTACGACACCGGCATCCGCACGCAGTCGGCCAGCAACCAAGGTGCGATGAGCCGTGAGGATTGGCTGTCCCAGAAGATCGCCTCGCACTGGCGCGAGCGCTTCGAGGCCGTCGAGCGGCATGGTGCGGATCGGTGGATCAGGTTTGGCAAGCGGCGCCTTGCGAGCGGCTACGGCGTCTGCGTCATCCAGGACATTTCCGAGAACAAGAAGCGCGAGGAACAGTGGCGCTCCGATCTCGAGCGTGTGCAGCTCACGGAGGATATCCTCGACAACCTGCCGTTCCCGCTCTTCGTCAAGGACCGCAATCTGAATTACGTCGCCGTCAACATCGCCTTCTGCGACAAGTATCAGACGACGGTCGATGAAGTGCTTGGCCGCAAGAGCAGCGACCTGTTCTCCGAGGATGTCGCCCAGCGTTTCGAGGAAAGCGACCGTCATGTTCTGGAGACGGGCGAAATGTCGATTTCCCGTCAGCGGCAGGTCTCCCGCGACGGCGTCGAACGCGACATCGTCACGCGCAAGCACCGGATCGGCAAGCCGGGGCGCTATTTTCTTGTCTCGACCATGCAGGATCTGCCGCGCGACGGCGACGATCTAGAAGAGTTCCGATTCGCATCGACGGTCACGACGTCAAGCAAGAATTCCTATCGGCGCGCCTATGTTCCGATGAGCGGAAACGGCGAACGGCGCGAGCCGGCGGCAATGGAGGCGATCGTCCCGGAGAACTTCTCCGGTCGCAAGATCCTCGTCGTGACATCGGATGTCGTGGCAGAAGGCGCGGCCCTGCGGACCCTCGCCAAATACGGTTTCGAGGCCTGCTCGGTTCGCGGCGAGGACGAGGAGGAACAGTTCCTGGAAATCGCGAGCTCGTCCGGCATCGTGCTCGACCTGCTCGTGATCGACAACCAGCTCGGCATGCGCTGCCTCGAGCTCGCCGAGCAATACGGCATCCCGGCACTGGCGATGGACGGCTTCCAGCTCGCCAATGAGCTCACCTTCCAGATCGCCCGTCATTTCAACCGCAGCAACCGCGGCCAGATGGCCGAAGGCATTGACACCGACTGGGAAATCACTGCCGTGGAGGAGGCGAACACGCTCGACGTGCTCGTTGCCGAAGATAACGACATCAACCAGATCGTTTTCTCGCAGATTCTCGAAGGCCTCGGCTACCGTTACATGATCGCCCCAAGCGGCGATGAAGCCGTTCGCCTCTGGACAGAGCACCAGCCGAAAATCATCCTGATGGATATCTCTCTGCCGGGCTTCAACGGTTTCGAAGCGGCGCGGCTGATTCGCCAGACAGAGGAAGGCGGCAGTGCAAGAACGCCGATCATCGGTGTTCTGACGCAAGCCTTCGAGCGCGATCGAGCTGAGTGCGCAAAGGCTGGAATGGACGACGTAATTATGAAGCCGGTAAGCCCAGATATTCTTCAAGGGATCTTTCAACAGTACCTTGCCCAGGACATCAGACAGGCCAGCATGTGACGAACAAAGCTCGTCAACTCCCTAAATCTTGGGACAAAACACGGTTCCAACGTGACCGATCCACTATCGAATTCTTAAGACTTGCCCGCCATCCTTCCTGCCGTTGGTGCAGTCTGGGTCTGAATGATGATGTCGGCTGAAATGCCTCTGGTGCCCGTAAGTCAGAATGAACTTCAGACAATGGCCTATACCGACCCACTGACCGGGCTCGGCAACCGCTACCGCATGCGCGACCGGATTGCCCAGATCTCAGCCGAACGCGCGAGCGATCCAGCACCATTTACGATCGGCATCGCCAATCTCGATTCCTTCAAGCCGATCAACGATCTTTTCGGCTCATCGGCGGGAGACGAAATTCTCTGCCAGGTCGCCCATCGATTGAAGGCCTGCATTCCCGACGGTGCCCTCGTGACGCGTCATGACGGCGATGAATTTGCCTTTGTCCTGCCGCTGGTGTTCGAGCGGGCCAGCGCCGAGAAGTTCGGCCAGATGATACGCGAAGTCCTGTCGGCGCCGTACGATCTCGGCGACCGCAATGTGCGGCTGTCGGCATCCTTCGGCTTTTCGATCTATCCCTTCGCGGGCGAGGAATTCGACGAACTGCTGAAAAGCGCCGAAACCGCGCTCTACCGTTCAAAACGCCGCGGCCGTGGCCAGATCACCGTCTATTCCCGCGAGATCGCCCAGGAAATGAAGCGCGCGACGCAATTGGAACAGGCGCTGCGCAATGCCATCATCTCCGATGTGATCGACGTGCATTTCCAGCCGATCGTCGCACTTTCCAATAACCAGGTCGTGGGCTTTGAAGCTCTGGCGCGATGGAACGATCCTGATCTTGGCTTTGTGTCACCGGGCGTTTTCGTCCCGCTGGCGGAGGAGCGCGGCTTCATTGATGCGCTGTCCGAGGCGCTCCTGCGCAAGGCGGCCGAGGCTGCCCTTTCCTGGCCGCGCGAACTTTTCCTCTCCTTCAATCTCTCCTCGGCGCAGTTGATGGATCCGGGGACGAGCAGCAGCATCCTGTCGATCCTCGGTCGTGTCGGCTTCGATCCGCACCGGCTCGAACTCGAAATCACCGAGACTGCGGTGATGGGCTCGGCCGACACGGCAAACCGGATCATTGCGGATCTCCGTCAGGCCGGCGTGCGCATTTCGCTGGATGACTTCGGGACGGGTCAATCGAGCCTCGGCCGCCTCCGCGACTTTATGTTCGACAAGATCAAGATCGATCGCGCCTTCGTGTCGCGCATCAATTCCGATCGCGCCTCGGAGCACATCATCAAGGCGATCCTAACCATGTGCGAGGGGCTCGACCTGGAAGTGGTCGCCGAAGGGATCGAGGACTATCTGGAAGCCGTCAAGCTGCGTTCGCTCGGCTGCGGTATGGGGCAGGGCTACCATTTCGGCAAGCCCGCTGACAGCATTGCCACGCTCCGGTTCTTGCACGAGAACTACTACGACACGTCTGATCGCGTCAGCGCCTGAAACTCCGATGGCGCCCTTTCGGACGCCACCGGTTACGCGGTACTCACTGCGCAGCATCTTACTTGTTCGTCGTTGAACCCGTGGCCGTGGTATCCGTTGTACCGCCAGGCGCAGGGGCCTTCTCGGCTGCAATCATCTGAAGCGTCTTGAACTGCGGAGCCGCCTTCAGCGTTTCTGCGGTCTCGGACGTGGTCAGCCTCACTGTGCCGTCCTGCGTGTTCTGAGCGACGGTGATCTTATCCATCGGAACGGCAACATCCTTTTCGCCGATTCCAAGGAAGCCGCCGACGCCGATGATCGCTGCGACCAGGCCGCCGTCCTCCTTCATGATCAGGTCGTTGACCTCACCGATGCTCTCGTTCTGGCCGGTGTAGACCGACTGGCCAATATAGGTGTTGGCACTGATCTGATCGGCGGCCTGCTCCGTTAGATATCCACCACTCGCCTGCGCGGTGTCAGCCGTTGCGGCCGGCGCCGGAGCCTGAGCGGCGTTGTCCATCGGTGCTGTGGCGTCCGGGACCTTCGGCGGAGCTGCCGGGTCGGCCGGTGCGGCCTGTGTTGCCGGAGCGCCTGGTGTTGCCGGCTGAGTCTGTGAGAATGCCGCCGGTGCAAAAGCCGTGGCAAACAGCGCGCTAGCGGCAACGGTCTTCAGGAGTTTGCTTGTCATTTTGAACCTACCTTTGCGTTCCTGAGGGATCTTTAGCCCGCTCCCGCCATGCTCGGCGTTTGCGGCCGGTTCCCTATTGAAATGAACGGGATTTCAATTGGTTCCCGAAAAAAATCGCGCAAAAATTGCTAATTCCACGGAACTTTTAGCTCATACGATGTATGGCCACGCGGGGTTCGGTCGACAAAAAAGGGCGCCAAATGGCGCCCCGTGAAGCCTGATTATGGTTCTTCACATCACGTAAACCGGGTCGAAAACGCCCTTCACCGTAACATCCAGTTCGAGCAGGGAACCCGCCTGCGGTTGCATCGAGCGGGCATGCTCATCGAGCCCCTCCCACGCCGTGGTGACGGCAAGGCGGTCACCGTTTGTCCCGATGAAGGCAGGGCATGACGGCTGTGCCGCCGGCACCTTGTAGCGTGCAATGCGCAGTCCATCAGGGCTGTAGCGATCGACGGTACCGGCACCCCAACGGGCATTCCAGATGTATCCGTCGGCATCCACCACCGAGCCGTCGATGCCACCCGGCTCATCCATCGTGTCCACAAGCACGATCGGCTCGCCTGTCGGGAGACCGGTCTGCGGATCGACCATCACACGCATCAGCCGGCTGATGCGTGTATCGGTGAAGTAGCCCATCGTTCCATCCGGCGAGAAGCAGATCGAATTCGGGATGCTGATGCCATCGAATATCTTGGTTACGCGACCGCCGGCGACGTGGTAGATGGCGCCTGCGCGGCTTTCCGCCCGCTTGCTCATCGTGCCGATCCAGAGCGAGCCGGAGGGGTGGGTGCGGCCGTCGTTCGAGCGGTTTTCCGGTTTGTCGCTTTCAAGAGCTGCATAGAAGGTCAGATTGCCGCTCTTGATATCGCGAATGAAAAGGCCTCGTTCGGTCGCAAGCAGCTGCCGCTCAGGATCGACCCGGGCGAGCACGCTCGCCATCATCGGCAGCGCATGCACCTTCTTCTCTTCCGTCGAAAGGTTCAGCTCGTGCAACTCCTTGCCGAGAATATTGAACCACCAGACCGTGTTGGTGTCCGGATCGTAGGTCGGCCCCTCACCAAGCAAAGAGTTGGTGCTGCAGAGTGTCCTGCCCGCGAACTCATGAATTTCCGTCATATGCCTTAAGCTCCTACGGCTGCGTCATAGGCGTAAATGGTCGCCTTGGCACGCTCGGCAACCTCTGCGGCGGTCATTCCCGGCTTGTAGAGGCTGGTGCCGAGGCCGAAGGCATTTATGCCAGCCTTGGTGTAATCGGAGAAATTCTTGTCCGAAACACCACCAACGGCCGCAATCACGAGCTCCGGCGGCAGAATTGCGCGGATAGCGGTGATGCCCGACGGTCCGAGAACGCTGGCGGGGAAAAACTTCAACCCCGTTGCGCCGGCGCGGGCAGCCGCCAATGCCTCCGTCGGCGTGAAGACGCCCGGCATCGTCACCATACCGTAGTTGCGGGCGAGAATAATGACCTCGGGCTCGACGTTCGGCGTGACCAGCAGTTTGCCGCCTGCCGAATGGAGGCTGTCGACGGCCTCGGTCGTCAGCACGGTCCCGGCCCCGATGAGGCAATCGGCCGGCGCCATCTTTGCGGCAATCTCGATCGACTTGAACGGCTCGGGCGAGTTCAGCGGGATTTCGATGGCGGTCAGACCGTTTTCGATCAGTGCGCCGACCACGCCTTCGGTTTCCTCAGGCTTGATGCCACGTAGAATGGCAATCAGTGGACGCTTCATCGTAGGAAAGGGGATGCGGTTCATCGCTTTGGTACTTTCTCAGTTCGGCCAAATAGTTTTGGCGGCGGCAGCAAGGCCGCCACGGACGGCCGTGTCAGCATCAATGGTGTTGTAGGATAAAGATAATGCCTTGAAGGCCGCTTCATAAAGGCCCTGCAGCCGGCCGGCGGCGACGAGAGTGACGTCGACGCCCGTCCCCGCATCTGACATCGCGCCCGCGATTTCCAGGCCGATCAGGGTCCCGGATATCTTCGCCTGCGCGGCCGCAGCGGTCAGACCATGCAGCAACTGGCCCGAGCGCGCGGTAAAGAAGAGGTTGGTCGCCATCGCGGGTCGGTCATAGGCCGTTTTTACGGCGCTCTCGAAGGCTGCCTCGTCCGCCGGGCTCTGATCGGCACCGGCGATTGCATGCGACAGGATCGTGT
Source organism: Rhizobium sp. 42MFCr.1 (assembly GCF_000377185.1). Classification (NCBI taxonomy): domain Bacteria; kingdom Pseudomonadati; phylum Pseudomonadota; class Alphaproteobacteria; order Hyphomicrobiales; family Rhizobiaceae; genus Rhizobium; species Rhizobium sp. 42MFCr.1. The sequence goes on from NZ_KB897826.1 coordinate 169,366, forward strand.
GCTTGGAGATCGCGTCGAAAAGTTCGCCGGTCATGAAGCTGGAGAAACCGGTGACACGACCATTCTTGACATGCACCCATTTCGAATGCGTTCCGGGCATGCAGACCGCCTGCGACCCAGTGCTTTGCGGGCCAAGCGCACCGAGGAGCTGTGTTTCCTCGCCGCGCATGACATCTGGCCGCGCCGGATCCCTCTGTGCAAGTCCGGGCAGGATGCGGACGTCCCGGCTCTGGTCGGGGACGGATACGGCGCCGGTCAGGATCGAGGATAGCGATGCCGGGACATCGACATAGCCCGCTTCGACCCATCCCTGTTTCGCACCTGCCATGCCGCAGATGATGACCGGAAGATTTTCCGGCGCATTTACCTTGCCCAAGTGCGAGGCGAGAACCTCGGCAAATCCGGTCTTCGCTGCCGTCGTCATACCTTCATTGCCACGGCTTTCGGCCAGGACGCTGTCATCCTTGCCGATCAGCCAGAGCCGAAAACTGCTCGTTCCCCAATCCACCGCGACATAAGCGGGATCCGCCATCAGAAAATGCCTCCATCGACAATAAGAGATTGTGCGCTCATCGCTGCCGCGCAGCTAGACGCCAGAAACAGGCACGGACCGACGATCGCATCGGCGTGCAGAACCTTCTTGATGCATTGGCGCTGCACCGTTTGCGCAATGCCGTCCTCGGTCAGCCAAAGCTTCATCTGGCGATCCGTGACGATCATGCCGGGCAGAATGCAATTGACGCGGATGTTATCCGGTCCGAGCTTGCCGGCCAGGCTTTTCGTCAGCCCGATCACGCCGGCCTTCGCGGTCGTGTAGGCCGGGAATTCGGGCATGTTGAGGAGAAAGGCGATCGACGACATGTTGATCACCGCGCCGCCGCCAGCGGCACGCATCGAGGGCGCGACGGCTTGCGTGGTGAAGAAGACGTGCCGCAGGTTGGTCGCCTGGTTGTTGTCCCAATATTCCTCGGTCACCGTTTCGAAATCGTGCCGGTCGTCGCGGGCGGCATTGTTGACGAGCACGCTGATCGGACCGGAGTGAGCCACAACCTCGTCGACTGTTCTGCGGATGGCGGCGACATCGCGAAGGTCGGCCTTATGAAAGCGAACGGGATGCAAGGTGTCGCGCGACAGCCTCGCGACGAGGTCATGGCTTTCCGTTTCCGCGATGTCGATGAAGGAAACCTTGGCGCCTTGTCGGGCGAAGCCTTCGACAATCGCTGCCCCGATGCCTGATCCGCCTCCCGTGATCAGGACCGTGCGGTCCCTGAATTCCGGAAACTGCGCAACAATACCCGTCACTATTTCCTCCCGGCTTTCGGTTGTTCTATTATTTGGAACTTAATTTGACTATGTGGAATTATCCGACTACCCTGGCATTTCTGTCAAGGCGTTTGGGGCAACAATGAGTGCGGCAAAAGGGAGTGCGCCCGAGAGGCGCGACACGGGCACCCTCGGCAAGCTGATGGTCCTTCTCGACCTGGTGACCCACGCCGACGGTCCCATGCGCTTCACGGATATACTGGCAGTTGCCGATCAGCCGCGTGGTACGGTCCACCGCCAACTCAGCCATCTCGTGGAGGAGGGCCTGCTCGAGATCGATGCGGAGGGCAGATACTCGCCGGGCTTACGGCTTTTGGACTTCGCGTCTCGCAGTTGGGCGCGCAACGAGTTTCGTCTGGTTGCGGAGCCACATCTTAAGGCTCTCCAGAATTTGACTGGTGAAACGGTCCATCTCGGCGTGCTGCGCGGCACCTCGATCATCTACCTCGACAAGTTCGAAGGGCAGCAGCCCGTCAGAATGTATTCGCAGATTGGTAACGCCTCACCGGTCTATTGCACCGGCGTCGGCAAGGCGGCCCTTTCCATCCTGCCCAGAGAGCGGGTCAGGGCCTTGGTGGCGGACCTCTCCTTCCATCGGTTCACGGCAAACACCCATACGGCCGAGTCGCTTCTTGCTGAGATCGAGCAGATACGGGAGCAGGGCCATGCCTTCGACCGTGAGGAGCACGAGGTCGGGATTCGCTGTATTGCTGCGCCGATCTGGTCAGAAACTCAGTCGCTTGTTGGCGGCGTTTCCGTGACTGGTCCGGCTTACAGGCTCACTATGGAAAGGCTTTCGGAATGGGCGGCTCCGATCCAGCAGTCGGCTGAACGGATCATGGAGGCGATGCGCATCGGGCTTGGTCCGCGTCGCTGAACTGCTGACGGCCGGCTTGGCCTAAAGCACAATATTGAGATTTTCTGACGAATCGTCACAATTGATGCTCGTCAATCCCCCGTCTTGGGGTGTATGTGCTGGTAGATCGTCACCGGCGATACAAACTAGGGACGGCGCGGAGGCGTCGCCGCCCATCAGGCTTCCATCTTTTTTTGAGTTGAACAAGTAAATGACTTCATCGCAGCCAGGATCTTCCGTGGACGTACACGTTAGCGAGATCGCCGGACTGAAAACGCAGTTCGATATTTTCCGCTTCATGAAGAAGGTAACGGAAGCCTATCGGGCGCGGGCCTTTATGGTTTTCAATCTTCCTTCCGTGACAGCACGGGACCTGCAGAGCAGCACGGTCATCTCGAGCTGGCCGGTGGAACTTCTGGCTGCCTACGACCACGAGGGGCTTGTGGCCAATAGCCCGGTCATGAAGAGGCTTCGGACTTCGACAACGCCCTTCTTCAATGACGTGTCGCAAGCGAAACTGGATCGCCCCGACGGGAAGGCGGGCATCGTCAAGGCACTTTTCGAACGCTTTCGCATGATGCGTTGCGCCTATTTTCCAACCCACGAGCCCTCAGGCGGTCGTGGCGCCATTTCATTCTCAGGCGATCGCGAGGCATTCACCGCAGAAGAAATGCGCGAACTCCACTATATCTCCATCCACGTCTTCGACCGGTTGGCGGAGATCCGCAACCATGACAACTGCGTCACCGATACCTTGACCGATCGGGAGATCGATTGTCTGAACTGGACCGCGGCTGGCAAGACCAGTGTGGAGATTGCCGAAATCCTCACCCTGTCCGAGCATACGGTGAACCACTACCTGAACCGCGCGACAAAAAAGCTGGATACGGCAAACCGGACGCAGGCAGTCGCCAAGGCGCTGCGGATCGGTCTCATAAAGTAAGCGTTGCGCAAATTGTGGGCTTGCCAATCATTCGCGCCCAATTTCTCGCCAATTCCGACGACCCCGGCGCCATGCCGCGCCGGCATTGCTGGCGGTTTGCCAATTGGCATGTTTTCTGCTTGCTTACATTCAGCGGTCCAGAGGGGACCTGGCACGACGCCGGATCAACGGCGCGGCCTGCATACCGCCAGCCGATGCCACAGGCCCGACCTCGGGCGTAGGGCGTCGGCGGCGGTTGTTGCCTTTTGAACACGCCGCCGACGGCATCCCTCACGCTTGCTCTTCCCATGGGCATTTTGCGCTGGCCTTTTATGACGCTTGCTCTAGTTCGCAAGGCTTAGCTCGCTATCCTGGAAGGCTGTTGTGACCATCAGGGCGAAAGCCCGGCGGACTTGGTGGACATAGTGGCCTTCCGGTGAGCCTCGCCTCCTCAAATGCGGTCCCGATCGCCGATTTTGTTTGGCGAAGAGGCGGCGCTCCTCTATCTAGAATGCCAAACACAGGCAGTGAGGATGGAATGACGGGCGTCACCAAGGAACAGGTTCTCGAAACGCTGAAGACCGTACGCGGCCCCGATCTCGAGCATGATATCGTCGAGCTCGGTATGGTGTCTGATGTCTTCATTTCCGACGGCAAAGTCTATTTTTCCATCACCGTTCCGGCCGATCAGGCTAAGGAGCTCGAGCCGCTTCGTCTGGCTGCCGAACGGGTCATCAAGGAAATGCCGGGCGTCAAGGGAGCGCTGGTTGCGCTGACGGCAGACAAGAAGGCCGGTTCCGGCTCGGCGCCGGTCTCGCGCCCGCAGCCGCAGGCCGGGCATGACCATCATGGCCCTGCGCACGCCCCGCAACAGCAGCCGCGCGCCGGCAAGCTCGGCGTTCCCGGTATCGGCGCGATCATCGCCGTCGCCTCCGGCAAGGGGGGCGTTGGAAAGTCCACGACGGCCGTCAATCTTGCGCTCGGCCTCCAGGCAAATGGCTTGCGTGTCGGCATTCTCGACGCCGATATCTACGGCCCCTCGATGCCGCGGCTGCTGAAGATTTCCGGCCGCCCCACCCAAATCGATGGGCGCATCATCAACCCGATGGAGAATTACGGGCTCAAGGTCATGTCGATGGGCTTCCTCGTCGATGAGGAGACCGCCATGATCTGGCGTGGCCCCATGGTGCAATCGGCATTGATGCAAATGCTGCGTGAGGTGGCCTGGGGCGAACTGGACGTGCTTGTCGTTGATATGCCGCCCGGCACCGGCGATGCGCAGTTGACGATGGCGCAGCAGGTGCCGCTGGCGGGCGCCGTCATCGTTTCGACGCCGCAGGATCTCGCCCTCGTCGATGCCCGCAAGGGCTTGAACATGTTCAAGAAGGTCGAGGTCCCCGTGCTCGGCATCGTCGAGAACATGAGCTATTTCATCGCGCCCGATACCGGTACCCGCTACGATATCTTTGGTCATGGCGGGGCTCGCAAGGAAGCCGAGCGCATCGGCGTTCCTTTCCTCGGTGAAGTACCGCTGACGATGAACATTCGTGAGACGTCCGACGCCGGCACGCCGCTTGTCGCGACGGAGCCGAACGGCATTGTTGCCGGCATCTATCGCGACATCGCGACCAAGGTCTGGCAGCAGCTCGGCGGGCAGCCGCAGCGGGCCGCACCGGAGATTGTTTTCGAGTGAAGTGCTTCGCTGCCGCTAGACTCCCAATTGCGGAGGAAATGTGGTGAAACGGCGCAGTAAGCGTAAGATGTCTTGATTCTTTCGCAGCTTTCCGTCATATGGCGCGCCGTCGCCATGAGGCGGTTTTTTTGCGAATGCTCGATGATGGCCACCCCGCCGGGGCGGTTAGCTGCATGGTCGGAGTTATCTTGGTCGAAGGATTGGTGACTGCGATGCGGTTGAGCACGTTGCATATCCTGGCGGTTGCCGGATGTGCCAGGAGTCGTATGAACTTTCTTCAATCGCTTTCATTAAGATCGGGAACTTGCATCCCGCGCGCTCTCGCAGGCGGCGCGCCGTGGAAGGGCTTTCGATGAAAACAGCGATGCGCGCAACAAGCCCGGATTGCCGGAGGCCCAACCGGTGATCACGGCCTACTGTTCCAATTGCGAGTCGGTTGACGTTGGCGACCTGTCGCGAGGTACGTTACGCGACGATGTGATGTGGATCGACCTGATCGAGCCTTCGCGCGAAGAGGAGCTTTTCGTTGAGAAAGCTCTCGGCATCGAGGTTCCGACGCGAGACGATCTCAAGGACATCGAGCCGTCAGCCCGTCTCTACGTCGAAAACGATGCCGTCTTCATGACCGCTTCCCTCGTCTGGAAAGCCGAGACAGATGCACCGACGCTGACCGACGTGGCATTCATCCTCGCCGGCAAGCGGTTGGTCACGATCCGCTACGCGCAGCCCAAATCCTTTGCTCTCTTCATTGCCGCGCTCCACCGCGTGCCGCAGCAATGGCGCAGCGGTGCCGCATTGCTGGCAAAGCTTTTCGAAACGATCATCGATCGCACTGCCGAGATACTGGAGCAGTCCGTTGCCCGCATCGACATCCTGTCGACGCATGTCTTCGGCGATCGCGCCAGGAAGGTGCGCAAGCCGTCGAACTATCTGGAAGAGAAGCTCCGGGACATTGCGGGCCATCATCGCATCGTGAGCAAGGTCAGGGACAGCCTCGCCTCGTTGTCCCGCCTCATGACCTTTTTCTTCACCATCCCGGCAGTTCAGCAGGATCGCGACACCAAGGAACTGTGCAAAACGGTCTCGCGCGACATCCAGTCGCTCAACGAGCATGCCTCCTTCATCGCCGGCAACATCACGTTCCTGCTCGACGCCTCGCTCGGCCTGATCAACATCGAGCAGAACTCGATCATCAAGATATTTTCGATCGCGTCCGTGGTGTTCTTGCCGCCGACGCTAGTCGCCTCCATCTACGGTATGAATTTCGAGTTTATGCCGGAACTGCACTATGCCCACGGATATCCGTTTTCGATTGGGCTAATGGTGCTGTCCGCCGTTATTCCCTTCTTCTTTTTCCGATGGAAAGGCTGGCTCTGAAGAGCCTGTTTTCATTTCATGCACGAAGGTAGCCATACACACGAACGACACATGAAGCCGCGCAAGCTGGCCTACCTTGCGCTCGGCTCCATTGGCGTCGTCTACGGCGATATCGGTACCAGCCCGCTGTACGCGTTCCGCGAAGCCCTTAAGCCCGTCATGGTCGACGGCCTCACCCGCTTCGAGGTGATCAGCCTCATCTCGCTGATGATCTGGACCCTGACCATTATCGTCACCATCAAGTACGTGCTCTTCCTGCTGCGCGCGGACAACGAAGGCGAAGGCGGCACGCTTTCCCTGCTGGCGTTGCTGATGAAGACGGCAAATGGACATACCGCGCTACTGATGTTGCTTGGCCTGGTCGGCGCGGCGCTGTTCCTCGGCGACGCGATGATCACGCCGGCTCTCTCAGTGCTATCGGCTGTCGAAGGTCTGAAGCTCGTGGCTCCAACTCTGACGAGTTACATCGTACCGATCTCGGTCTTCATCCTGGCTCTGCTATTTGTCGTCCAGTCTCGAGGGACCGGGGCCGTCGCCCGCTTTTTCGGGCCGATCATGGCGCTCTGGTTCATCGTGATGGCGGCCGCCGGCATTTCTCACATCTCGGATGATTTTGGCATCCTTGCCGCTTTCAACCCTTACTATGCCGTTAGCTTCCTGCTGCATGAGGGGTTCTACGGCGTGGTCGTGCTTGGCGCGGTCTTCCTAAGCGTGACCGGTGCCGAAGCGCTTTATGCCGATCTCGGGCACTTTGGTCGCCGGCCGATCCAGTGGGCATGGTTTGTACTGGTTTTCCCGGCATTGACACTGAACTATCTGGGGCAGGGCGCTCTAGTGCTCGGCAATCCCGCGGCCGTGTCCGATCCGTTCTTCCTGGCCTTTCCGCAATGGGCGCTGCTGCCGGCCGTCATTCTCGCGACCGCGGCCACCATCATTGCCAGCCAGGCGGTCATCACCGGTGCCTTCTCGCTCGTCCGCCAGGGCATCAACCTCGGCTTCCTGCCACGCATGGAAATCCTCTTCACCTCGGAGACGAATACCGGGCAGATCTTCTTGCCCTCCGTTAATGCGTTGCTGTTCGTCGGCGTCATCTTCCTCGTCATCAGCTTCAAGACGTCGGACGCGCTGGCCATTGCCTACGGCATCTCGGTTACGGGCGCGATGGTCGTCACTTCGATCATGGCCTTCGAGTTCGTGCGCGCGCGATGGAACTGGTCGATTCCGGTCGCCACGTTGGCGCTTGCCCCGCTGCTCTGCCTGGAAATGATCTTCTTGGGTGCAAACCTGCTGAAGATCCACGACGGCGGTTACATTCCGATCCTGATGGCGACCGCCTTTACGATCCTCATGTGGACCTGGCGTCGCGGCACGGCCCTCCTGATGGAGAAGACGCGCCACACCGATATCCCGCTCGCCTCTTTTGTCAGCTCGATCGAGCGCAAGAGCGATCATTCGCCCGCCCAGGTACCCGGTACCGCGATCTTCCTGACGAGCGATCCGGAATCGGCGCCCGCGGCCTTGCTGCACAATCTGAAGCACAATCACGTTCTGCACGACAAGAACGTGATCCTCACGATCCGCACCATCAACAAGCCGCGCGTTGCGAGCGCCGATCGCTACAAGGTCGAGCAGATCTCGGAGCGGTTCTCGCGCGTCGAGCTCATGTTCGGCTTCATGGAGTCGCAGAACGTCTCGCAGGCCTTGGCGACGTTGCGCAAGACCGGCCTGAAGTTCGACATCATGTCGACCTCATTCTACCTCGGCCGCCGCAAGCTCGTTCCCGATGCGAAGTCCGGCATGCCTTATTGGCAGGACCGTCTTTATATCGCGCTTGCCAATGCCGCGGCCAATCCGTCGGACTATTTCCGCCTGCCGGCAAACCGCGTGGTGGAACTCGGCTCGCACGTCATTATCTAGAAGAGCAAATGCGCTTCTAAAAAGCCCGGTCAGAAATGACCGGACCCGCCGAAGCAGGCCTTATACATTGCGAGGCCGGTGCATCGGTTATGATGCACCGGCCTCGTTTGCCATTGAGGTGATTGCAACACCGCAGTGACGATGCGCAGAGCGGTTGGTCCTAGCGGGCCTGAACTTTCGTTCGTAAAAAAGCAGAACCCTTTGCGCATTTCGAGGCTTCGTCGAACCGTTGAGAGAGCTTCGCGCTCGCGTATAAGGGAGACATCGCCTCATGACCTATACTAGCCGCTTTATCGGCATCGACATATCGAAA
>NZ_KB897827.1:0-173131 GCF_000377185.1 Rhizobium sp. 42MFCr.1
CAGCTTCACGGGCATCGCTATGCCCGCTTTCGAAGTCTCACCCGCGTCGCATGCCAGTGCCTGCTGGCTGCAGCCGCCCAAAACATCAAGAAGATCGCCATGGCGCTCACCAAGCCACCCAGACCAGCCATGGCATGAGGGCCAGAGGCCGCCAACTTCGCCCCGCCTCAGAACCCAACTAAAACAACCAACGTCCAAAAAACAAACCCGCCGAAAATATCGACGGGTTTGTCAGCAGTCTGAAGGGCCGGTGTAACCGGCCCTTCCCCTTTTGTACTGCCGACCCGCTCGGCGGAGGAAGCCACGGTGGCAATACCGCTCCCAGAAGCTGAATTGTCACTGGTCAGAGACTTTTGTTTCTGATTAGACTGCGCCATTCTCCTGCCGAAAGGCGCGAGCGTTTTTGGTCGACATTGGAGCGCATTCGCCTATTTGGTTTTGATGAGCGCTTCAAACGGCCGTTGGGAGTTCGAGTTATTTCGATTGTGAGCAGACTTCCGCACTAGAACATAGACGTTCGCCAGGACGTCTATTCGCGGAGCTGACGAGAGCGGATGGCGGCCCTTTTAGGCAGATGACCTCCTGTCTGGCCGTCATCCGCCTCGTCCTTGCCTGGAAACTGAACATCACTCCGCAGGATGCGGCATCGCCGGACGGGCGTGCTTTTCAAGCGGTCGCTCCCGCCATCCCGTCGAGCGATTGACCAGCCAGAAATAGAGCCCGTAGGGAAGAAAATTGACGAGCTTCATCATGTAGGTGAAGCGCTTCGGGAAGGTAATCTCGAAGCGTTGAGACTTGAGTCCTGCCGAAATCTGTTCGGCGGCCTCCTCGACCGAGACCAGCGAGGGCATCGAGAATTTGTTCTTCTTAATCGCAGGGGTATCGACGAAGCCCGGATTGATGAGCTGAATGCGGATGCCCATCTTGTCGAGATCGAATTTCAAGCTCTCGGCCATGTTGATCAAGGCGGCTTTGGTCGCGCCGTAGGCCGCGCTTGTCGGCAGGCCGCCATAGCCTGATACCGATGAAACGACGGCGATCTGCCCCTGCCCTTTGGCCTTCATGTGCCGCACGGCCGGGATGAGGCAATTCACGACACCCTGCAGATTGACCGCGAAGCTCTGCTCGAAATCGCTGAGCTTCAGTTCTTCCGCGTGGACGGGGAAATAGACCCCCGCATTGAAAACCGCCAGCGCAAGTGCGCCATGTTCATATTCGATTGACGCAAGCACGTGCTCCATGTCTTCGGCGTTGGTGACATCGCCGTCGAGCACGATGATGCTGCCGGGTAGGTCCGAAGCCTCGGCCTGCAATTCCGCAAGCTTCTCGTGGTCGCGAGCGGTGACGGCGACCTTGTATCCGTCTCCGGCGAGCTTCAATGCCAACGCTCGCCCGATTCCGGAACTCGCGCCCGATATCCAGGCTATTCCATGTTCGGGACGGGCGACGAAATCTGGCATGGCACATCTCCTCCGGGCTGTTTTCCAAACGTCAAAACAGGTCCGGGAGTTCCTCGCCATCTCCCGGTTTCAAGGGAATATCACGCCATTGTGGCTGCTTTCAGCCGATCAGGTCTCGGATGAACTGGGGGAAGGAGCCGGTGAGCTTGATCGGCGCGTCAAAAACCGAAAACGCGATGCAGGGACGATCTTTTTCGGCAACAGGTCGGTGGTCGACGCTCTCGTCCGCTACGGAGATGTCGCCAGGCCCGAAATGGCCGCGACTGTCGTTGAACGCGCCGTCCAGGATCAAGGTGAGCTCCATGCCCTTGTGGGTGTGTGCAGGCAGAGCCCGGCCAGCCTTGATCCACATCAGGCTGACTTCGCAGCCATCGATATCGGTCGAGTACTCCTTGAAGCCGGGAAGCTTCGTCTTCCAGGGGACCGTATCCACATCATAGCCGACCAGGTTGCGAATCGCCTTCGGGAAGAACCCCTGTTTTGTCGGCAGGTCGGCTGGCTTTTCAGCTGGCAGCGCAGAGGCGAAGACCGCGGCGAGGCGCACCTGGCGATCGCCCATTGCGGCTTCGGGTGTCTCCTCGAGGGCCTCCCCAGCAAGGGATTCCAGATCTCTCACCAGCAAGCGATGATCGGGCTTCATTTCAAGATGCGATTCGACCAGCACGCGTGCCGGCTCAGGAAGGGATCCGGCGACGTAATGCGCCATCAACGCATCGACCGTGTCGATATGCTCATGAACCATGACGGTTTCGGTTGTTTTTTCTTCTAGAGACTGCTTTGTCGTCATCCCTACGCTGAAAGTCAATCTCCGGATCACAAGGCCGGCGAACGGCTCTGGCTCGAGTGCCTGGACGGCAGCGAAGTCTAATTTTGTCGCTGCGCTCAAAGGGATGGAATAGCATTTCTTGCCAACCTAGCCTTGTGAAGGGAAAAGACCGTTCCTAAACTAAGCGTTCAAAAGAGGCAGAGTCCATGACCGTCCATCCCTCCGTTCTAGAGGCAATCGGCAACACCCCGTTGATCAAGCTCAAGGGTGCGTCGGAAGCGACCGGCTGCACTATTCTCGGCAAGGCGGAATTCCTCAATCCCGGCCAGTCGGTCAAGGATCGCGCGGCGCTCTACATCATTCGCGACGCAGAGAAGAAGGGCGTGCTGCGGCCGGGCGGCGTCATTGTCGAGGGGACCGCCGGCAATACCGGCATCGGCCTGACGGTCGTTGCAAAGGCGCTCGGCTACCGGACCGTAATCGTCATCCCGGAGACGCAGAGCCAGGAAAAGAAGGATGCGCTGAAGTTGCTCGGCGCCGAACTCGTCGAGGTGCCCGCCGTTCCCTACAAAAACCCGAACAATTATGTGAAGGTCTCAGGAAGGCTGGCCGAACAGCTGGCGAAGACGGATCCCAACGGCGCGATCTGGGCGAACCAGTTCGACAACGTCGCCAACCGGCAGGCGCACATCGAAACGACGGCCAGCGAGATCTGGAACGATACCAACGGCAAAGTCGACGGCTTTATCTGCTCCGTCGGCTCTGGCGGGACGCTTGCGGGTGTGGCCGCCGGCCTCAAGGCATTCAACAAGGACATCAAGATCGGCCTGGCCGACCCCGACGGAGCCGCGCTCTACGAATTCTACAAGAACCGCGAATTGAAAGCGTCGGGTTCCTCGATCACCGAAGGGATCGGTCAGGGACGGATCACAGCGAACCTTGAAGGCTTCACGCCCGATTTCGCCTATAGCATTTCGGATACGGAAGCCCTGCCCTACGTCTTCGATCTCGTCGAGCATGAAGGCTTGTGCCTGGGCGGATCGACGGCAATCAACATCGCCGGCGCAGTACGCCTTGCCAAGGAGCTCGGTCCCGGCCATACCATCGTGACAATCCTCGCCGACTACGGCAACCGCTACCAGTCCAAGCTTTTCAACCCCGATTTCCTGACGTCGAAGGGCCTGCCGGTTCCGGCGTGGCTCGCCAAGACGCAAGACATACAGATCCCATACGAACCAGCAGCGTGAGACCCCATGCCCGTCAATGCCCTCTATCGTGACGATTTCTATCTTTCGACATGCGAGGCGGTGGTAACCGCCGTTCACGACGACGGGGGCATTGAGCTGGATCAAACCTGCTTCTATGCGACATCGGGAGGCCAGCCGGGCGATACGGGATTCCTCGAGCGCGCCGATGGCAGCAAGATCACGCTTGGGCAGACGAAGCATGGAGCGACCAAGGACATCGTCGTGCATGTGCCGCTCGAGGGCCAGGAACAGCCGGCCGTCGGCGAGAAGCTGGTACTGCATGTCGACTGGCCGCGCCGCTACAAGCTTATGCGGATGCACACCGCCTGTCACCTGCTCTCCGTCGTCTGCTCCTATCCGATCACGGGTGCAGCTGTCGGCGAGGATGAGAGCCGTGTCGACTTCGATATGACCCAGACGATCGACAAGGACGACGTCACCGAAAAACTCATGGAACTGGTGCGGCAGAACTATCCGGTCTACCTGCAGTGGATCACCGACGAGGAGCTTGCTGCCAACCCTGGTATCGTCAAATCCAAGAACGTCCGTCCGCCGATCGGGCTCGGTCGGGTCAGCCTTGTCTGCATCGGCGAAAACTCTGCGATTGACAGCCAGCCCTGCGGCGGCACACATGTGTCCGAAACTCAGGAAGTCGGTCAGATTCACATTGCCAAGATCGAAAAGAAGGGCAAGGAAAACCGTCGCTTCCGTATTCGCTTCGGCGCTCCCGGCGACGAAGCCTGAAGCCCCAGGGAGAGCAGAATGAGCGAAGAAAAGAGCCGTTTCGTCGTTTCGGCCGATTGGCTGCAGGCGGAATTGGGCAAGCCGGATTTGCGCGTCCTGGATGCGTCCTTCTATCTGCCTGCGCAGAAGCGCGATGCCGACGCCGAATACGCCGCCGGCCATATCCCGGGCGCTATCCGCTTCGATCAGGACAAGATCGCGGATCATTCCGTACTGCTGCCGCACACGATCCCCTCGCCAGAGTTTTTCGCAACCGAAGTCGGCAAGCTCGGCATCGGGGAAAACGATCATATCGTCGTCTATGATGGCATCGGGATGTTCGCATCGCCGCGTGTGTGGTGGCTGTTTCGCGTGATGGGCGCACGGAATGTGTACGTTCTTGATGGCGGACTGGACGGATGGAAAGCGGAGGGCCGGCCGCTTGAGGCAACCGTTCCGCGCCACGAGCCAAAGGTTTTCAAGCCCACCTATGACGCCTCGCGGGTCGTCAATCTCGATGCCATGCGGGAGATCGTTGCACGCGGCGCGCTGCAGATAGCGGATGCCAGGAGCGCGGGCCGCTTTGCAGCGGTCGAGCCTGAGCCGCGCGCTGGCATGCGCTCCGGTCACATGCCGGGCGCGCGAAACCTGCCATCGGGTGTCTTCGCCACCCAGGGCCGCTTCAAATCCCTGCCGGAACTCAAGCAGACGATTGAGGAGGCGGGCGTAGACCTGTCGAAGCCCGTGGTCACGTCCTGCGGTTCGGGCATCACCGCGGCCATCATCACGCTGGCGCTGGAATCCCTCGGCCATACCGACAACAAGCTCTACGACGGTTCCTGGAGCGAATGGGGTGGCCGGGACGACACGCCTGTTGTCACCGGTCCGCCGGAACCGGTCAAAGCCTGACACGATGGTGAAGCCCCCCTCTTCCCTGAAAGCCCATATTACGCGCCTGGAAATGACGGCACCGCCGAAGGCAAGCCTTCCGGTGCCGATCAACATCCAGACGGCGATCATGCGGGCTCCCGACATTCCGCTGCCATTCTATCGCTATCTCTACCGTCAGGTCGGTGCCAGGTGGCAGTGGGTGGACCGGCTGCGGATGCTTGACGAGGATTTGGCCAGGTCGCTGCACGACAAACGCAACAATATCAGCGTGCTCTACGTCAACGGCGCGCCTGCTGGCTTCTACGAGTACTTCGTCGAGGATGAGGACACGATCGAGCTCAGCCACTTCGGGCTGTTCGAGCATGCGCTTGGTCTGGGGATCGGAAAGTGGTTCCTGCTGCAGGCGCTCTACGCGATCTGGACGCTCAATCCGAAGCGGGTGACGACGACGACCAACGATCTTGATCACCCGCGCGCTTTGCAGCTCTACCAGATGTTCGGCTTTTCACCGGTCTCCACCGGTTCGGGCATCGTCCGGCCGCTCAGCGACAAGGAACTTCTGGAGTTGAGCAAGAAGGACTGGTGAGTCGGCCAGGAGCTGGAGCCCTCGAGGGCTCTGGCAGGAATCGGGTGGTTTCTACCCCGATAAAGGCGCATCTCTTGGCAATCATCAAGGAGATCCGCCATGACCGACATCCGCTTTTCCGCCATGCCCACCGCCAACGCGGAGAATCTCTGGAACGGCGGTACAGACGCCTACGGTTTCTTGCCCGAGACGATGGTCTCCGACGGGCCTGGCCATCCCTGCCGTCATTGCCTGAAGAATATCGACGCCGGCGAGGAATTGCTGGTCTTCGCCTACCGGCCGTTTCCGGAGCTTCAGCCCTATGCTGAGACCGGTCCGGTCTTTCTTCACAAGGAGCCCTGCGAGCGCTATGCCGCAGAAGAGGTCCTGCCGCCGGTTCTGACCAGCCCGGATTTCATCGTGCGCGGTTACAATGCCGATAACCGAATCGTGTACGGCACAGGCGCGGTAACTCTGACACCCGATATCCGCTCCTATGCCACCCAGCTCCTCGAGCGGCCTGAGATTGCCTACGTGCATGTGCGGTCGGCACGCAATAACTGCTATCAATGCCGTATAGACAGATGATGGCTGGTCGCAGGAGAATGCGACCAGCCTGCCTCACGTAACGTGATGGGAATTACGCCACGTTTAGTACGCTTTCCGGAGCATAGGCTTCGTAGCCCAGCGCTTCGGCCACCGGCTTATTGGTGACGCGTCCCTTGTGGATATTGAGACCGTTCCTGAGGTGACGATCTTCTGCAATCGCACGCAGGCCGCGATCGGCCAGCGCCAGACCATAAACCAGCGTTGCATTGTTCAGGGCATGTGCCGAGGTGACCGGCACGGCGCCTGGCATGTTGGCGACGCAGTAGTGCACCACGTCATCGACAACGTAGGTCGGTTCGGAATGGGTCGTTGCATGCGACGTCTCGAAGCAGCCGCCCTGGTCGATGGCAACGTCGACGATGACAGAGCCTCGCTTCATCCCCGACAGCATTTCGCGGGTCACAAGCTTCGGCGCGGCGGCGCCCGGAATGAGCACGGCCCCAATGACGAGGTCTGCCGCGAAAACTTCTTCTTCCAGAGCCTGAATGCTGGAATAGCGCGTATGGACGCGACCGACGAAGATATCGTCAAGCTGGCGGAGACGCGGCAGTGACTTGTCGAGGATGCTGACATCGGCGCCGAGGCCCGCGGCCATCCTGGCGGCATGCAGGCCGACGACGCCGCCACCAATAATAGCGACCTTCGCCGGCAGCACGCCGGGAACGCCGCCGAGCAAGATACCCAGCCCGCCATTGGCCTTCTGCAGGGCGGTCGCGCCAGCCTGGATAGACAGGCGTCCGGCCACCTCGGACATCGGCGCAAGGAGGGGCAGACCGCCCCGATCGTCCGTTACCGTCTCATAGGCAACAGCGGTGACGCCGGACGCAAGGAGACCCTTGGTCTGTTCCGGGTCGGGCGCGAGGTGAAGATAGGTGTAGAGAATCTGGCCATCGCGAAGCTGCGCCCACTCGGAGGGTTGCGGCTCCTTGACCTTGACGATCATATCGCACTTCTCGAAGATTTCCTTGGCCGAGGCGGCAATCTTTGCGCCAGCGGCCGCATAGGCCGCGTCATCAGCACCGATGCCGGCGCCCGCCTTGGTCTCAACCCAGACCTCGTGGCCATGGGCGACATATTCACGAACGGATGCAGGTGTCAGTCCGACACGATATTCATGATTCTTGATTTCCTTCGGGCAACCGACACGCATTGAGCGTTCCTCTCTCATTATGTCCGCTTCGCGGAGTGTTTTTGACCGGGAAATCCAACCACCACACCCGCGAAATGTCCTTGCAAAGAAGGTTTGCGCAGCGGGTGATTTTCGAAGAATATTGCGAATTAGAGCAAATAATCGAAAGTTCTTCGAATGTCAGAACCCGACGCCATCGATCTTGCGATTCTGAAGACGCTTCAGTCCGACGCCCGCATTACCAATGCCGACCTTGCAGCCAAGGTTGGACTGTCGCCATCGGCTTGCTCTCGGCGGCTTGATATACTGGAGAAGCGCGGCGTCATCCGTGGCTACCACGCCCATGTCTCTCACAAGGCGCTCGACTACAAGATGATCGCGATCGTGCACATCTCCCTGTCGGGCCAATTTGCGAAGACGCTCTCCGAATTCGAAGCCGCGGTGAAACGCTGTCCGAACGTTTTGGTTTGTTATCTGATGTCGGGCGAATACGATTACATTCTCCGCGTCGCCGCGCGCGACCTCGAGGACTACGAGCGCATCCATCGCGACTGGCTCTCAGCGCTTCCGCATGT
The DNA here is from genome assembly GCF_000377185.1 of Rhizobium sp. 42MFCr.1. Lineage (NCBI taxonomy): Bacteria > Pseudomonadati > Pseudomonadota > Alphaproteobacteria > Hyphomicrobiales > Rhizobiaceae > Rhizobium > Rhizobium sp. 42MFCr.1. Next base: position 7,966 of record NZ_KB897827.1, read on the forward strand.
CGTAAAGATCAACTCCAGCTTCGCCCTGCGTGAAGTCATCGACAGGCCAAATGTCGGGCTTTGACAGAGAGCTGAAATCGGCAGAATGTCGCAGAATCGGAGCAGCGGCTTCGTCGTCCTCTGCCTGATCCCCCCACAATAAGACCCCGTACGCATGAAATCCAAAACCCAAGGCTATATTTTCGTCCTGCTGGCGATCACCATCTTCTCGCTGCAGGACGGCATCTCGAAGCACCTGGCCTCCGCCTATCCGCCCGTCTTCATCACCATGATCCGCTACTGGGCCTTTGCCGCATTCACCATTGCGCTTGCTTGCAAGATGAGGGGTGGCCTCAAGCAGACAGCCAAGACAAAGAGGCCGCTCCTGCAGGTCTTCAGGGGCGTTTTGCTGGCCTCTCAGGTTGTCGTTGTCATCAATTGCTTCGCCCTGATCGGCCTAGCCCACTCGCAGGCAATCTTTTCCGCAACCCCGATTCTGATTGCGCTGCTCTCGATGCCGATCCTTGGCGAACGGGTGGGCTGGCGCCGCTGGACGGCAATTGGTGCGGGTCTGGTCGGGGTGCTGTTGATCCTGAAGCCGGAAGGCGAGTTTTTCGACGTCAAGCTGCTGCTTGCTGTCTTCTCATGCTTCCTATTCGCATTTTACGTCATCGCTACGCGGCTTGTCAGTCGGGACGACTCGGCGATGACGAGCTTCTTCTATACGGGTGTCGTCGGCGGCATCGCCATGACGCTTGTCGGCCCTTTCTATTGGACCTGGATGTCGGGGTGGGACTGGGGCTGGATGACGCTTGTCTGTCTGACCAGCATCTCGAGCCATTATTTTCTCATCCGGGCCTACGATATGCTGGATGCTGCCGCCGTGCAGCCGCTGACATATCTGCAACTCGTCTATGCATCGATCATCGGCGTGGTGATCTACAGCGAGAAGCTGAGCCTCACCATGATCGTTGGCTCCGCCATCGTCGTGGCGGCAGGCATTTTCACCGTGTGGCGCGAACACGTCGTTGCGCGCAGAGGACGTTTGCAGCGGGGCTCTCCGCAATTCTAGATCGATCAATTAGAGCATTCTTAATGTTCCTCCAGTAGATTTCACTTACATGTTCTGGTGGAGCGTAACATGCAGCGTAATCTGAATATCATTGCCCGAAAGGCCGAGCGGCGGTCCTGCCGTGTATTCGGCAAGGTCCGCTATCTCACCAAAGAAGTTGATGCTCGCATCCTCGATATGTCGGTTACTGGCGTTGCCGTCGAGATCCGGTCGCCGATCCACGCCGCGGCCGGCAGCCGCGTGCAAATCATCGCCGAAGACCTCGGCACGCTTCACGGCATCATCCGCTGGAGCCATAATGGTCGCCTCGGAATTCAGTTCGACCCGAACTCCAATGCCCGTGCGCAGGTGGCCTCATACTTCCGGTTCTTCCACAAGGAAGTAAAGCCAGTCCTCTCGCGATAATTCCCTGTCATTTTCAGGGTTTACTCCTTCGCAAATCACCCTAGTCTCGCCATGGCTGGGCGACGCGTGATTTTCGAAGGAGTTTTCATGTCTTCCATTCTGGATCTGCCACCAGTGACCCGCCGCTCGTTGCTTGGCGGCCTGGCCGCCACGTCAGCGCTCATCCTTCTTCATCCTTTCAGCGCGCGCGCAGCCGCCAATCAGGCGCATCTTCGCCTGATGGAAACGACCGACATTCACGTCAACGTCTTTCCCTACGACTACTATTCCGACAAGCCGAACGACACGATGGGCCTGGCGCGCACCGCGACGATCATCGACAACATCCGGGCGGAAGCTGCCAACTCGCTGCTGATCGACAATGGCGACGTGCTGCAGGGCAACCCGATGGGCGACTACATGGCCTACCAACGCGGGATGAAGGACGGTGACCTACATCCCGTCATCAAGGCGATGAACACGCTCGGCTACACGGTCGGCACGCTCGGGAACCATGAATTCAACTACGGCCTCGATTTCATGTTCAAGGTGCTGAACGGGGCAAATTTCCCGTTCGTCTGCGCAAACCTGACCAAAGGCCAGCTCGCGTCCGATCCGACCAAGGACGAGCTGTTTTTCAAGCCCTATCTCATCGTCGAGAAGACAATCAAGGACGGCGCTGGCAACGAGAGCCCTATCAAGATCGGCTTCATCGGTTTTGTGCCGCCGCAAATCATGCTGTGGGATATCAAGAACCTCGAAGGCAAGGCGCAGACGCGCGACATCGTCGAGGCGGCCAAGGCCTGGGTGCCGGTCATGAAGCAGGAAGGCGCGGATATCGTGATCGCGCTCTCTCATTCCGGCATCGACGGCGCGGCCCCCTCCGAGAAGATGGAGAACGCATCGCTGCATCTTGCCGCGGTCGATGGAATCGACGCGATCTTTACCGGGCACCAGCACCTCGTCTTCCCCGGTCCCAAGACCTGGGATGGCATTCAGAATGCCGATCCGGTGAAAGGCACGTTGCATGGCAAGCCTGCTGTGATGGCGGGCTTCTGGGGCTCCCATCTCGGCCTCATTGACCTCCTGCTGGAAAAGGACGGCAAAGGTTGGAGAATTGTCGACTTCACCTCGGAAGCGCGGCCGATCTACCACCGCGATGATAAGAAGAAAGCCATCGCCGACGTCGCCGACAAAAAGGACGTCATCGAAGCTGCGAAGGCTGAGCATGAGGCCACCCTTGCCTACGTGCGCACTCCGGTCGGCAAGACATCGGCCCCGCTCTATTCCTATTTCGCGCTCGTTGCCGACGACCCATCCGTCCAGATCGTTAGCCAGGCACAGACCTGGTACATCAAGCAGATGCTTGCCGACACCGAATACAAGGACCTGCCCGTGCTGTCGGCCGCAGCGCCGTTCAAGGCCGGCGGTCGCGGCGGCGCGGACTACTATACCGACGTGCCCGCCGGCGATATCGCGATCAAGAACGTCGCTGATCTCTACCTGTACCCCAACACGGTTCAGGCGGTCGCCATCACTGGCGAACAGGTGAAGAATTGGCTGGAAATGTCAGCCGCCATGTTCAACGAGGTGAAACCGGGATCGAAGGACACGGACCTGCTGAACAGTGCCTTCCCATCCTACAACTTCGATGTGATCGATGGCGTCACCTACCAGATAGACCTGTCGCAACCGCGCAGGTTCGATGATGACGGCAAGTTGATCAATGCCGATGCGAACCGCATCCAGAATCTGCAGTTCGACGGCAAGCCTATTGATCTCAAGCAGAAATTTGTCGTCGTCACCAACAACTACCGCGCCGGCGGCGGCGGCAAGTTTCCGGAAATCGCCGCCGACAAGGTCGTCTTCCAGGCGCCGGACACCAATCGTGACGTTATCGTCCGCTTCGTCCATGAAGAGCGCACAATCAATCCGTCGGCCGACGGCAACTGGACCTTCAAACCGTTGCCGGGAACGACGGCCGTCTTCCAGAGCGGTCCGAAGGCCAAGCAGTTCCTCGCTGACGTGAAAAGCGTGAAGATCGAGGACGCAGGTGAAGGCACCGATGGATTCGCCAAATTCCGTCTGGTTCTCTAGGCGTTCAGCTCCCGGCGAGGCCCTTGCGCCTCGCCTATTCCGCCGCTAGGGAGAGATCGCGCGCTGCATACTCCGCCACCTCGGCGGTGAAGTCGGCATGGCTTGGGCATTGCGAAAGCCTGGACCGAAAGGCGTCAACCATCCAGGTGGCAGCCGGTCCGGGCGGGGTTGAGATTCGTCGCATCGCATAAATTGGATACTCGCCTTGCTCGTAGGCCTGGAGATCCAGGTGTACAAGCGCTCCGCTTCTCAACTCGTCTCGAATAAGCGACGCCGGAAGACCACCCCAGCCGAGACCCCCGCGAATAAGAGAGTGCTTCGTCGCGATATCACTAACGCGCCACGTCTTGTAGGAAAGCACATTGAAGTCGCGACCTTTGGTCAATCCCGAAGGGTCGGTGACAACAAGCTGCGTCTCGTCGCGGACATCGGCCAGCGTCAACGGCCGGCCCAACCGCGCCAAAGGATGAGCGCTCGACGCAACCGGCACCATGAAGGAATGGCCGATGCGCTCGGTCACAAGCGAATCATGCTGCTGCAGGATGGCGCCGCCGATCCCGATCGTCGCCTTGCCGTTTGAGACGAGATCCATCACCACGCCGAGTTCACCGACCGCCAGATTGAGCCCGACGGACGGGAACTCGTTGCGAAACTCGCGCAGGACCTCAACCATCGCCTTTGACGGCACCATGACACTGATCGCGACGGAGACCTCGGCCTCCAACCCTTCCTTCAGCCCCTTTACGCGGGCGCGCATCACCTCGAGATCCGAGACGAGTCGCCGTGCGTCTTCGAGGAGTGCCCTGCCCGCCTCCGTCAGCTTCGGTTGCCTCGCACCCGAACGCTCGAAAAGGGGCACCTCCAGCTGCGCCTCGAGGTTGGCGATCGTGTAGCTGATGACCGATTGAGCGCGATTTAGCGTGCGCGAAGCAGCCGAAAAGCTGCCCATTTCCGCAACGGTAAGGAACACTTGCAACTGGTCGAGTGTGGGGTTCGGAAGCATCTTCCATCCAATCTATCGATGATTTTGATCGACATTATCACAGTTTTTTCGATAGTCGGCCAGTCCTATTTTCTGCTTCGAAACAGCGGCTCGAAGCTCCCAAGAACGGCCGCGAACGCAAATTCGAGAGGAAATTCAATCATGCCTTCCATTCTGCTTTTGACTTCCAGCCCGCGTGTAGACTCTCTTTCGACCACGATCGCCGCTGACCTTGCCGAAAAGATCAAGGCTCAGCAGCCGGGCAGCGCCGTCGTTCGTCGCGACCTAGGTGTAAATCCGCTGCCGCACATCGATGATCTCTTCACCGCAGCCATCCGCAAGCCTGCCGATGATCGCACCGTTGAGGAAGCCGCCGCCGTGAAGACGTCGGACGAACTCGTCGCCGAACTGCTCGCAGCCGATACGGTTGTCATCGGTACGGGTCTCATCAACTTCAACATCTACTCGTCGCTGAAGACTTGGATCGACAACGTCGCCCGCGCCGGCCTTACCTTCAAGTACACCGAAAGCGGCCCGGTTGGTCTTGCCACCGGCAAGAAGGTCTACGTCGTTCTTGCTTCCGGTGGCGTCTATTCGCAGGGCCCGGCAGCAGGCATGAACCACGCTGTACCGTACCTGAAGTCGGTCCTCGGCTTCCTCGGTATCACCGACGTCGAAACGATCTACGTCGAAGGCCTCGCCTTTGGTCCGGAAGCTGCCGAGAAGGCAATTGGCGCTGCCAAGGCCCGCGCTGAGGAAATCGCCCTCGCCGCCTAATCGGTGTCGAAATCGATGTTGAAACGGCCGGTTCTCACCGGCCGTTTTCATTTTGTGCCGAACTCGTTCACGAAGGCCTTCACGGTGTCGAGGATCTCGTCGCCAAAGGCTTCATCGTTCGATATCCGTGCAAGGCCCAGCGCTCCACTCATGAGACAGGACATGATGATCGCCTTGCTGCGAGCCTCTGCCTCATCGGTGGCGTCAATGCGCGCCTGCATGCTGTTTACGCTCGTCTTCAGCTGATCTGTCGCAAGCGATCGGCACCTCTCGCCACTGCGGGCCAGATCGGCCGTCAGGGCCGCAAAGGGACACCCGCCGGCTGTATCGTCCCGGTGTTTTCCGCTCAGGTAGATCGCCGCATACTCCTGCAACGGAATGTCCTCTGGAGTCCACCCCTCCGACCGAACCTTCGCCGACCAGGCGCCGAAGGCCGATTGCATTGCCTCGGCCACCAGTTCGTCTCGGGACGCAAAATGCTTGTAGAAGCCACCGACGGTCAGCCCCGCCTCCTTCATCAGATCCGCGACGCCGACGCCATCCAGCCCCTTCTCACGCAGACGCTTCGATGCAATTACGACGATCCGCTCGTGTGTCTTGCGCTTGTCCTGCTGTGAGTGGCCCATAAAAATCTCTCCCCACACCGGTTGACAGATTTAGATTACGATCATAATCCTTCTGGATTCATATCGTAATCCAGATAGCGCAATTTTCCAAGAGGAGTCATGCAATGCGTCTGCAGAACAAGGTCGCCCTCATCACGGGCGGAAATAGCGGCATCGGTCTTGCAACTGCCAAGGTCTTCCTCGACGAAGGGGCGAAGGTGATCATCACCGGCCGGAATACCGAGACACTCGCCGCCGCCGAGAAGGCGTTCGGCAGCAACGTGCTTGCGCTGAGGCTTGATGTAACGGACGTCGCGGCCACGGAACGGGCCTTTGCGGAAGCCGCCGCCAAGTTCGGCAAATTTGACGTGCTCTTTGCAAACGCCGGGATTGGCGGTGCGACTCCCCTTGGTGGAACGTCGCTGGAGCAATTTAACACGATCATCAGCACGAACCTGACCTCCGTCTTCTTTACGGTCCAGTCGGCATTGCCGCATCTGAACGACGGCGGCTCGGTCATCCTAAACGGCTCGGTTCATGCGGTGCTTGGTGCGCCCGGCTATTCAGCCTATGCAGCGACGAAGGGTGCGGTACGTGCCATGACCCGCAATATGGCTTCCGAGCTTGCGCCGCGCGGCATCCGCGTCAACCAGGTCACGCCAGGCGGCACCAAGACACCGATCTGGCAACCGGTGGCGTCGACGGCGGATGCAATGTCGGCGCTTGAAGCCCGGCTGGGCGGAATGAGCCCGCTCGGCCGAATGAGCGAAGCGGAGGAAATTGCCAAGGCCGCGCTCTATTTCGCGTCAAGCGATTCGACCAACGTCACAGGGATTGAAATTGTGGTCGATGGCGGCGCGACGAGCGCCCCGTCCGGCGCCAAAATATTCCGCGCATCGATCGGCTAATCGAACTTCTCGAGTCCGGACTTGCCGACCACACAATTGCGGCCGCTTTTCTTCGCCTGGTAGAGCCTCTGGTCGGCGGCCGAAAGAACCGTTGTGAAGCTCGCGCCGTCAGTATCGGCTGTCGCCACGCCGATACTGACGGTCACGGGCTCGCCATCCGGCGTCTTGACGCTATTCGCGATCGTCCAGCGCAAGCGTTCGGCCAGCCCCATTCCCTCGGCATGGTCGGTTGCCGGGCAGACCGCGACGAATTCCTCACCGCCAAAACGGAAGACACGGTCGGCCGATCGCAAAATGCTGCCGAGACGAAGCGTGATCGCCTTCAACACCTCATCTCCCTGCAGATGCCCGAAGCGGTCGTTGACCTCCTTGAAATGGTCCGCGTCCAGAATGATGACAGTGGCGGAGTGTCCCTGCCGCAGTGCTTCACGAACCATGACCGGCGCTTCCATCTCCATTCGCGCGCGATCGTAGACCCCCGTCAGCACGTCCCTGCCGGTACGATCAAGCAGATCGTTGTAACGCTCCCGGAAGGTCAGGTCACTGAAGACATCACTGATCGGCCGCACGCTCGCGGGAATGCCTTCGCGCCGTATCCAAACTTCGTAGACGGCGAAGAGCAACGCATAGATGCAGACGGCAAACATCTTGCCCTTCCATCCGTCCCAGAAGGCAGAGGCAGGAATCTCGAGGAAGTAGTGGAGCGCACCGAAGAACCCGATCTGATCGAATGTGAGGATGACGAAGCCGCAGATCATAAAGCGCACGATGATCCAGTGCTTCAGGAAGCGACCGAGGCGCTCGTACAGCAGGATAATGCCGATGGAATCGAGATAGAGGAGCGTCGTCCCCCAAACCATGAGCCATCCCATTTCCTTGAGGAAATCGAAGTTCGCGCTGTCGCCCCGAGGGAGCTCGATCGGCGTATGCAGTTGCATCAGCCACGCTACTGCGACCGTCAGGATATTGCCGACAAACAGGCCGTAGATCGGTTGGCGAACGGTAGCAGCGTCCTCTTGCCGATACAGCATGAGAATCATCATCAGCTTGCCAGTGAAGAATACCGACGAACCGGGCGACGCAATGCCGAACGGCAGCGCGACATAAAAGACTGCCGCCAGGTAGGTTTCCATGAAGTGCATGACACCGAGGGCAGTGAGAAACATGCCCAGGCCGAGGCGCTGGCGGAAGTGCAGTAACGTCACCATGAGCGTGAAATAGCCAACGGCGGCAATGGCAAACAGCAGCAGGTTAAAGGCTTCCATCAGCTGCCCCTCTCACCAGCCAGCGCGCATCCAGAGGCGGTCCACCACACCAGCAATTAATGGCGGCGAACATGAGCGGTGGTCTGTGTTTGTCGTAAGGCACGTGGCTGTCCTGCAAGGCTGCGGACACCAAGATTCCTCGTAATCCTTTAAGATTGCGTGAGTATTAGTATCGTCCTACCGACGCCGCGGAAAGCGAATCAGACCTGGCGAACTTTTGCGCCGTCGTTGAACAATGACGGCCCGTTCTGGTCGATGATCTGCTGCGCCTTGCGCACCGTGCACTCGATCGCATCATCCGAAGATCCGAACATGTCGGCGCGAATGAAATTGCGTACGAGGACCTCGTCCCCGACAGTTTTCTCGATCCGGCCGGCAAGGCGGTACTGGCCGCCTTCCTTTTGCGGCTCGGCATAGATCGTGCAGTCCCCATAGAGCTGCGGCTCGGAAGAGACGCCAACCGGCGCGTCAGGCGATTTGCCGCCGCCTGAAAACATTGAGAAAATACTGGAGAAGATCGAAGCCATATTTCGCCTTATCATGGCAGCGCGTGCCGGAAAAGTTAAATGATGAGGTTTGCGAGGATCTCGTTTTCGGTGATGTCCTCGAAGCCGATGGCCGCATTCTCGAAGTTCGCGATGAGCTGCGCGAAATTCTCGGGCGCCTTGGTCTCAATACCGATCAATACCGAGCCGAAATTGCGAGCCGTCTTCTTGAGATACTCGAAACGGGCGATGTCGTCGTCGGGGCCAAGCAGGTTCAGAAAGTCGCGCAAGGCGCCGGGTCGCTGAGGCATCCGCAGGATGAAGTACTTCTTCAATCCGGCATAGCGCATTGCGCGCTCCTTGACATCGGGAAGGCGTTCGAAATCGAAGTTGCCCCCGGAGACAACGGCGATGACGGTCTTGCCTCTCAGCACTTCCGGATCCATCGCGGCAATTGCGGTCAGCGATAGTGCTCCCGCCGGTTCGAGGACGACTCCCTCTACGTTCAGCATCTCGCCGATGGTCACGCAAATGGCGTTTTCCGGCATCAGCATGACCTGCTCGGTGGGAAAGCCTTCCAGGGCGGCGAAGTTCAGATCCCCGATCCGCGCAACGGCCGCACCGTCGACGAAATTGTCAACCTTCGCGAGCGTCACCACCTGCCTTGCTTCGATGCTTCGCTTCAGGCTCGGCGCGCCGGCCGGCTCCGTGAAGATGAAGCCGGATTTTGGCACAAAATCATCGAGATAACGAGTGATGCCAGCCGCCAGTCCGCCGCCACCGACCGGCATGACGACCATATCAGGTGTGGTCCCTTCGGGCAGTTGCTGCAGGATTTCCGCGGCAACCGTCGCCTGGCCTTCGATGATATCCGGATGGTCGAACGGCGGCACCATGACGCCGTCGATCGCCTCGACGTGATCGCGGGCGGCCTTGTAGCATTGATCGAAGAAGTCGCCCGTCAGCTTGATGGTGATGAACTCCGCGCCAAAGATGCGCGTCTTGTCGATCTTCTGCTGCGGCGTTGTCACCGGCATGAAGACAACGCCAGGCACGCCGAAATAGCGGCAGACGAAGGCAAAGCCCTGGGCATGATTGCCGGCCGAGGCGCAGACGAAGGTCTTGCCGCCAGCACCCTCGGCGATCGCCTTGCGGAAGAAATTGAAGGCGCCGCGAATCTTGTAGGAACGCACGGGTGAAAGGTCTTCGCGCTTCAGCCAGATGTCGGCGCCATAGCGCGCCGACAGGTGCTCGTTCAGCTGCAGTGGCGTTGCTGGAAATAGGCTGCGCATGGCCGCCTCGGCGCTCTCGACATCCTGTCTGGTCACAATCGTTCGTCCATTGCTGTTACCGACCCCCGCTATGGCATAAGCGCGCAACGGGAAAAAGCCCATATCCGCCAATATTCTCCACTTGCGAAGTCATCTTTTGTATCGGCTGCCGCCGTTCGCGCAATAACGCGATTGTGCGCTATCAATTCGCTCGCAATGCGGCTACATCGCCCGGATGATCTCAAGCAAATTTGCAAGACCGATTGCCTGGCTGCTTTTCGCGGCCATTATTTTCGTCACCCTGTCGCCGATCGGGTTGCGCCCGCATACGGTCACGTCAGTCAATCTCGACCGCGCTCTGGCTTATTCGTTGGCCGGCTTCATGTTCGCGCTCGCCTATCCGCGGCATTGGATCGCGGTCGCGCTTCTCCTGGCCGCCGGCGCCTTGGCAGTCGAGTATCTGCAATACCTGTCGCCGACGCGCCATGCGCGCTTCCACGACGCCGCGGTCAAGATTGTCGGCGCATCCGCCGGCGTGTTTGCCGGTTGCCTTTTGAATCGGGTCCGTATTGCAGCGCGTCCCGCGCAAACATGAGGAGCCGCGTCGCTCTTGACTGAATCGCCTCAGTCGTTGAAGGAGATGCCTGCGCGAGCGTGGCGAAACTGGTAGACGCAAGGGACTTAAAATCCCTCACCGCAAGGTATACGGGTTCGATCCCCGTCGCTCGCACCAAATCGAAATCGCTATGTCAAATACATCCAGAAATCCGCCCGGAGTGGACGAACTTTATGTAGGGCGCTGCACATGGCCTGAGGGTGTGGATTAAACCGGCAGGCGCCCGGCGATCGATTGATAACAATGATCTACGGTCATGAGTATAGCAGCGTCCATTGGTCCTCCGGACGAAACGTGAGAACTGTTCCCGGATGTCCTATCTCACCTTTTAACATAGGTCATCCGTTGATGCGCCACCTTTGAGCACGGCCTGAGCTTCCTGAATGAGGAATACAACCATTGTCATTCCGGACGCCGGTAAATCCTGAATGTACACACGCCGTAGACAACATGCTGGCGACGCGCCGGTGTCCTTGGCGAGTCCAGGTGCGGCCTGCTGGACAGGCACAGCCTTTGGGTGCTCGTCCGGGCAACGGCACGACGTTGTGATCCGCTTTTTGCATCGCGGTAGCCAGTGAAAGCCTAGATCAGCGCCGTGGCAGTCGTCAGCACGGCGATGGATGCCCGCAGAAGATCGCCCGTGTGTCCCTCAGGGTCGCGATCGTAAGTTTCACCGGTCAGGGCCAGGTGGAGCCCGTAGGCCGCGACCAGGATATAGGGGACCAGGATCATCGAGCTCGTCAACTCAAGCGCCAGATGGAAAGCGTATTCTGCAAACAGCGTCAACACGAGAAAGATCTGGACGACTTGGTAAGCCACAGGGCCATCGAAGGAACGCCGTTCTTGTTTTCGTGGGAAAGAAAGCGCGGCATGGTGTCGTAGTTCGAGGCGGAATAGAGGATTGCAGCTGCGAGGAGCACCCACGTGAGATATGCCCCAGCGACCGAAATCAGCAGGCCGATGCTGACGAAGACGTCGCCCCACCGGCCAACCACGGCCTGCAGCACGCCCGCCATCGAAGGATTGCGAAGGGGGGCGAGATCAGGGCGCAACAGCACGCCGTAGGACAGGATCGTGACCAACACGAGCAGGCACGCCGAGGAAGCCGAACACCGTGGCGACGCCGACATCCGACCGATTGCGGGCGTAGCGCGAGTAGACGCGCCGACGCTGTATGCAGAATTCGGATAACGGAGATCGTTGAAGTCCGGTACAGCCTAGCCCCTCTCGGACGGTCATCGCATCGGGCTGGGCCCTTGGTCGGCATGGCCGGGCTTCACCGTCGATTGCCGTCGGCAACTCGCGCTCGCCAAACGAGGCGAAAACGGTCGAGGCGTTGGCAAAGACTGGAGAGTTCAGAAAGAAAAGGCCCGGAAGCCCGGGGCCCGCTAAAATCTAGTGCCAGGTCTGGTTTCCGTACCACTCATCGATGTCGCGGCGAACTCGGTCGCGTTCGATGCCGTAGCGCTCCTGGATCTTGCCCTCCAGTTGTTCGCGCTTACCGGCGATCTGATCAAGGTCGTCATTCGTAAGCTTGCCCCACTGCTCCTTGACCTTGCCTTTCATCTGCTTCCAGTTTCCTTCGACGCGATTCCAATCCATTGTATTTCCTCCTATTGTGGATGAGGAAGTAACGGGCTTCACCGCCAAGTGTTCCCGAAGCGTCGATGCGGCAACCGGTAAGGATCAGTGCAGGCATGGGCGGGCCGTTGGCCTGCGCGTTGAGCGATCTACGGCTTCGGCCAACTTGTTGCACCGAAGATAACCTGGCCGCTCCACCACGCCGCACTCAACGGCCATGTCGGCAAAATGAGGTTTCGGGATGCCGTCAAGTTGAACTGGTGCCACAAGGCATCCTTGTCATATCGGGTCACAGACGCGAGTTCCCGCTCAGCGAGCTTATCTTGGAATGATCCCTGCCCTTGCTATCCGGGCGTCGTACTGCCTTTCGGCCGGGAGTGCCGGTTTTCGACAAGGCGCGAAAGCAAATTCCGCTTTCTCTTGCGCTGGAGAAGATCAATATCACTGACAAGCTTTGCGCCGCCCTCCCGCCGTTCCAATGTAATTTTGCGACTGTGGAAGGCTTCCAGCTCAGCTCGATGCGCTACGCTTATGATCGTGATCTGCGGCAATTCATGGATGATCATCTCCATCATCTTGTCCTGGCTTTTCTCATCGAGTGCCGACGTTGCCTCATCCAGCACGATCGTATCCGGACTGTGTAGCAGGAGGCGCGCAAACGCGAGCCTCTGTTTTTCACCACCCGACAGCGTCTGGTCCCATGGCGCCTCTTCCTCGATCCTGTCGTTCAGATAGTCGAGTCCCACCTTGTCGAGAGCCGCTTTGATCTTATCGAGCGGCCAGCTATCGGCGGCGCCGGGATAGGCAACCGCCCGGCGAAGCGTCCCGGAGGGGATGTAAGGCCGCTGCGGCAACATGAACAGTCGTCTGTCGCCATGAAAGTTGACGCTGCCGTCACCCCACGGCCAAAGGCCTGCGATGGCCCGCACCAGCGTGCTCTTGCCCGAACCGGACTCTCCGGCCACGAGGACCCGCTCGCCTGGTTCGACCGTGACCTGGGTCTCCTTGACGACGGCGGTACCGTCGTCAAGCGACACCGAGAGATCATTGAGGCTAAGCATCGCATCGCCTTCAGTTTCACCGTGCTGGATGCGCCCCAAGGCATCACTCTGTTCGGCGCGCTCCAGGCCGTCGAGCGACATCATCAGCGAAGCGACGCGCCGAGCGCAGGCGTGCCAATCGGCAAGACGCGGATAGTTGTCGACCAGCCATCCAAACGCGCTCTGAACGATGGCGAAGGCAGAGGCAGCCTGCATCACCTGTCCAAGCGTCATGCTGCCTTCGAGATACTTTGGTGCGCAAAGGAGAAGGGGTACGACTGGCGCAAGCAGGCTCGACCCCTGGGACACGAGCGTTGTGCGCATGTGTTGGCGTGAAAGGAGCGCCCACTGGCGAAGAACATGGGTAAACGTCTTGTCGAGGTCGCTACGTTCCTCCTCCTCGCCGCCCAGCAAGGCAATACTTTCGCCATTTTCCCGCACGTGCGTCAGCGTGTAGCGAAATTCGGCTTCCGCCTGATTCTTGACCTCGGAAACGTGGACGAAATGGCGGCCGATGACGGCCATCGAGCTGGACGTGATAGCCGCATAGAAAACGGCGGTAATGACAAGGAAACCAGGAACAGTCACGGTCGAACCTGCAATTGTCAGGGTCAAGGCCCCGCCGATCGTCCAGAGCACCACGATGAAGGTCGAGGCCGACAGAAATGCGGAAATGACACCAGCGATGAAGTCGACGGGTGACTCGGTCGCAATCCGCAAATCCTCGGAAATGCGGGCTTCCGGGTTCTTGTGGTCACCGCCGATGAGATTCAACTGATAGTAACGGCCGTTGGCGAGCCAGCGCCCGATGAGCGCGGTCGTTAGCCAGGAACGCCAGCGGCGCTGGATCAGCATGCGGAGAAAGACTTGTGTAACGACAAGAGCGACGCTTCCGAGCGCGAGGGGCAGGAACACGGCGCTGAGGAAATATACGGTATGGGCATTGCGTTGCTCAATTGCGTCAAAGATTGCGCGATTCCAGATATTGATTCCATACTGGAAGCCGACATTGGTGACGATTAAGGCGAGCAGCCCAATTGAGCACGGCCACGCGAGCCATTCCCCGCCGCGGCCCCAGTAACCGCGCGCGCTGATCCAGAAGCGCGTCAGCAAATATCTCTTGCGCGCCCGCTCGGCCTCCTCGGGCGTCAGCTCTGGGTCGGGTTCGACGACTTCTGGGGGCAGCGCGCCCTCGTCAGTCGATGCCTTCTCTTGGCGCGATCTCTCGGCACTGTGCTGCTCGGAGCCGTCGACCGATTTCTGATCTAATTCAGCGTCTGACATAAGCGCGACAACGGCTTAAAAATCAAAAGGTTTCATGATGCCAATCTCGAGCCGGGAAGAAGCTGAAGGTGCTGCCCGCCGCGAGCGCTTGCGTGTCGGGATGAAGGCCGGCGACGGTGGTGGATCTCGGTGAGGGAACCAATAGAGAGGTCGCTCGCTTGACCTGGAGGAACAGCGATTTTCTTCCTGCCTCTCGTTTCGCAACTTTCAACTTCCAAGTTCCCCGCGTGTGCTGGCGGGCTTTTGGGGGACAGGACAATGGGAACAAAGTCCGCGACCGAGAGTTTCTTATATACACGCGCGCCTGCCCTGCGACCGCGACAGCAGGGCTCTCTTTCTCGCGTTGACCGCCTCGTGGCAAGCGCGTGATCGTCTCCGCGCATTCGGTGAGCCCCAGCTCGCATAGGGCGAAATCAGCCACCATTTCGTGTTATGCACGCAAGATAGCTTACACAGCTGGCGCTACTTCCTGCTCAACGATCTCGAAGGCCTCGTTCTTGGCTAGATGGCTGATGAAACCCTGGATGATGTGCAGCGCCGAGCCGGCATGTGCGGGCTTTGGCCGGCCAGAGGGCTGGATCAGATAGAGCGTGCGCACGAGCGGCGGATTGACTATGCGCCGGGCGATCAGCGTGCCCGCTTCCACTTCGCGCGCCACGGTGCCATAGGGCAGCACGGCGCAGGCGTTGCCTTCGAGGATCAGACCCTTGATCGCATCCATGGATTCGATCTGGTAGGCAACCTTCAGCGGCAGGTGGAAGAATTCCATCGCATGTCTCAAGAGATTGATGATTTGGCCCTTCTCGGTCGGGATGACAAAGGTCGCTTTGGCAAGCTCGATCAGGTTGATCGGTCCCTCCTGACCGAACTCGGACTTTCGGCCAGTGATGAAGAAGACGGATTCCCGGAGGACGGCCGTTTGCTTGATACCCTTGCGCGGCTCGACATTGAAAGCGAGTGCGAAATCGAGATCGCCGCGGGCGACGCGCTCGCCGAGCAGGTGGCTCATCTCCTCGACGATCTGGACCTTGGCGGACCAGTTCTGACGGCCGAACTCCTGTGCCAGCGGACCGGCGAGCAGCGCCGAGAGGCTGGAGGTGAGACCGATCGAGATGTGTTCTTCCTGCGCCGGGTCGAACTGCTTGATCGTACGGCGGACGGTGGCCAGTCGATCGAGGATTTCCTTGGCCTCTTCGAGGAAATACTGGCCAGCCGGCGTCGTCGTCGTGCCGCGCGGGCCGCGCTCCAGCAACTGCACGCCGAGCTCCTGCTCCAGTGCGTTGATCTGTGCGCCGAGCGCCGGCTGTACGATGTTCAGCGCGGCGGCGGCCTGCGTGATGCTGCCGATTTCGCAGACGCTGACAAAGGATTCGATTTGGCGAATTCGCAAGGGGCCATCTCCTCCACGGCCATGGGCTGACAACCGCAAGACGCTTCCGGTCTCGGGCTCTGGTCTTCCACGTTCCGTGAAGGTCGCCATCCCCCGGTATCCGGGCGCGATTCCGGCGGCAAGCTTTCAGTCTGGCAGGAAAGCCGCGGCTTGCAAATCACTAAATCGCCAGCCGCAGATCGCGTGGCTTCAGTGTCCGGCCCTCGTCGCCCAGTAATCCCAGGCGCGGGCGAGCACCGGCGGTTCGAGGTTCTTCGCGCCGGAAAGCGCGATTTCACCCGCCGTCAGCGGCGTCACGCCGCCGAAGGGCAGCGATCGCAGCAGCACATCACCGTTGCGGCAGAGCTGGATCGTGCGCATGACGAGCTCGCGCAACGAACCGCCGACGACGACTGCGCCGTGACCGCGCAGGAAGACGGCATTGCTGTTTGCGAGCGCCCGGGCAAGCGATGCTGCCTGATCGGCGGTGGAAACCAGCATGTCGGTATCGCCGAATTCCGCCTGGCTGTCCCAGAGAGCGACGCCGGTACCGATCGTCGCGCCGAGATGTGTCACTGGTTTCCAGGCGATATCGGCGACACAGAAGGGCATAATCGCCGGCGAGTGGAAATGCGCGACAGCCTTGACGTCCGGCCGCGCCTTGTAGATGCCGCCATGGATGACGCGTTCGATATAGCCACGTCGCTCGTCGTCGCCGAGAAGCTTCGAGTCGAGATCGTAGCGCTGCAGATCCTCGACCACGACCAGCTCGGGGCTGCGCGAGCGGGAGATGAAGTATTCGCCGTCGGCCTGCGGCGAGCGAAGGCTGACATGGCCGAAGGCATCGAGCACGTCCTCGCGGGCGAGGATGTGATTGGCGGTGACGAGTTCGGCGAGATCGCTGGCAAGTTCGCTCATGGCAGCCTCACACGACAACCTTGGTCATGATGCCCGCCGGGAAGATCTCGTCCGGCGTCATCAGGCGGCTCGCGATGCCCTGCTGGTGGGTGTAGAGCAGCATCTGCTCGAAGGTCTTGCGGTTCTTCTCGATGCCGAAGGGGAAGGGATCGCTGCCGAAGATGTCGCGCATGCGCCGCGCATAGGTCGGCAGCCAGGCGAGCGGATAGCGCGAAACCGCCGGATCGAAGAGCCGCTCCAGGCTGCGGCGCTTGGATTCCTCGAAGGCGTTGTAGAGATTGCGGGCGATCCAGGGGCTTTCGTCGAGAAGATGCTTCTTCATGGCGATGATGTGCATGATCGGCCAGACGCCACTCTCCTGGTAATAATCCTCCTCGATCTCCAGGAAGTTCGGGAAGAGGCGTTCGACGCGCGGGTCCTCTTCGAGGAAGCAGGTCGGCGGGCGGGCGATGATGGCACAGTCGATCTCGCCGGAGGCCAGCATCTCCGACAGCGACTTGTCGGCGACGCGCGTCAGCGTCACGCCTTCCGGCAAGGCAAGATCGACCTTCTCCTCGCGGCCCGGCGCATTGGCGCCGGCCTGATACCAGTGGACGTCCTGCAGCTTGACGCCGCCTTCGTTATGCATCCAGCCGCGCATGTAGACGGCCGCCGAATGAGCCCATTCCGGCGAGCCGACGCGCTTGCCCTTGAGGTCGGCCACGCTTTTGATGTTGCTCGCCTTGTTGACGTAGAACGAGCTGAAACGGAAGAGCCGCGAACAGATGACCGGCAGGCCGATGATGTCGCTGTCGGGGCGGCTCACCTGCGCCATGAACTTGGCGAAGGAAAGCTCGCTGACGTCCCATTCGCGATTGAAGGTGAAGCGGGCAAAGATCTCGTGATGGCTGAGCATTGACCAGGTGAGGTCGATCCCTTCGGGCACCACGGTCCCGAGCCGCAGATCGCGGAAATGGTCATAGTCGGTCGTGGCGATAGAAAGCTGCTTGCGGCTCATGGCATTGTCCTGGGATATGGCACTGGAAACAGGCGCTGGCATTCAGCGCAGGATAACGTTGACTTTCGCGGGCTTGATATTGACGAGGATCCGCCCGCCGATCGGCGTCCTGACGCTCGGATGGACGCGCGCCAGAAGCTTCGCCTTGCCGACATTGACGATGTAGTCTACGCATTCGCCGAGGAAGACCTTGCTGTCGACGATGCCGTCGAGGACATTGCCGGAAAGGCTCTCGCCGTTGCCCGGCTCGACGAGGTGGATGTTCTCCGGGCGCACGGCGACCGTCAGATTGTCCTTGAGGTCAAGCGCCTCTTCGGCGCTGACGTCGATCTTGCCGGCCGGCGTCTCGACGGCCCAGCTGCCGCTCTCCTGACCGCGGCCGAGCACCTTGCCTTCGAGGAAGTTGCTGGAGCCGATGAAGTCGGCGACGAAGCGGGCGGCGGGCGCCTCGTAGATTTCGCGCGGCGTGCCGAGCTGGACGACCTGACCGGCATTCATCACAGCGATCTGGTGCGACAGCGCCAGGGCCTCCTGCTGATCGTGGGTGACATAGAGCGTCGTCAGGTTGAGCTCGCGCTGCAGCCGCTTCAGCTCGAAGCGCATCATCTCGCGCAGCTTGGCGTCGAGGTTCGACAGCGGCTCGTCGAGAAGCAGCAGGCGCGGCTCCATGATCAGGGCGCGGGCGAGCGCCAGGCGCTGCTGCTGACCGCCCGAAAGCCTGGTCGCTTCGCGGCCGGCGTAGTCGCCAAGAGCGACGGCTTTCAGCACGCGTTCGACTTTCTCCTCGATCTGCTTCTTGGAGAATTTCGTCTTGCCGACGTGCAATGGGAAGGCGGCGTTCTCGAAGACGCTCATATGCGGCCAGATGGCGTAGCTCTGGAAGACCATGCCGAAATTGCGATGGTTGGGCGCCACGAAGATGCCCTTGCCGGCGGCGAAGACCGGCTTGCCATCGACGGTGATCGCTCCCTTGACGGGACGTTCGAGGCCCGCGATCGAACGCAGGGTCGTGGTCTTGCCGCAGCCCGAGGGACCGAGCAGCGTAAAGAGCTTGCCCTGCGGCACCTCGAAGGACACGTCCTGGGCGGCCTTGACGACCTTGCCCTTGCCATCCGCATATTCCGTGCTCAGACCCTGCACACTCAGCATGGTATTCTCCTCACATTCCCTGCCGGTCGGATCATCGATCCGATAATTTCTATCAGGCTGGCGCCCCCACGTTCGGACGAGGGGCGCCCTGCCCGTTCATTTTACAGTCGCATTGAAGGTATCGCGCCACTTGGCAAGCTGATCCAGCATCTTCGGCCCATCGACGACCTGGACGTTCAGGCCTTCCGGCAGCGGCACCAGCTTAACATTCGCGGGCGTGAAGCCGCGATCGGCGAGAATCTTCTGGCCGTCGGTCAGCGTGAATTCCTGGAAGAGCAGCGCGGCGGCGGGATGCGTCGCCGTCTTGGCAACACCGAGGCCGTTGACGCGGGCGACGGAGGGACCGAGCTGCAGCTTCTGGATCGGCGCGCCGTCCTTGTTCATCTGGTCGACCTTGTAGAGGTAGTTCGTCAGCGACACCGGCACTTCGCCGGAGACGACAAGGTTGGTCAGCAGCGTATGACCCTTGCGGAGCGAAATGCCGTTGGTCTTGGCCAGCTTCTGGAAGAAGTCTAGACCCTGCTGCTCGCTCGGGAAGCTCTGGTCGATCGTCGCCAGCCAGTCATAGGCTTCGGCTTCGAGACCGATCTTGCCGGACCACTTGGGATCGAGCAGATCATCCCAGCTCTTCGGCACGTCGGCGTCGGAAACGAGCTGCGTGTTGTAGGAGGCAGTGATGATGTTCAGGCGGCTGCCGACCCACTCCTTGTGGGCAGGGACGGCCTGCGGGAAGATATCGGCCATGGTGGCCGAATTGACCGGCTCGAAAACCTTCTCGCGATGCAGGGCCTCGAGTTCCGGCCCGTTCGTCTCGATGATGTCGGCATCATAGCGACCGGCCTTGATCTCGGTGACGGCACGGCGCAGCACGTCCTCCGAGCTGCCACGCCAGGTGGTGACCTTGATACCGTATTTGGCGGTGAAGGCATCGGTGATGGCGGCGACGTCCTCGACCGGCGTTGCCGTATAGAGCGTCAGCTCGCCTTCCGCCTTGGCCGCCTCCGCTAGCTTCTCCAAGCGGTCGGGGCCGTTGTAATTGGCGAGGTCAGCAAGGCTCGACTGCGCATAAGCAGAGCCTGTGGCAACGGCTCCCAGCAGCGCCATTCCGCCAAGCAAGCGGATGGCCGAAGTCATTTTAAACGATCGCAACATTTTCTCCTCCCGAGTATTCGGTTTGATCGCCGATGGAATTACTTGAACGTCTTTTCGAATTCGCCGCGCCAATCGCCCAGGTTATCAAGGGCGGCATCCGGATTGATCACCTTGACCTGCATGCCTTCAGGCAGCGGCGCGATCTTGATATTGGTCGGCGTAAACTGTCTCTCCGCCAGGATCTTCTGTCCTTCAGTGAGGGTGAAATCCTGATACAGGATCGCGGCATTTGGATGGGGCGCTGTCCGCGCCACGCCAAGGCCATTGATGCGGGCAATAGCCGGGCCGATCATGAACCGCTTGATCGGAGCACCGTCCTTTTCCATTTGCGCGACCTTGTAGAGATAGACCGTCAGGCCGAGCGGCACCTCGCTGGAAACAACGAGATTGGTCAGCAGGGGATGGCCGTTGTAGAGCCCCGGATGATCGGTCTGCGATAGCTTGCGGAAGAATTCCATCCCCTTTTCTTTGGACGGAAAGGTTCCGGCGGCCGTCGCGAGCCAGTCATAGGCAACGGCCTCGACGCCGAGCTTGCCGGCCCATTTCGGATCAAGCAGTTCCTCCCATGTCTTCGGAAGGTCCGCTTCGCTGACTGCATTCGTGTTGTAGGCCGCGGTGATGATGTTCAGCCGGCTGCCGATCCACTCGTGATGAGGCGGGACGGCATCCCGAAAGATGTCCGCAAAGAGCGGCGACTGGATCGGTTGCAGTAGCTTTTCACGATGAAGCGCCTCGAGTTCCGGTCCGTTCGTCTCGATAACATCAACATCATGACGTCCGGCCTTCAACTCGCCGACGGCACGCCGCAGGACGTCTTCGGAACTGCCACGCCACAAGGTCACCGGTATGCCGTACTTGGCTTCGAATGCCTTGGTAATGACGGTCACATCCTCGACGGGGGTGACGGTGTAGAGCGTTAGAGCGCCCTCCTGCTTTGCGGCGGCGACCAGCTTGTCCATCCGATCGGCGCCGGTATAGCCGGCGATCTGGTCGATGCTGGACTGGGCGTGGGCCCCAGTGGCCAAGGCGGCCGCAGCAATGGTTCCCAATAGCATCCCACAGCGCAAGAGCCGCTGCACATTCTTCATGAATTCAGGCATTTTGTCCTCCCATGCCAATCCTCGAGGCTTCTCCTCAAGCCTCCTTGACGCCGAAGCGTTTGCCGACCCACTGGGCCAGCATGACGATCGTGAACAACACCAGGATCATCATCACGCCGAAGGCCGAGAGTTCGACATACTGGCCATTCTGCCAGAGCTCCCAGATCACCACCGAGACCACCTCAGAGCCGGGGCTGTAGAGAAGGACCGAGCTCGACAGTTCACGGATCGAGACGACTACGATGTAGATCCAGCCCGCCACCAGGCCTGGCTTCAGGAGCGGTAAGACGATGCGCCAGAAGCTCTGGCCCCAGGAGGCACCGCTCATGGCGGCGGATTCCTCAAGATCCTTGTGGATCTGCAGCATCGACGTTGTGTTGTAGCGGATGCCGTAGGGCATGAAGCGGGTGAGATAGGCGATCAGGATGATCCAGGTCGTGCCGTACACGCCGATATCCAGATAAAGATAGAAAATCATGATCGACAGGCCGAGCACGAGACCGGGGAAGACCATCGGCAGCGAGGCAAGGTTGTCGAGCAGCCAGCGGCCCGGCAGCTTGGTGCGAATGACGATCCATGAGATCACGGCTGTCAACAGCATCAGGCCGGTCGCCGCGCTGAAGGCAAGGATCGCACTGTTCCAGACCGCCTGGCCGACGGCCGGATAGTTGATGACGGTCACATAGGCATTCAAGGAAAGCCGGTGCATCGCGCTCCAGGAGGGCACGCTGTAATATTTGTTCAGGGACGACCAGAGAAGCACCAGGAACGGCAGGATAATCACCAGCACCATGTAGACGACGATCAGGACGGCGGCAGGAACGCGCCACGGGCCAAGATCGAACGGCCGCGGGCGAAAACCCTTTCCGGTGACGGTCGAATATTTGCTGCCCTTGGTCGACAGTCGCGACTGGAAATAAATGCCGAAGGAGGCAATCACCAGAAGAAGGATCGCATAGGCCGAAGCGAGGCCGACATTGCTCGGATATTCGCGGATCGCGTCATAGATCGACGACGTGAAGACCTCGATGCCGACAGGCGTGCCGAGCAGCGCAGGGACCTCGAAAGATTCGATCGAGCGCGTGAACATGATGAAGAAGGCTGCGACCAGCGCCGGCCAGACAAGCCTCAGCGTGATCCGGAAGAGGATCTGCCAGATCGAAGCACCGGACATCAGCGCCGATTCCTCGAGCGACGGGTCCATGGCGCGGAAGGCCGCCGACATCAGCAGGAAGGCGACCGGCGAATAGTGCAGGCCCTCGACCCAGATCATCCCGCCCATCGAGTAAATGTTGAAGACAGGTCCGGCGATGCCGAAGGTATTTTTCAGGACAAGATTGAAGAGGCCGATCTGCGGGCTCGCCATCATGATCCAGGAGACGGTGAAGAGGATCGACGGGATGACGAGCGGCACGATCGAAGCCGCATAGAAGAGCATCTTGAAGGGTGTGTTCGTTCGCTCGTTCAGCCACGCGAAGAGCGTGCCGATCGTCAGCGACAGACAGGCTGTGCCGGTCGCGAAAATCACCGAATTGCGGAACAGCGGCAGGATGCGGCTGTCGCTGAAGGCCTTTGTGTAATTATCGAGGGTGAAGACGGCAGGCACATCGCCTGCCGCCGGGGTCATGAAGCTCTGCCAGATCAGAAAGACGAGCGGCACGAGGGCGAGCCACGCGACGGCGAGGATCACGGCCGCGATGACCAGCCATTTCGCGTTGATCCTCGCAAGGGGTCCATGGTTTTGCGCCATCTTGGCGTAAGTACTTTCCTGCAATGACATGAAGGCCTCCCAACCGACGTCTTTCCTCCGGGTCCGTCAGGACCCGGCCGGTACAGCGAGGTTATCCTTATGATAACCGGCAATGCGCTGATAGTTTGTGGAGAGCTGCTCGAGATCTTCACGGCTAATGACGTCGTCAATATGATCGAACGGCTTGTCCTCGGTGCGCAAGAAGACTTCGCGCAGGATCGCATCCGGCGGATTGGCGCGATTTGTCAGCACGACCTTGGCGGTTGCCGGGCGGCGGATCGCCTCATAGGCATGCATGGCCTTGATCGGATCGCCTTCACGGACGAGCGCGTCGGTCAGCGCGCGGCAATCGAGGATCGCCTGGGCCGAGCCATTCGCGCCGCGCGGATACATCGGATGGGCGGCATCGCCGAGCAACGTCAGGCGACCGAAGGTCCACTGGTCCAGCGGGTCCTGGTCGACCATTGGATATTCGAGGATCGCATCGGCGGCCTTGAACATCGCCGGGCAATCGAGCCAGTCGAATTTCCAGTCCTTGACGACGTCGAAGAAGTCTTCGAGGCGGCCCGGCTTGTTCCAGTCGCGCTGCGACTTGTACTTGTCGGTCTCGATGTCGACGACCCAATTGATGAGCTGGTTGCCTTCGGCGTCGATATTGTCGCGGATCGGGTAGATCAGCACCTTGGCGGTGTTAAGCCAGCCGACGCGCACCATGCTGGCGCCGGTCAAGAACGGCTTCCAGCGCGTGACGCCGCGCCACATGTTGATGCCGGAATACCGCGGCGGGCCTTCGTTCGGATAGAGCTGCTTGCGGATCCTGGAGTGGATTCCCTCGGCACTGACAACCATTTCGGCCTTGACGGAAGGCCGGGCGGAACCGTCGCGCGGATCGACGAAATGCAGGGTTACGCCGCTGTCGTCCTGGTCGAAGCCGGTGCAGGACCAGCCGGTCATCAGGCGGTCAGCGCCGATGCGCTGCTTGAAGGCCTCGACGAGGACCATGTGCAGGTCGCCGCGATGGATGGAGAATTGCGGCCATTCGTAGCCGGCATGGCGACCCGTCGGCTCGGTGAAGATATGCTGGCCATGGCGGTTGTAGAAACCGGACTCGCGGGTCGTGATGGCGACCTTCGCAAGCTCTTCCTCGAGGCCGAGCTGGCATAGTTCGCGGGAGGCATGCGGCAGAAGATTGATGCCGACGCCGAGCGCCTTCAGCTCGGGCGCGGCCTCGTAAACACGGGATGGGATTCCCTTTTCGTGCAGCATCAGAGCAAGCGTCAGCCCCCCGATCCCACCACCAACAATCGTGACTTCCATAGTCGACTCCAAATGTCCTGGCCGGGAAACCCGGCAAAGTTCGAATAGGGCATCGTCCAACAGGATTGGAAAATGCCGATGTCGCTTCAGATGAAAGCTGCAGGCAATGGAAACCCGTTCGCCGAAGCAACGCTCCGACAGCGGCAGTTATTCCAGATTTTGCCGATCATCCTCCGATAGGCACCGGTTGCTCTTTCATCGCCCGAACCACTCGCGCGTCCTCACTCGAAAGAACCATCCGATGTTGGAAGGACCCTAGAAACAAAATTGACATTCATCAAATAGATAGATTTTTTGAGGTCATAGCGAAAACAGATGACTGAGGTCCCTCACCGTGAAACACTCAAGTGCGGCTGGCCTGACCTTTGCTATGGGGCACCTGGCTTCGATCCCGTCGCTCGCACTATCATGCCCGAGGGCACCGACTTCCGACGGCAAGTCCCTTGGCCTTTATAATCTCTTGCGAATGTGCTTGTATGCGCGCGCCAGAAGGACCGCGGTTGGGGCTGCGCATAGTTGTAAGCTAGTCTTGTGGGAGTATGGCAATGGTTTACGATTGGGATGGCACAAGAGCGCGACGTCTCAAATTGTTCAGGGCAGGAACGGCGTTCATGATCGCGATTGCGGTCGTCGGAATACCGCTTCTTTTCTTCGCAGCAAAGCTGCACAACCTCTACGGCTGAATTGGCAAGTTCGTTGCCCGGTATAAGCAGGCGTGACCCAATGGCCGCGCCTGCTAGTGAGGACTGATTTAGCCGAGCTTTGCAGCGATCTTGGCGACGTGAGCGCCCTGATACTTGGCTGCCTCAAGCTCGATCGCTGAAGGCTGGCGGGATCCATCGCCATCCGTGATGGTGGATGCGCCGTAGGGCGAACCGCCCTTGATTTCATCAACACCCATCTGGCCCTGGAAAGCATAGGGAAGACCGGCAACGACCATGCCCTGGTGCAGGAAAGTGGGGATGAAGCCGAGGATGGTGGATTCCTGGCCGCCGTGCTGCGTGGCCGAGGACGTGAACACAGAGCCTACCTTCCCGACCAGCTTGCCGGCGAACCAGAGGCCGCCCGTCTGATCCCAGAAATTGCGCATCTGCGAAGCAACGGTTCCGAAGCGCGTACCCGCACCGACGATGATCGCGTCGTAATCGGCAAGTTCGTCGACCGTGGCGATCGGGGCAGACTGGTCCATCTTGTAGTGCGACGCCTTGGCAACCTCAGCAGGAACCAGTTCCGGAACGCGCTTGACGGTGACGTCCGCGCCGACCGACTTTGCGCCTTCGGCGACGGCGTATGCCATGGTTTCGATGTGGCCGTAAGCCGAGTAGTAGAGCACGAGTACCTTAGCCATTTATCTAACTCCATCAATTGCGTTTGAATTCGTGAACGTGCGGAGTTGTAGCAGCGGTGTGTGTCGAACATAGCCCCACGCGGCAGAACGCACTGTTCAATGGTCATAGACGAAAACTTGCTTGCAGCCATTTCCCAAGTTGGCGGCGGCGACACGGTTTGCAAGACAGGCGAAGGGCGCTACCTATGTGGGAACGCAAATGTTCGGAAATTTCCAATGACCAATGAGACGATTGTCACCGCCGCCATGCTTGCCATTGGCGACGAACTCTTATCCGGCCGCACCAAGGACAAGAATATCGGCCACCTGGCTGACATGCTGACGCTTTCCGGCATCGACCTCAAGGAAGTGCGCATCGTCGGTGACGAGGAGAATGCCATCGTCGAGGCTCTCAATGCGTTGCGCGCAAAGTACGATTATATCTTCACCTCGGGAGGTATCGGACCGACCCATGACGACATCACCGCCGATGCCGTATCCGCAGCGTTCGGGCTGCCCTGCGAATACGATGCTGACGCAATGACCCTGCTCGGCGAGATGTACGCGCGCCGCGGGCTCGAATTTACGGAGGCCAGAAAGAGAATGGCTCGCATGCCCAAAGGGGCGCGCCATATCCCCAACCCGGTCTCGACCGCGCCCGGGTTCGTGATCGGCAATGTTCATGTCATGGCCGGCGTGCCGCAAGTCTTCCAGGCCATGGTCGACGCGGTCATCCCGACATTGCGGACCGGCACGCGAGTGCTCTCGCTCGGTATCTCCTGCCCTTATGGTGAAGGCGACATCGGTACACCGCTTGCTGCGATCCAGAAAGCTCATCCGGAGACGAGCATCGGCTCCTATCCCCGCTATATTGGCCAGGCGTTCTCAACGGAAATCGTCGTCCGCGGACGCTCACAGGATGCGGTCGATGCAGCGGGAGATGATGTGCGCGCTATGATCGAGACCATCCGCCAATCAAAGGAGGTGGCTGAAAACCGCTCGGCAGAGGCGTAGCATCGAGGTGATCCCGGTTCGCCGTTGATATGCATCAAAGAAGCGGCGCCCTCGCCGGCGCATTCTCGTTGAAAATTAGTCGATTTCATCCGCGTAAGGAGAATTGCTGATGTCTTACAAAACCATACTTGCCATTCTCGATACCGTCGATAACGCCACAGCCGTGGCCGATTTTGCGTTTGCCATTGCCGCACAGACCAATGCCTACGTTATCGGACTTCATGCGGAAACCGTCGCGGTCGTGCCGCTCGTAGCACCGATGGAGATACCCGACCCCGTCGCCGTGCAGGCGCTGCAGGACATGGCGCGCGCGCAAACGCTCGAAATCGAACGCATCTTCCGCAGGAAGGCGCAGGCTGAAGGCGTTTCCCATGAATGGCGCAGCTTCGCCTCATCCACCGGCTACGGCTCGGCGCCGCTGATCGAAAGCGCCCGAAGCGCCGACTTGCTCATCGCCTCACAGGCCGATCCGTTGAAGCCGTCCGACAGTCACGTAGACATCGACAACTATCTCTTCGAAAGCGGTCGCCCGGTTTTGATGATTCCTTTTGTGATGCGCCAGCCGAAACCGATCAAGCGTGTCCTCGTCGCATGGAACGGCTCAAGGGAGGCCGCGCGTGCGGCGTTCGATGCCTTGCCCATCCTGAAGGCGGCCGCCGAAGTCGAGATTTTCTCCGTCGATCCCGTCGACAATGCACTTCAGTCTGCGGCCGTCGCAGGCGCCGACATTGCTGCGGCTCTTTCCCGTCACGGCGTCAAGGTAACTCTGGCAACTGCGCAAAGCGTTGACAAGTCCGCCTCGGCTGTCATCGAGAACCGCCTCTCCGACAGCAGCATCGACCTGCTCGTCATGGGCGCTTACACGCATTCGCGTCTCTGGCAGTTGATCTTCGGCGGCACCACGAGAACGCTGCTGCAATCAATGACGGCCTTGACGCTGCTGTCGCGATAAGAATCGCGAGGGGCTTGCGTTTTGCCTCCGGAATCCGTTAATTGCGGCGACCGATGACGAGCTCCGGCTTCGGTCCTCCTATCGCGCAGTCTCGGCTGCGCGATTTGCGTTTGGCCGATCGCGGAATGCCTTGTCCGGCCGCCGGCAAACGGCGTGTCATCATTCATGCCGCGGAGCACACCATGTCTCTTCCCGATAAAGCCTTTCCCGTTTCCTGGGACCAGTTCCACCGCGACGCGCGCGCGCTCGCTTGGCGTCTCGCCGGGCTCAAGCGCGATTTCAAGGCGATCGTCTGCATCACGCGCGGCGGTCTCGTACCCGCGGCAATCATCTCGCGCGAACTCAATATCCGGCTGATCGAAACGGTCTGCGTCGCCTCCTACCACGACTACGTGAACCAGGGCGAAATGATGCTCCTGAAGGGCATTGCACCGGAGCTGACCGCCGACCAAGGCGAATCCGTCCTGGTCATCGACGATCTTACCGATACCGGCAAGACCGCCTCCGAAGTTCGCTCGATCTTGCCCAAGGCACACTTCGCCTGCGTTTACGCGAAGCCCCAGGGCGTGCCGACGATCGATACGTTCGTTACGGAAGTCAGCCAGGACACCTGGATCTACTTCCCCTGGGACATGGGGTTCACCTATCAGGAACCGATCTCCAAGGCCGGCCGCGGCTGAGCGCTATCCGCGGCGCAACCAAACAGATTGGTGACAATTTCAAATTGCACCAATCTTTGTTTAACTAACCCATCGGATTCCGCTATCGCGTCGGCCGCGCTGACCTTATCCTTCAAAGCAATTCCCGCGCGGCACCCTTGTCGCGTTGCGGACTTGCGTTAGAGGTTAAGTCGCGGGGCGCGACCTTGGAATGAATATGATGCGTTGGGGCTATGTCGAGATAGCGGCGGCTTTCGGTTTGTGTCTCTGTCTCTCGCATTTGACCGCTTCGGCGGAGCCGGCCTATGTGTCCGTCGTTCGGAAATATGTCGAGACAACAGTCAAGCCGATGGTGAATGTCGCGATCGTCAAGAAGGCGATCGAAGCTCAGAATACCAAATTCAGCAAAATCAGCGACATGGACATCCAGGTGCTGGATAACACCTATCGGTCCGAAGTTCTGGCCGGCGGTTGGCAGATGGTGAGGCAACTGCTCAACAAGCCGGTGTCGCGATACCTCAAATCCAAGCAGGATGATTCGCAGGGCGCCATCGTTGAATTCTTCGTGACCGATCGCCACGGACTCAATGTCGGCCAGGGCACGATAACCAGCGACTATTGGCAGGGCGACGAAGACAAGTTCCTGAAAACATTCGGAAGACAGTCCGACGACATATTCATTGATCGGGCCGAGCGCGATGAACAGACACAATTGCTGGAAACGCAGGCAAGTTTCGTCATCAATGATGAAAACGGACAGCCTATAGGCATCGCAACGGTGACGATTGCGATCGACGCATTGTGATTGAAATTAACATGAACGAATCGGCTGTCGCATTTGGCCGGCAAAAGCTGCAACCAAATCAACACGGTCGCAACTTTTCTTAGATTTTTTACGCTCCGGGACGACGAAAGCTCGCAACCCATTGAATTTCTTGCACGACTTTCTTTTCCCCATTCTCCACAGCCCGATCCACAATATGTTGTGGTGAACGCTTCATTAAAAACAACCTCTTGACGGAATCGCACGATTCAAACTTAATAGGTTCCGATGTTGCGACGGCAGTTGGACCGGAATTAACGAGGCCGGTTCCCTCCAAAAATCGAGCGTAGAATCAGGGTGTTGCGTCCATGAAGGGCGACCGCCATGAGGGGTTTCGTGCGCGATTTTTATCTTCCGGAAAAGTGACATCCGGGGCTGGCGATAATAAGCTGTTAATACTATATTTAGTGTTTGCAGCCACGATCACTACAAGATACGGGAGAAGCATCTCCGGATGACACTCCTGTGATAGTACGGAAACGAGAACTGGCTGCGCTCCTCACGGCGCGGCCGGAGGTGGAAACTTGCGCCTTGGTCGACGGGGACGGGGCGCGCAAGCTAGAGGTTAGAGAAATGCGCATAGAACGCCGTTTCACGAAGGCAGGACTGAGCGCTTACGCGGACATCGAATTCCGCAAGGCGACGAGCGAGATCAAGAACCCGGACGGGTCGATCGTATTCCGCCTCGAGAACATCGACGTTCCGGCGCAGTTCTCCCAGGTCGCCGCCGACATCCTGGCGCAGAAGTATTTCCGCAAGGCCGGCGTTCCCGCCAAGCTGAAGAAGGTCGAGGAAAACGAGGTTCCTTCCTTCCTGTGGCGTTCGGTTGCCGATGAAGCAGCTCTGAAGGATATTGCGAAGGACCAGCAGTACGGCTCCGAAACCGACGCGCGCCAGGTCTTCGACCGTCTCGCCGGCACCTGGACCTACTGGGGCTGGAAGGGTGGCTATTTCTCCTCCGAGGAAGACGCCCTAGCCTTCAAGGATGAACTTGCCTACATGCTTGCCACCCAGCGTGTTGCCCCGAATTCCCCGCAGTGGTTCAACACCGGCATGCACTGGGCCTACGGCATCGACGGCCCCGGTCAGGGCCACTTCTATGTCGACCCCTTCACCGGCAAGCTGACGAAGTCGAAGTCAGCTTACGAACATCCGCAGCCGCACGCCTGCTTCATCCAGTCCGTTGAAGACGATCTCGTCAACGAAGGCGGCATCATGGACCTGTGGGTCCGCGAAGCACGCCTCTTCAAGTACGGCTCCGGCACCGGCTCCAATTTCTCCTACCTGCGTGGCGAAGGCGAAAAGCTGTCCGGCGGCGGCCGTTCTTCCGGCCTGATGAGCTTCCTGAAGATCGGCGATCGGGCTGCCGGCGCCATCAAGTCGGGCGGCACGACGCGCCGTGCGGCCAAGATGGTGGTCGTCGACATCGACCATCCTGATATCGAAGAGTATATCAACTGGAAGGTGAAGGAAGAGCAGAAGGTTGCTGCCCTCGTCACCGGTTCCAAAGTTGTCGCCAAGCACCTCAAGGCAATCATGAAGGCTTGCGTCAACTGCGAGGCTGACAACGGCGATTGCTTCGACCCGAACAAGAACCCTGCCCTGAAGCGCGAAATCCGCGCTGCCAAGAAGGACCAGGTTCCGGAGAACTACATCGGCCGCGTCATCCAGTTCGCCCGCCAGGGCTACAAGGATATGGAGTTCAAGACCTACGACACGGACTGGGATAGCGAAGCTTACCTTACCGTATCCGGCCAGAACTCCAACAACTCGGTCTCGATCAAGGACGACTTCCTGCGCGCCGTTGAAAGCGACAGCGACTGGCAGCTGAAGGCCCGCAAGGACGGCAAGGTTATGAAGACCTTGAAGGCGCGCGACCTGTGGGAGTCGATCTCCTACGCCGCCTGGGCATCGGCCGATCCGGGCCTGCACTTCAACACGACGATGAACGACTGGCATACCAGCCCGGCTGCCGGCCCGATCCGCGCATCCAACCCGTGCTCGGAATACATGTTCCTCGACGACACGGCCTGCAACCTTGCCTCGCTGAACCTCATGCAGTTCAAGGATGCCGCCACCAAGCGCATCAACATATCAGACTACGAGCATGCGGTTCGCCTGTGGAGCGTTGTTCTCGAAATCTCCGTGATGATGGCGCAGTTCCCGTCGAAGCGGATTGCCGAGCTCTCTTACGAATATCGCACGATCGGCCTCGGCTACGCCAACATCGGCGGCCTGCTGATGTCTTCCGGCATTCCCTATGACAGCGACGAAGCCCGTGCCATTGCCGGCTCCCTGACCGCGATCATGACCGGCATTTCCTACGCCACCTCGGCTGAGATCGCTTCCGAGCTCGGACCGTTCCCGATGTTCGCGCCGAACCGCGAAAACATGCTGCGCGTCATCCGCAACCATCGCCGCGCCGCTTACGGCGAGACGTCTGGCTATGAAGGCCTGTCGATCAACCCGGTCGCGCTCGTCCACTCCGAGAACCCCGACCAGGATCTGGCGGCTCATGCCAAGAGCGCCTGGGACAAGGCTCTCGAGCTCGGCGAAAAGCACGGCTACCGCAACGCCCAGGCAACCGTCATCGCGCCGACCGGCACGATCGGCCTCGTCATGGATTGCGACACAACCGGTATCGAGCCTGACTTCGCACTGGTGAAATTCAAGAAGCTCGCCGGCGGCGGCTACTTCAAGATCATCAACCGCGCCGTTCCGGAAGCCCTGCGCACGCTCGGCTACTCCGAGAGCCAGATCGCCGAGATCGAAGCCTACGCTGTCGGCCACGGCAATCTGAACCAGGCGCCGGCCATCAACCCCTCGACGCTGAAGGCCAAGGGCTTCACCGACGATAAGGTGGAAGCCGTCAACGCCGCGCTGAAGTCGGCCTTCGACATCAAGTTCGTCTTCAACCAGTGGACGCTCGGCGCCGACTTCCTGAAGGCGACGCTGAAGGTTTCCGACGAACAGCTTGCCGACATGAGCTTCAACCTGCTCGAGCACCTCGGCTTTGCCAAGAAGGACATCGAAGCTGCCAACGTTCACGTCTGCGGCGCGATGACGCTGGAAGGCGCACCGTTCCTGAAGAACGAACACCTCGCCGTCTTCGATTGCGCCAACCCTTGCGGCAAGATCGGCAAGCGTTACCTCTCGGTCGACAGCCACATCCGCATGATGGCTGCTGCCCAGCCGTTCATCTCGGGTGCGATCTCCAAGACGATCAACATGCCGAACGACGCGACGGTCGACGATTGCAAGAGCGCCTACATGCTCTCCTGGAAGCTCGGCCTGAAGGCAAACGCTCTCTACCGCGATGGCTCCAAGCTGTCGCAGCCGCTGAACGCCTCGCTGATCGAAGACGAAAGCGATGAGGACGCACTGGACGATCTGCTGCAGCAGCCGGTCGCCGCCCAGGCCGTCACCATCACCGAGAAGATCATCGAGCGTGTCGTCGAACGCGTCACCCGCGAGCGGGAGAAGCTCCCGAACCGCCGCCAGGGTTACACCCAGAAGGCCGCCGTCGGCGGACACAAGGTGTACCTGCGCACCGGCGAATTCGGCGACGGCCGTCTCGGCGAGATCTTCATCGACATGCACAAGGAAGGTGCGGCCTTCCGTGCGATGATGAACAACTTCGCGATCGCCATCTCGCTCGGCCTGCAATACGGCGTGCCGCTCGAAGAGTATGTGGAGGCCTTCACCTTCACCAAGTTCGAACCGGCCGGCATCGTCATCGGCAACGACGCGATCAAGAACGCCACGTCGATCCTCGACTACGTGTTCCGCGAACTCGCCGTCTCCTACCTCGGCCGCCACGATCTGGCGCATGTCGATACGTCCGACTTCTCCAACACGGCGCTCGGCAAGGGGATCCAGGAAGGCAAGACGAACCTCGTCTCGACCGGTTGGACCCGTGGCTACAAGCCGACCCTGGTAACGGGCAACGAGCGTCAGGCAGGCGGGGAGCCGAAGGGTGCCGCGACGGCGGCCCCCGCGCGCGCATCCTCCGGCGCCACGGTGACCTCCTTTGCGGGTGCTGCCGCCCGCAAGATCGAGCCGACGCTTGCCGTCTCCTCCTCTGAAATCGTCGCCTTCAAGCGCGACTACGAGGAGCGGGCAAAGGAACTGGCCGAAGAGATCGCCGAGGAAGTGGCCGAGGAGATCGCAACCGAGACCCAGCAGCAGGCAACCGCCCTCTTCTCCGACAAGGCCGCCGCCGACGCGGCATCGGCCAAGACGGAGGCCAAGAAGGTCGAAGCCGAACGCCGCGCCCGCTCCATCATGCAGGGCTACACGGGCAACATGTGCTCCGAATGCCAGAACTTCACGATGGTCCGCAACGGCACCTGCGAGAAGTGCGACACCTGCGGCGCGACGAGCGGCTGCAGCTGATAACCGGCAATTCCGGCGGTTGGTGATGATGATGATAGCTTTCACCCCTCACCCGCCGGAACGTTGTCCGACCCAGGTCGGGAACTTGACGCGAAGACAAAAGTCAAAGAGCGGCCCTTGGCCGCTCTTCTGCTGTGATCAACGGCAACCTCGGCAAGTGACCGCCGGCGAAAGCGCCTTCTTCCCACGCGGCATTCCGCACCAGCTTATGAACCCGAGCGACAATCATTGCAGGCACGTCCTGATCGACACCCCTGCTCTCTTCGATCAGTTTATCAAGGAAGACGGACCTGACGAAGTCTTCGGGCCACCGACTGCGAAGGGAATTGAGCGTCTGCGGGCGACCTGCCCCAGGTTCGGCATCACCCTGCTCTCGAACTGCCCAACGCCTCAGTAAGTCAACGCCAGGCGCAACGGCATAACCAGGGCCCAGCTTAATGTTGAGGCCCAATTCGAGGGCTCCACGCCAGACCAGCCCTCGAAACCGATGTTGCTTCTGTACGGGCGCGTTACCGGCGCTATCCGTCCACAGGGGTGTTATACACGCAAGCATCACTGCCATTCTTCAACATGGCATCTTCCCTTCTTCTTGATTTTGGTCAAATTACCGTTGGCTCGCAGCGCCGCTAACGTCGCGTCATGACGAGGACGTAGAGGGGCAGCGACGCGAGTCAGGCTTTGCCCGACGCCCGACAATATGGGCACCGGCAGGATGCTTGCGTGCCTTTACCACCAATGCAATCACATCCAGAAAGAGGACTTCATCATGCCATTCATCAAGACCACGGACGGAACCGAAATCTTCTACAAGGATTGGGGTCCAGCCACCGCCCAGCCTATTGTTTTCCATCACGGCTGGCCGCTCAGCGCTGACGATTGGGACGCGCAGATGATGTTCTTTCTGGACAAGGGCTATCGCGTGATTGCCCACGACCGGCGCGGCCATGGCCGTTCCAGCCAGACGTGGCAGGGCAACGAGATGGACACCTATGCCGCCGACGTCGCGGCCCTCACAGATGCGCTCGATCTCAAGAATGCAATCCATGTCGGCCATTCGACCGGCGGCGGTGAGGTTGCCCACTACGTCGCCCGCGCAAAGCCCGGACGCGTCGCCAAGGCGGTGCTGATCGGCGCCGTGCCGCCGATCATGGTCAAGTCGGACAAGAACCCCGGTGGCCTGCCGCTCGAGGTCTTCGATGGTTTCCGTGCCGCGCTCGTCGCCAACCGCGCGCAGTTCTTCCTCGACGTGCCCGCAGGCCCGTTCTATGGCTATAACCGCCCGGGTGCCAAGGTCAGCCAGGGTGTTATCGAGAACTGGTGGCGGCAAGGCATGATGGGTGGTGCAAAGGCGCATTACGATTGCATCAAGGCCTTCTCCGAAACTGATTTCACCGAGGATCTGAAGCAGATCACGGTGCCGACGCTCGTCATGCACGGCGACGACGATCAGATCGTTCCCTATGCCGACTCCGCACCGCTGTCCGTCAAGCTCTTGAAGCACGGCATACTGAAGACCTATGCCGGCCTCCCGCACGGCATGTGCACGACGCATCCGGATGTGATCAACGCCGATCTGCTGGAATTCTTCCTGGACTGAGATGTTGGCTCGACCGCCGGCCTTCTGATGGAACGGAGGCAAGACAACACTCGTAGGCGGGTCCTCTTCGCCCCGCCTGCGGCACGCCGGATATTTTCTCTTCAAGGGAGGCGCTTGTGATAACGCGAGATACCATTTCGGACGGCTTGTCCCGCCGCGATCTGCTGAAGTTGACGGCCGCGGCAGCAGCGATGCTCGCGTCACGTAGCGCCGTCGCAGCCGACTTCCACCGCTTCAAGCATGGCACGTTCGACATCACGGTCGTCAGCGACGGTTTTCTCACGCTCCCAGTCGAGATCTTGTTGCCCGACGCCACGCCTGAAGAGCGCAAGGCGATCATGCCTCGGCTGGGCGGAAGTTCGGCGGCCGCTCCGGTCCAGGCCAACATCCCGCTGATCCGCCATGGCGACGACCTGATCCTTATCGACACTGGCTCAGGTAACCGCTTCCAGGCCAGCGCGGGCAAATTGGCCGCAAACCTGCAATCGCTTGGGATCGCGCCCGAAGCGATCACCAAGGTGGTTTTCACCCATGCCCATCCGGACCACTCCGGTGCGACGACGACGGCCGATGGAAAGGTCCTTTATCCGAACGCCCAGTATTTTGTCAGCGAAGCCGAGTGGGACTTCTGGACCCACAAGGACTTTGAGATGCACATGCCGTCGGCGCTTCATGATTTTGCGCGAGGCGCGCAACGTGACCTGTTTGCGGTCAAGGACCGGCTGACGCTCTTGCGCCCGGATCAGGAGATCATTCCCGGAATGCGGATTTTGGAAACCCGCGGCCATACGCCGGGCCATGTCTCGATCGAACTGGCGGGCGACGGCGGCCTGCTGATCACAGGCGACGCCTGTACCAACGACGTGATTTTCTTCGAGCATCCCGCCTGGCATTTCGGCTTCGACACCGAACCTGAGATCGCGCTGAAAAACCGCCAGATGCTGCTCGATCGCGCCGCGAGCGAAAAGCTCAAGATGCTCGGCTATCACTGGACCTATCCGGCCGTCGGATATGCCGAGCGCAAGGATGCCTCCTACCGATTTCTGCCGGCTTAGGATCGCCGAATTATCGCGCCTCGGCGGTTTCCTCGAGCGCGGCAGATTGCTGCGGCATTTCTTCCGCAATCTCCTCGGCAACGGCTGCAAGATCGAGGTTGCCCCAGATCGACGCTGACTGGCGACGTTCTGGGCGGCGGGAGGATTTGACTTCGACGACGAACGGCTTCGACTGAGCGCGCATGAGTTTCCTATGAAGAGGCGTTGAACGAATCCATCAACGCCCCAAGCCTATGAAGCGTTCCGCGCTTGCGCAAGGTCGCCATTCGCTTTGAATCCAGCCTCACACAGGCCAGACCGCGACGGAACAAGCATATGGCGAGCCGCGTTTCGGCCTTTCAATCTGCATGGAGCCTCTACGCAAATTCCTGCGAAAAGTCCTTGAAGGAACGATCGATGTCGATTACCTACCACGTCGCCGAACATGATGGCGCCTGGGCCTACCGCCTGGACGATGTCTGGTCGGAAACTTTCCCAACTCACGAAGAAGCATTGGCAGCGGCTAAACATGCCGCGGAGCGACAAAAGCTCGGTGGCCAGGATGCGGACATTACATATCAGCGTGCAGACGGCAGCTGGACAGCGGAACGGTCGAACGGAGGCGACCGCCCCGAGGCCGATGTCGTCGATGACGCCAAGGAAAAAGACTAGGAATGACTATCAAAGAACGCTTTTTGAAGCAGCAGCATGCGTGGATGCTCGGCGCATGCTATTCCCGGAAACATCCCGACTTTCATCGCTTTGGCGGCGTCGATGTTTCGATCTCGCCTCGCTGGAAAGACAGCGTTGAAACCTTCGTCAATGATATGATCGACACCCTGCCGCGCAGCCTCTCCGAGCGCCGGATGGCACTGAGAAACCCGCGCCGCCCGTTCGAACCCGGGAATGTGGAATGGGTATTCGCAAGCAAGCATTACGGCCTTCGCGCTCCTGACGGCACACGGCCCGACATGGCGGACGTTCGCGCGCGCCGCGTATAAACCGCTATTTACTCGTTACAATCTTCGCCGGCGGAAACATGGCTAGGGCCTTCTTTCGCCGGCGAACTGTTTTATGGCGGCAGTAGTCACCCCGAAATCACCAGTCAGTGACGACATGCAAGCCGCTTGCATGACCATCCGTTCGGTGCCCCAGTCGTTGGC
This sequence comes from Rhizobium sp. 42MFCr.1, assembly GCF_000377185.1. NCBI lineage: Bacteria > Pseudomonadati > Pseudomonadota > Alphaproteobacteria > Hyphomicrobiales > Rhizobiaceae > Rhizobium > Rhizobium sp. 42MFCr.1. The sequence continues at coordinate 45,028 of NZ_KB897827.1, forward strand.
TGCCGCGCTTGACGACGTATGTTGCACTCCGGGCCAGTTCGCAGTGCCGCTGAATTCAGTGCGACCGGTGCCGCGCGTTCCTCGTCACCACAATCACAACAAGTCCGACGACGACAGCCAGCGCGCCCCAATAGACCCATGACGTCTGGTTGATCATGAAGCTTTCCGCCGGGTAGGGAAAATAGCCGCTACCCTGCCCCATCCAGACCAGCCCGATAAGGATCAGCACGCCGGCGATACAATAGGCGATCTTCACCATTCAATGTTCCTCCACCATACCAGTTGCGTAACGTCATGCACCCGTCGCGGACGCAGTGCTTCGACGGAGCGCTCTGGCACGCCTTGAGGACCTTACTCTTTCGGGAAATCGGCTCCCAGGCTCGTTTCGCGCCATTCCTCGATCTGCGCCAGCCGTTCGCGCAGCTTGTTGGTGACGTTGTTGTAGCCAAGTTCGCCAAGCACGAGATGCCGCGGTGGGTTCTCCACTTCCGTGATCCGGATCATCGCCTCGCCAGCGCGCACGGGATCGCCGGCTTGCTTGCCGCTGTATTCAGCTGTTTGCCGCATGCGGGCTGCCGCGGTTTCGGCGTAGTCCGGAATTGTGCTCTTCGTCTGCCGGAGTGACCGGCCCGCCCAATCGGTGCGGAACGGACCGGGCGCGACGCAGGTCACCTTGATGCCGAGCGGCCTGCCCTCGGCGTGGAGTGCATCGGAAAAACCCTCCACCGCATGCTTGCTAGCGGCATAGAAGCCGGAGCCAGGAAAGCCGATAAAGCCGGCAACCGAGGTGATGTTGATGATGTGGCCATGCCGGCGCCGCCGCATACCGGGCAGGACAGCGCGGGTTATCGCAAACAGGCCAAAGACGTTCGCCTCGAACTGATCGCGGATTTCCTGCTCTTCCGCCTCCTCTACCGGTGACTGGTAGCCATAGCCGGCATTGTTGACCAGCACGTCGATGCGGCCGAAACGCTGCTCGGCGGCCGCGACTGCCGCTTTGACCTGAGTCGGATCGGTCACATCGAGATCCAGCGCCAGCGTGTTCGCTTCATGAGCGGTTGCCAGATCGGCAACGCGCGCCTTGTCGCGCGCCGTCACGACCGTCGGCCAGCCACGGGCAATGGTGAGTTTCGCAAGCTCACGGCCGAAGCCGGTAGAGCAGCCGGTGATGAGCCAGACGGGAGACTTGTCCTGAGACATATGATTTTCCTGATGCTGTCGGGGACGCCTGAATGGGCGAGAGCGGATTTAGGGCCGCCGCCTGACATTTCCAGCGAATGAGTACGCCGAAAACTGCGTGGATCAGGACAAGCCTGCGCGCCCGATCGGACGCGCAGGCGATAGGAGACTTACTGGAGCGTACGCGTGTGGATGTCCTGGCCGAGCGCGACGCTAGGACGGGCCTGCGTTCCAGCGGCCACGCCGTCGAGGCCCGTCGCCACTACGGAGACGCGGAACTTACCGTCCAGGTTGCGATCAAAGATTGCTCCAACAACGATATCGGCTTCATCCTGGACCTCGTCGCGGATACGGCTTGCCGCCTCGTCCACTTCGAAGAGCGTCATGTCGGAGCCGCCGGAAATCGAGATCAGCACGCCCCTGGCACCCTTCATGGAAATATCGTCGAGCAGCGGGTTGGCAATGGCAGCCTCCGCGGCCTTCATCGCGCGCCCCTCACCCGAAGCCTCGCCGGTGCCCATCATTGCCCGGCCCATGCCGCGCATGACGGACTTCACGTCAGCGAAATCGAGATTGATCAGGCCTTCCTTGACAATCAGGTCGGTGATGCAGCCAACACCGGCATAAAGCACGCGGTCGGCGGTCATGAAGGCATCGGCGAAGGTGGTCTTTGCATCGGCGATGCGAAAAAGGTTCTGGTTCGGGATGACGATCACCGTATCGGCTGCCTCGCGAAGCGCCTCGATACCGGCATCAGCGGTCTTCATGCGGCGATTGCCTTCGAACGTGAACGGCTTCGTCACGACTCCGACTGTCAGGATGCCAGCGTCGCGAGCAGCCTTGGCAATAACAGGTGCAGCACCTGTGCCGGTGCCGCCGCCCATGCCTGCGGTGACGAAGCACATGTGGGAACCGGCCAGATGGTCCATGATCTCGTCGATCGATTCTTCTGCAGCTGCGCGGCCGACTTCCGGCAGTGAGCCGGCGCCCAACCCTTCGGTCACATGGGCGCCGAGCTGGATACGGCGGGGTGCCTTGGAGGTCGCCAATACCTGTGCATCGGTGTTGGCCGCAATGAAATCGACGCCTTCGAGATTTTCCGCTATCATGTTGTTGATGGCATTGCCGCCGCCGCCGCCGACACCAATTACTGTAATTCTGGGGCGCATTTCGGAAATTCCGTTCTTGGCGTTCGACATCGCAATCTCCTTCGTGCGTTTTCGTCGTGGCTCCACCTCTTATGGAGCCGAATCGAGCATTAGCGTAGTGGCGCAACAAGGCAGAGCCGGGGCGAAAGAACAAGATGAAGCGTCCTTGAAACTTTATCCGGAACCTTTTTTGCATTCGCGCTTTATTTTGAATCATCCCCTGTCAGAGAGAGGAGCACCGTGCAGATGATCACGCCAGCCACCCGCCACTCAGTTACCCCTCCCAACGAGCATATTCTTACGGCTCAAGAGGCCTTAGAACCACTGTTCCTCAAGATCGAAGAGGAGGCCGAAGTCCGGATGATCGCTGCGGCCATCCGCGCGGGCTGGTCTGCCGAAGATGCCGTGGCGGCCATCGACCAGCTTCGCCGGAACGAACTTATTCCCGGCAGCGGCCACTAAAACCTTTCGGCGGCTTCAAAATATCACTCGCCTTGAGAAAGGGATGACCTAAGTTCAGCGCGACCACCAATCGCGGAAAGATCATCGCATGTCCTTCAGAAATATCTGCATCTTCGGCGCCGGTGCACTCGGCGGCGCCATCGCTGCCAAGCTTGCCTCTTCAATCGGCGCAGAGGCGACAGTTTCGGTCGTTGCCCGCGGCGCTCATCTCGACGCCATCCGACGCGATGGATTGCGTCTCATGGAGGCGGACGTAGAAGCACCCCTCACCATAAACCTCACGGCGACCGACAATCCGAGGGAACTGCCGCCGCAGGATCTCCTCATCACCGGGCTAAAGGGCCACCAGCTCAGCGCCGCCGCAGAGGGAATCGGCCTTCTGCTGAAAGATGGCACACGCGTGATGATGATCCTCAACGGCATTCCGTGGTGGTATTTTCATCGCGATCAGGACAGTGGGCATGCGGAACTACAGTTCGATGAGCTCGATGAGGGCGGCAAACTATGGCGACTTGTCGGCCCGGAACGCGTCATCGGCTGCGTCGCCCATCAGGGCGCTGAAGTCAGCAAGCCCGGTGAGATCAGGCTCAGCAACAAAGGGCATTTCATCCTCGGCGAGCCCTCCGGCGACATCAGCAATGATTTGCGCAACGTCGAAGCGCTGCTGCAACGCGCCGATATCGGCGTGAAGCTCTCGAGCCGAATTCGCGACGACATCTGGAGCAAGCTGATGGGCAACGCCTCCTTCAACCCGATAAGTGCGCTGACGCGATCTTTGATGTCCAACCTGATGGCCGATGCGGCAATCACCGACCAGATCGGCAAGGTCATGAAGGAGGTAAAGGCGGTCGGAGAGGCGCTCGGCGCGAATGTCGGGATGTCCGTCGAGCAGCGACTGGAACAGGCCCGACAGATCGGGCCCGTTCGCACCTCTATGCTCCAAGACCTCTTGGCGGGAAAGTCGCTCGAGACTACGCCGCTGGTGGGAATGGTCGTTTCACTGGGCCGCCTGACGGCAACGCCGACCCCGGTTTCAGAAACGATCCTGGCGCTGGTGTCGCAGCTCGACCGTGAGAATTGCCAAATCGGCTAACTAAGTAGGGCGGCCCGCCGCGAAGCCGCTCAGAAATTGCCTTAGCAAGTCTCCAGAGGACTCTCCATTAGAAGAAACTTATTTCAACCACGCTGCGATACGTTCGATTGCTTCGATGATCTCGGCTTCGGAACCGGCGTAGGACATGCGCATCGAGCGATTACCTTCCAGCGGGTCGAAATCCAGGCCCGGCGTCGCGGCGACGTTGATCTCCGCCAACATCCGCTTCGCGAAGGCCATGCTATCATTGGTAAAGCGCGTTACGTCGACATAGGCGTAGAAGGCGCCATCCATCGGCGATGCGATGGACAGGCCAATCTCCGGCAGACGCTTCAGCAGAAAATCGCGGTTGGCCGCGTAGCTCGCCTTGTAGACATCGAGTTCCGCGGCCGCGCCGAGAGCGGCCGTCGCGGCGATCTGCGAGAGTTCGGGCGGCGAGATGTAGAGGCTTTGCGCGACGCGCTCGATCGGGCGCACCAGCCGCTCGGGCAGCACCATCCAGCCGATCCGCCATCCCGTCATGCAATAATATTTGGAGAAGGAGTTGATGACGATCGCCTCGTCGGTCAATTCCAGCGCGCTGGTCTCTTCGCCGGCAAAGGTCAGTCCGTGGTAGATTTCGTCTGAAATGAACGCGATCGAATTGGCCGCGCAATAGTCGGCCAAGGACTTCAGCCCCTGGCGGCCGGTCACGGTACCTGTCGGGTTGGCGGGGCTCGCCAGCAGAACGCCCTTCAGCCTGACATTGTTTGCCGTTTGCGCGGCCTCGAGACTCTCGGGCGTCAACGTGAAGTGGGTTTCGGCCGTTACCGGCACCTCGATCACCCTCAACCCCAACGCGCCGAGGATGTTGCGGTAGGCGGGATAGCCCGGCCGGGCAATCGCGACCGCGTCGCCGGCATCGAACAGCGAGAGAAACGCCAAATTGAAGCCGGCGGAAGAACCCGTCGTTATCGCGATCCGTGCAGGATCGATTTTCAGCCCGTGACGGCCGCGATAATGGTCGGCCAGCGCTTGTTTCAGTCTCGTCGTACCAAGCGCGTCCGTGTAGCCGATCTTGCCCTCCACAAGCGCAGCCTGCGCTGCCTCCCGCGCCGCCCGCGGCGCCGGATGGGATGGCTGGCCGACGGCCATGGAAATGACCGGATGGCCGTTCGCTCGCCGCCTTGTCGCCTCCGCCAGAACATCCATGGCATGAAAGGGTTCGACTTCGCTGCGTTGGGAAATGGAAAACAAGATCGCTTCTCTCTAACTTTGCTTGCGGCCAGACAATTGCCGCAATAATCGGGTCATCACAATCCCGCGATTGAACCGCGGATGCGAAAATTCCTGTTTGAAGACGACCGGACGCACCGTAATTTGGCGGCAGCGGCGTGCCGCCGTTAACCGGGCAGTGTTATTCGACGCCTAGAACCGACGCATGTAAACTGCTGATGACGAGGATATAATGGCCATACTTCCGAAAATCTTCACCGCGCTCGCGCTCACTGCCTCGGTGGCAACTGCCTATCCGGCGGCAGCACTCGACGACGCGCAGAAGAAGGAGTTCGGCGAGTTCATCAAGCAATACCTGATCGAAAATCCAGAGATCATGCTCGATGTTCAGGATGCGCTGCAGAAGAAGCAGGAGCAGGCGCGCCTCGTTAAAGCCAACGCCGTGATTGCTGACAACAAGTCGACGATCTTCGATTCGAAGTATGACTTGGCGATCGGCAACCCGAAGGGCGACATCACGATCGTCGAATTCTTCGATTACAATTGCGGCTATTGCAGGCATGCGCTTTCGGACATGCAGACGATGCTCGAAAAAGACAAGAACGTCCGCTTCGTGCTCAAGGAATTCCCAATCCTCGGACCGGAATCGGTTGCCGCACACAAGGTATCCGACGCATTCCGCAAACTGGCGCCGCAGAAATATAGCCAGTTCCACATCGCATTGCTTGGCCGCGACGGCCGCGCCGACGAAGCGAGCGCTCTCGAAGTCGCAGAGTCCCTTGGCGTCAGCGAAAAGCAGATAAGGGATGAGATGGCCAAGAGCTCCAGCGATGCTTCCGTCAAGGAAACCTATGACCTTGCTCAGAGCCTCGGCATCACAGGCACACCGTCCTATGTGGTCGGCAACGAGCTCGTTCAAGGCGCGGTTGGCTTCGACGACCTTGAAGCCAAGGTGAAGAATATGCGCGCCTGCGGCAAGACGAGTTGCTGAGGCGACGCTCATCAAATCGCCAAAATCGAAGCGTTTCAGCCATGTGGACAAATATGGCGTGATTCGGGCTGCGCTTCCCAAAGGGCTTTCATTAGGCCCGTGGGGAGTCTATAGGTTGCCGTCCCGCACTTATTGGAACATTCGATGACGCAAACGATATTCGTCCTGAACGGCCCCAACCTGAACATGCTCGGCAAAAGAGAGCCCGGCATCTATGGTGGCAAGACCCTTCAGGATATCGAGGCGGACTGCAAGGCGGCCGGGCGTGAGCTCGGCTTCGATATTGATTTTCGCCAGAGCAATCACGAAGGCACGCTCGTTGATTGGTTCCATGAAGCGAACGACAAGGCCGTTGGTGTCGCGATCAATGCAGGTGCCTACACGCATACGTCGGTCGCGCTCCACGATGCAATTCGCGCTATTTCCATTCCGGTAATAGAGCTCCATATCTCCAACGTTCACGCGCGGGAAGAATTCCGCCACAAGTCGATGATTGCGCCAGCGGTGAAAGGCGTCATCTGCGGCTTCGGGCCTTACAGCTATATTCTGGCGCTCCAGGCGCTGAAGAATCTTACGGCATAAAAAGAAGACAGGGCAAACACTCATGGCTGAGAAGAAAAACGGTATCGACCAGGCGCTGATCCGCGACCTCGCGAACATCCTCAACGACACGGATCTGACGGAAATCGAAGTCGAGCAGGACGATCTGCGCATCCGCGTTTCGCGCGCCGGCAACACCCAGTACATTCAGGCTCCGATGGCTGCGCCCGCGTTCGCAGCGGCTCCGGCCGTAGCGGCCCCGGCAGCTGCAGCACCTGCGGCTCCGGCAGCGGCGGTACGCAACCCTGCCAACACTGTCAGCGCTCCGATGGTCGGCACCGCCTACATGGCTCCGGCTCCCGGTGCACGCGCCTTCATCGAGCTCGGCGCGACCGTGAAGGAAGGCCAGACGCTGCTCATCATCGAAGCGATGAAGACCATGAACCAGATTCCTTCGCCGAAATCCGGGAAGATCACCGAAATCCTCGTCGAGGACGGAAGCCCCGTCGAATACGGCCAAGCCCTCGTCGTCATCGAATAAGGCGGGCGTCATGGTCTCGAAAATCCTCATCGCCAATCGCGGGGAAATCGCGCTTCGCGTGCTGCGCGCTTGCAAAGAGCTCGGCATCCCGTGTGTCGTGGTCCATTCGACCGCCGACGCCGACGCTATGCATGTGCGCCTCGCCGACGAGAGCGTCTGCATTGGTCCTCCGCCCTCACGCGACAGCTATCTGAACATCCACCAGATCGTGGCCGCCTGCGAGATCACGGGCGCCGATGCTGTGCATCCTGGTTACGGCTTCCTCTCCGAAAACGCCAAGTTTGCGGAAATCCTGGAAGCGCACGGCATCACCTTTATCGGCCCGACGGCGGAACACATCCGGCTTATGGGTGACAAGATCACCGCCAAGACGACCGCCCAGGAGCTCGGCATTCCTGTCGTTCCGGGTTCGGACGGCGAGGTAAAGACCGAAGAAGATGCGGTGCGGACGGCTGCCGAAATCGGCTATCCGGTGCTGATCAAGGCAACCGCCGGCGGCGGTGGTCGCGGCATGAAGGTTGCCAAGTCCGAGGCCGACCTGATCGAAGCCTGGTCGACGGCCCGTACCGAAGCGGCGGCCGCCTTCGGCAACGATGCGGTCTACATGGAAAAGTACCTCGGCCAGCCGCGCCACATCGAAATCCAGGTGTTCGGTGACGGCGAAGGCAATGCGATCCATCTCGGCGAACGTGATTGCTCGCTGCAGCGCCGCCACCAGAAGGTCTGGGAAGAAGCCAATTCCCCGGCTTTGAACGTCGAGCAGCGCATGAAGATCGGCCAGATTTGTGCCGACGCCATGAGGAAGCTGAAGTATCGCGGTGCCGGTACGATCGAGTTCCTGTACGAGAACGGCGAGTTCTATTTCATCGAAATGAACACCCGTCTGCAGGTGGAACATCCGATCACCGAAGCCATCACCGGCATCGACCTTGTTCACGAGCAGATCCGCGTCGCTTCGGGCGGCGGGCTCTCCGTCAAGCAGGAAGAGATCAACTTCAACGGCCACGCCATCGAATGCCGGATCAACGCCGAGGACGCGCGGACCTTCGTACCCTCCCCGGGCACGATCACCCACTTCCACGCACCGGGTGGACTTGGTGTTCGCGTCGATAGCGGCGCGTACCAGGGCTACAAGATCCCGCCGTACTACGACAGCCTCATCGGCAAGCTCATCGTCTTCGGCCGTACGCGCGTCGAATGCATGATGCGTCTGCGCCGCGCGCTCGACGAGTTCGTCGTCGACGGTATCAAGACGACGCTTCCGTTGTTCCAGGATCTGGTGGACAATCAGGATATCGCCAACGGCGACTATGATATCCACTGGCTGGAAAAATATCTGGCCAAGAAACCGGCGTAACAAAGAATGGCAGGATCGCGCAGGAAGTCTCCAGGCATAACACCGGAAATCCTCCTGCGCGCCTACTCTATCGGTCTTTTCCCAATGGCCGAATCGGCTGACGATCCAGAAATATTCTGGGTCGAGCCCGACCTTCGCGGCGTCCTGCCGCTCGACGAATTCCACGTTTCCAAAAGCCTCGCCAAGACGATCCGGCGCAAGCCGTTCGATATCCGCTTCAATTACGATTTCGACGCGGTCATTGCGGCCTGTGCGGCAGAGACCGGGGACAGGCCCAGCACCTGGATCAATCAGACCATCAAGACGCTATATTCGACACTGCATCGTATCGGCCATGCTCACTCGGTCGAGGCCTGGGACGGCGACGAACTTGTCGGCGGATTATACGGAGTGTCGCTGGGCTCGGCATTCTTCGGCGAAAGCATGTTCTCGCGGCGGACCGACGCCTCGAAGATCTGCCTCGTTCATCTGGTGGAACGGCTGCGCGCCAAGGGTTTCACCTTGCTCGATACGCAGTTTACGACCGAGCACCTGAAGACGTTCGGGGCGATCGATGTTCCGAAGAATGAGTACGCCCACATCCTCACGGCGGCAATGGAATCGCCGCACCTTGAATTCTAGGAACTAGTTGGCTGCCTTGTCAGGCGCGGGAACGTCCGAGTTCTGCTTGCAGTCCTTTAGCCAGACGTCATAGATCGGATGCTCTACGGCATTGAGGCCGGGGCTGTCGGCAAACATCCAGCCGGTGAAGATGCGGCGGATCTTACGGTCGAGCGTGATCTCGTCGACTTCCACAAAACCATCGATCTTCTGCGCTTCCGCCTGATCGCGCGAATAGCAGGCCTTCGGCGTCACCTGCAGCGCACCGAACTGCACGGTCTCGTTGACATAGACGTCGAAGGTGGTGATACGGCCGGTGATCTTGTCGAGGCCGGAGAAAACGGCAACCGAGTTCTCAATGCGGGCAGCGGAGGCAGCCTGCGGCAGAAGGATCGAGCCAAGCACCAGGGAAAGCCCGGCGGCACGCAGGAGCTGGTTCCGCGTGATAAGCTTCATATCTGCCCGTCTCCACAGCGTCTGAAAATCGAAGGCCGCAATCGCTGCGGCCATTCTGCGGGTAATAGTCAATTGTGGCTAAAAGCAGGGTCGGCGACCAGCTGCTCAGTTGCCAGGCGTCCAGGCGTCGTAGTCGCCGGTAACCCGCGGACGTTCGCCGGGAACGACGAGCGAGCCCGGCGGACGATAAGCCTGCGGCGACCCGGTCGGGTTTGCGCGATGCGGCTTCTGCCATTCCTTGGCAACGTAATTTTCCTGGCTCGGCGGGACATTCGTGCGATGATGCATCCAGCCATGCCAGCCCGGCGGAATTGCAGAGGCTTCGGCATAACCCTTGTAGATCACCCAACGCTTCGGAAGACCGTAGGATGACATACCGCCTTCGTAATAAACATTACCCAATTCGTCTTCACCGACGCGCTTGCCAAAACGCCAGGTCGCAAAACGCGTACCGATCGTCTGACCGTTCCACCAGGTGAAGATTTGCACGAGGAGATTCTTCATGTCTTTTCCTTGAGCTAGCCGGAAGGCAAGCGGGACCAGAATTTGATCCCTCGCTTATGCCGCCAGCGATCCGCATTGTCCAGTGATTCCGGTGCCACACCGGCTCATTTCAGCGCCATCTTGAAGCCGAGATGCGATTGCTTGAAACCAAGTCTTTCGTAGAAGCGGTGCGCATCCGTGCGGCTGGCATTCGACGTCAGTTGCACGAGCCGCAAACCGCGACGTTTTGCCTCCGCAATGGCAAACTCAATCATCTGGGCACCGATGCCCTGGCCACGCATGTCACCCCGCGTCTGCACCGCCTCAATGATCATCGACGAGGAGCCACGACCGATCAGCGACGTCACGACCATGGTCTGAAATGTGCCTACGACCTGCCCGTCACGCTCCGCGACGTAAAGCGTTTGGTCGGGCGATGAAGCAATCCGCTCGAAAGCCCGAAGATACTTGCCGAATATCTCGGGCGCGGTCGTGTCGCCGTGACCGCCGAGTTCATCAGCGGCAAAGATGGCAACCAGCGCGGCGACGTCGGAGCTGCGTGCCTCGCGAATCGTGGTTTGGCTCATGATCGTATTGCGGCCTAGCGCTGTTCGAGAAATTTTTCGAGGATCAGCGTCGGTATGCCGGATTGGCCCGGCCCGTCGTTTTCATTGCGGCCGACATCCTCGAAGCCGTGAGCATGGTAGAAAGCGATCGCCGTCTTGTTCCGCGGCTCGACCTCGAGGCGCATGATTTCGGCATCGGGAAAGCAGGTTTCCAACTCGGCAAAGATCTCCCGACCGATGCCCTGGCGATGCAGCGGCGGACGGACATAGAGCAGGTGCAGCATGACGGTTTTTGTCATCTCGTCGGACATGGCGGCATAACCGATGCCGCCGATGTCCTTGCCGTTGTCGGCAACGAGGAACTCCGCATTCTTCTTCGCCAGCCGCGCCTGAAGCGCAGCTGGCGAAAAAAGGTGAGCAATGATCTCATTCACCTTTGCTTCGCCGTAGAGGCCCGCGTAGGTTGCGCGAAAACCCTCATCTAGCAAAGTGCGCATCTTGCTGAGATCACCCTCGCTGGCAGTGCGCACGAAATACACGGTCTTACTCCTCGATGCCGAGCTTCGCTTTCACGAGAGCCTGGACGGCCTGCGGGTTGGCCTTGCCGCCGGTGGCCTTCATGACCTGACCAACGAACCATCCCGCAAGCGTTGGCTTGGCCTGGACCTTTGCGACCTGATCGGGGTTGGCGGCGATGATCTCGTCCACGGCCCGTTCGATCGCGCCGGTATCGGTCACCTGCTTCATGCCTCTGGTTTCGACGATCTCGGCCGGATCGCCACCCTCGTTCAGCACGATTTCGAACAGGTCCTTCGCGATCTTTCCGGAAATAGTCTCCGCTTTGATGAGGTCAATGATCGCACCAAGCTGAGCCGGCGAAACGGATGTTTCCTCGATGCTCTTGCCCGTGCGGTTCAGGGCGCCGAGCAGATCGTTGATGACCCAGTTGGCAGCCGTCTTGCCGTCGCGGCCTTCCGCCACGGCTTCGAAATAGTCGGCGATCGCCTTTTCCGAGACCAGGACGGAAGCATCGTAGATCGAAAGACCGAGTTCGCGCACGAAGCGCTCCTTCTTGTCATCAGGCAATTCCGGCAGGTCGGCTTCGAGCGCCTTGACGAAGGCATCGTCGAACTCCAGCGGCAGCAGGTCCGGATCCGGGAAGTAGCGGTAGTCGTGCGCATCTTCCTTGGAACGCATCGAACGCGTCTCGCCCTTGTTCGGGTCGAAGAGACGGGTCTCCTGCTCGATCTGCCCCCCGTCCTCAAGAACGCCGATCTGGCGCCGGGCTTCATATTCGATTGCCTGGCCAATGAAGCGGATGGAGTTGACGTTCTTGATCTCGCAACGCGTGCCGAAGCCTTCGCCCGGACGACGGACGGAGACGTTGACGTCAGCGCGCATCGAGCCTTCGTCCATGTTACCGTCGCAGGTGCCGAGATAGCGGACGATCGAGCGCAGCTTCGTCATGTAAGCCTTGGCTTCATCCGACGAGCGCATATCCGGCTTGGAGACGATCTCCATCAGCGCGACGCCCGAGCGGTTCAAGTCGACGTAGGACATGGTGGCATGCTGGTCGTGCAACGACTTGCCGGCGTCCTGCTCCAGATGCAGACGCTCGATGCCGATCTCGATATCCTCGAACTGACCCTGGCGATCGGGGCCGAGCGAGATGATGATCTTGCCCTCGCCGACGATCGGATCCTTGTACTGCGAGATCTGATAGCCCTGCGGCAGGTCGGGATAGAAGTAGTTCTTGCGATCAAACAGCGAGCGCTTGTTGATCTGCGCCTTCAGGCCCAGGCCAGTCCGGACGGCCTGCCTGACACATTCCTCGTTGATAACGGGCAACATGCCGGGCATGGCCGCATCGACGAGCGACACGTTGGAATTCTGCGGCTTGCCGAATTCCGTTGCTGCACCCGAGAACAGCTTCGAATTCGACAGCACCTGCGCATGGACTTCCATGCCGATGATGACTTCCCAATCGCCAGTGGCGCCGGGAATGAAGCGTTTCGGATCGGGCGTGCGAACGTCGACAATGGTCATTGAGATGCTCTTTTCAGGCTGTTCTGTTCAACTGGTGAGGTAACGGAAATGGCTTGCCGGTGCAAGGCTTTCGGCTATTCCGCGGCGGGGAGCCAACCGGTTTGGGGCGTGTTAACTCAATGTCGCTAGCGTGACCCGCATGATGGCAACCGATATCCTCAAGTTCATCGCGCTTTTCCTGGCACTGAATGCCTTCGTGTTCTCGATCTATTTCCTCGACAAGCAAGCCTCTCGCCACCATGGCACGCGGATCAGCGAGAGGACCTTGCTGACGCTTGCATTCGTCGGCGGCAGCCTCGGCGCTGTTTGCGCGCAACGGCTCCTGCGCCACAAGACCCGGAAGGAACCCTTCCGATCGAACCTCAGAGCGATCGTCGTCTTTCATGTGGTGGCCACGCTTCTGCTATCGGGCGCTCTCGGCTACTTCACGCTGGAAGGTCAGTTGCTAGACTAGCCCGTAAGTGCCATCGTCCGCAGATTCCAATGACTTTGACAGGCCGACGGACGGCACATCACGATCGAGCTTGGGATTGTAGGCAATTGATAGCCAATGAATTGCGTATCCATGCTTCTGGAAAAAGCTGATCGCTTCGGAGTTCCCTGAGTGCGTCTGCATCATCGCCGTATCGAACCCCTGCGCTGCGATGTCTTCTTCGATATTCTGCAAGAGTGCCGTTCCGAGACCATGACCGACAAAGGCAGGATCAATCCAGAAATCCGAAATCTTCTCGTCGAGGCTCTCGCGTGCTGCCCATCCTGCCGGATGTCCGTTCCATTCGATGACAGTGGCGGTGATCCAGCTACTTGCGACGAAATTGAAAAACGCACTTCGGGCGGCATCGACCATGGCATCCCCTTCGCCGATGGCCGCCATGGCCTTCTGCCAGGCTCTTACTCCGATCTCGCTCAAGAGCTCCGCTTCGTCTTCGCGGGCATTGCGAATATGGATCAACACTACCTCCGCGTTTCCACGAAAGTAAATCACCGAATCACCCCGTTCTCCAAGCCTTGCGTTTCGTGCGCGAGGCGCGGCAGAAAGATCCTCTATCGGTTGCAAATCTTGACGCGATGTCGCCCAGCCAGTATCAAGGCCGCATGTTGAATTCGTCTTCTCAGACCCGGTAGAGGCCCTGCCCGCAGGTTTTCCTTGCGCGCACGGGCCCGAAAAAAGCGAAGCCCTGACGCCTCTTCGGGCGCCAGATCGTTTTTGCGCGCCTTCATGGTGCAAGACCGGATCAACATTCCATGGATATTTCACGCACGGAGCAGCGCATCCTGCACCTATTGGCCCAAGGTGGCCGCATTGAAATCGAACGCGACGACAACCGGAAAATCGAGGCCGTAAAATGCTTCACTCGCGACGGCTGGGTCTATCCCGGCTTCGGCCTCGAGCTGTTTCGGAAACTGAAGCAGAAGCGGGCCATCAAATCGTCGGGCGGCAAGCCTTACCGGATCACCGAACGAGGACTGGTTCTCGTAAGAGCAGAACAGGACAACAGATAGCTGTCCAAGCCGCGCGTCGCATGGCGCGCGGCTCCCTTCAAAGGTGTTTGGAAAGCGCCGCCTTCATCACCGACCATTCTTCGGCAACCGTACCGCTTCCGCGGCGTTTGCCTGCGCGGCGATACCAATAATCGGCATTCCAGTCGTCGCCCTCGATGCGGTGGCAAATGGCATGCCCCCAGTCGAAAGGTGCCTCGCCCTCATGCGCCTGGCAGACTTCATGCACGGCTTGCCATTCAGGACCCACGGTGAAACCTGCCGCCGATAGGCGGTCGAATGCTTCGATCATCAGCGTGATATCTGACGCCGACATGAGCCTCCTCCTGGGTGTCACCAGCGATGGACAAACGCGAAATCCGCGACCCCTGAGGTAGCGGACTCAATCACCCGACAACGAAGCGGCCGCCTCTTGGGCGGCTGATACCGATGCGACTCGTTACCACCACTTGGCGGGCGTGAACTTGCCTGCGGCCTGTTCGATCACATGCGCCGTCTTGAAGAGCGTTTCTTCATCGAACGGCTTGCCGATCAGCTGCAGACCGAGCGGCAGGCCGCCATGGTCCAGGCCAGCAGGAACGGCGATACCCGGCAGGCCGGCCATGTTCACCGTCACCGTGAAGATGTCGTTCAGGTACATCTTGACCGGATCGGAGGCGAGATTCTCATCGGCGACGCCGAAGGCGGACGAGGGGGTTGCGGGCGTCAGGATCGCGTCGACGCCGGCGTTGAACGCCAGTTCGAAGTCGCGCTTGATCAGCGTGCGGACCTTCTGGGCCTTGATGTAATAGGCGTCATAGTAGCCGGCCGAGAGGACGTAGGTACCGATCATGATGCGACGCTTGACTTCCTTGCCGAAGCCCGCTGCGCGCGTCTTTTCGTACATGTCGACGATGTCCTTGCCATCGACGCGCAGGCCGTAGCGGACGCCGTCATAGCGGGCGAGGTTCGACGAGGCTTCGGCCGGGGCGACGATGTAGTAGGCCGGCAGGGCATATTTGGTGTGCGGCAGCGAGATGTTGACGATCTCGGCGCCGGCGTCTTTCAGCCAGGCAATTCCCTGCTGCCAGAGCGTTTCGATTTCCTCCGGCATGCCATCGACACGGTACTCGTTCGGAATGCCGATCTTCATGCCCTTCAGCGACTGGCCGAGGGCTGCCTCATAGTCCGGAACCGGCAGATCGACGGAGGTCGTATCCTTGGGATCGACTGAGGCCATCGACTTCAGGAGGATTGCGGCGTCGCGCACATCGCGCGCGATCGGGCCAGCCTGATCGAGCGACGACGCGAAGGCCACCGTGCCCCAGCGCGAGCAGCGGCCGTAGGTCGGCTTGATGCCGACCGTGCCGGTGAAGGCTGCGGGCTGGCGGATCGACCCGCCGGTATCGGTTGCCGTGGCGCCGGCGCAGAGGTGAGCTGCAACGGCTGCTGCCGAGCCGCCGGAGGATCCGCCGGGCACCAGCTGCTGGTTGGAGCCGGCCGAACGCCAGGGGTTGATCACTGCGCCGTAGTAGGAGGTCTCGTTGGAGGAGCCCATCGCGAACTCGTCCATGTTGAGTTTGCCGAGCATCACGGCACCGTCGTCCCACAGGTTCTGGGTGACGGTCGACTCGTAATGCGGCTTGAAACCGTCGAGGATGTGGCTGCAGGCCTGCGTATGAATACCTTCGGTGGCGAACAGGTCCTTGATACCGAGCGGGATGCCTTCAAGCGCACCGCCCTTGCCGCTGGCAAGCCGCCCATCGGAGGCTTCGGCCATCTGCAGCGCCTTCTCCGGCGTAACCTTGACGTAGGCGTTGAGCTTGTCGTTGGCGGCCTCGATCGCCGAGATGTAGGCCTCGGTCAGTTCGGTCGCTTTGATCTCCTTGGCGCGCAGCTTCGTACGGGCTTCGGCAATGGTCAGGCTGGTAAGTTCGCTCATGGTAATTCGCTTCAAATCTGGAATGGCAACGGGTTCGGAAAGCGGCGAAAAGCCTTATTCGACGACCTTGGGTACCAGGAAGAAATTCTGATCGGTAACGGGCGCATTCGAGACGATGTCGGCGGCCTTGTTGCCTTCGGTAACTTCGTCCGTGCGCTTCTTCATCTTCATCGGCGTGACCGATGTCATTGCCTCGACGCCTTCGACATCGACTTCGGAGAGCTGCTCGACAAAACCGAGGATACCATTCAACTCGCCAACCATGCGGTTTGCCTCTTCCTCCGAAACGGCAATACGGGCAAGGCGCGCTACGCGCTTAACGGTGGCAAAGTCGACGGACATGACATTCTCCGGATAGGATTTTTCCTACCCGCTATAAAGGCCATGCCCGCCACGTGCAACGGGCATGGCCTTTGGATTGTGTAGAATTCCGCGACCGAAGTCGACGCGGTTCAGCGGACCTCGACTAGAGAGAAAGGCTTTCGCCCGGCGTCGGCGTTTTCACCGCCGTCTTCGATCCATCCATGCCGGAGACAAACTTCTCGGGCGTCTGGTCGATGATCGGGAACGTGCCGTAGTGGCAGGGTATGGCGGTCTTGAAGTTGAAGTAACGCTGGCAGGCGAGAGCGGCAACCGCGCCGCCCATGGTGAATCGGTCGCCAACCGGCACGAATCCGATATCCGGCTGGTGCAGTTCGTTGATCAGCGCCATGTCGGAGAAGATGTCGGTATCGCCCATGGCAAGAATAGAAGCCTCCTCGTCGAAATGCAGCATCAGGCCGTTGGCATTGCCGAGCGCATGAGAGACGCCGTCCTCGGTGATCTGCGCGGACGAATGCAGCGCATTGGTGAAAGTCGCCGAAAAACCGTCGAACGAGATCGTGCCGCCGGTGTTGCCCGCTTCGATCTTCGTCAGGCCCTTCGAACCTAGCCAGGCGGCGAGATCGGCATTGGCGAGAACGACCGCACCGGTTTCCTTGGCAAGCGCAACCGAGTCGCCGACATGGTCGCCGTGACCGTGCGTCAGAAGAATATGCGTGACGCCGCGGGCAACATCCTTTGCAGCCTGCCCCGCAAAGGACGGATTGTGCGTGAGGAACGGATCCAGCAGGATTTTTGCCCTTCCGATCTCGATGCGGAAAGCAGAGTGACCAAGCCAAGTGATCTTCATGAAATTCTCCTTTATTGCCGATGCAAAAGCCTGCTTTGCTCGTTATGGACATATCCGATGCCGCTACAAAGAAAAGCGGCACTGCTTCAAATTCTTTTGACGGGATGGAACGACGATGACGGTGCTGACGATCGAAGAACTGGCAACTGCGCTGCAGCCGGGACAGGCGATCGCGGGTCTCGATCTCGGCACGAAAACGATCGGGCTTTCGATGTCCGATCTCGGCCGGCGCTTTTCGACGCCGCGCCCTGTCATCAAGCGCGAGAAATTCACGATCGATGCGGCAACGTTGCTGGAATTTGCCGAGAAGGAGAAGGCCGCGGCCTTCGTCATCGGCCTGCCTATCAACATGGACGGATCGGCCGGGCCGCGCGTGCAGGCAACACGCGCCTTCGTGCGCAACATGGAGCAGAAGACCGCCTTGCCCTTCGTCTACTGGGACGAGCGTCTGTCGACGGTCGCTGCCGAGCGCGCGCTACTGGAAATGGACGTATCGCGCAGGCAGCGTGCCGAGCGCATCGACTCGGCGGCGGCAAGCTTCATTCTTCAAGGAGCGCTCGACAGGCTTTCCTTGCTCGGCAGAGCGGCATGGGACGATTTCGATGCGTGACGGGCACGCCACCATGCGGTGATCGCCTTACGCCGGCGGAACCCAATAATTGCGAAAACGACAAGACTGTCGACGACGATCGCACGGGCGACCAGCGGCGGAATGGTTTCCGGAGGAATGCCGAGCACCTTCCCATAAATTTCGAAGGTCAGGTCATGGACTTGCCTGCTGAGCATGAAGATACCGAAATTCATGTCGTAGTAAGAGAGCCAGTACCATCCCGCTAGGAAGACAATGGGACCGGCCCAGAAGATCAGGAACCACTTCATGCGGTCGTCTCTCGTTCTTTTCGAATGGATAGTCCCTCGTAAGACACCGCCCATATCGACAACGCCATCGAACCCAGAACCAGCGCCGGTACGGCAATATCCAGCGCAAGCACAGCGAAAAACATCATCGCGGCAACAAGAAACGTGGCTCTCGCGATTTTGGTTCCCATGGTCCCAGACACCCAACATTTTGGACTGCCCAGCAACGTGACTTGTTAACCGCGAGAGCGCAACGTAAACCATTTGTTAAGGTTAACGCGTAACGGGACGCCTGTGGATGGCCGAACTCGCCTCAGCCGTAGACTCCGCGAACGATGCGCTTCAGGGCGGTCGCCGCCTTCTCCCAATCCCTCGGCGTTTTCAATGCGAGGCCCGCGCATTGATCGCTCGAGGACGCGGAAAGCACGAGATGCTGGATAGCTGCGATCAGAATCGCATTGACGGCCAGGACGTCGACACCCTTCGGCGGCGTCAGCGATCCGCGCATGCGATCGAGCCAGTTTGCCAAGGCCTTCGACCGCGCCTCCGAAAGCCGCCTCACCTGCTCGGTGTTTTCGGAAACTTCCCAGGCGACGATGCGGCGAACAAGCGGATCGTCTCGCAAGGCCTCGAGGAACAGCAGCGATAGCCGCTCCATCAGATCGCCGTAAGTCAGGAGAAACATGCCGCCGGTATCTTCGGGAATGCGATCCTTGACCCAGGTACCAAGATCCGCGCCGATCGCCTCCACCAGCCCGTTGAGGCCGCCATAGTAGCGGTAGATCAGCTGCTTGTCGCACCCCGCGCGGCGGGCAACGGCGTTGATGCCGAAATTCTGGAACCCCTCCTCCGCCAGCAGCGACTTGGCTGCCCAGAGGATCGCTTTCTCCGTCGCGCTTCGGTCGCGGATACGCTTTTCGGGTTCGACGACGACGCTGCCGACTACGGGCGCCAACACCATGGGATCATTGAGCATCAGGGATTCGGTCCGAATTGTCACTTTGCGGTGAGTAGCAACGCCGCTCGGACCCGGCAACGGACAGGCCGCTCAAAGATTGTGGACAGTTTGCTATGGGTGCAAACAGGTGAGCAGGTGTCACCGCTCAGCGACACAAGTGCTGTGCCCCTAGAGTTTCTGCCCAAACCAGACGGTCCGGTCGGAAGGCTCCACCAGCGGTGGAGCGAGGCGGGCGAAACCGCGAGAGCCCCAGAATCGTACCGCACCATGATTGCTCGCGCTGGCTCCGAGGTGGACACCCTCCACGCCTGCCTCCAGCGCATCGGCAAACCATCGATCGAGCAGCTTGGTGCCCATCCCCTGTCCCTGTAATCGCGGCAGGAGGTTCATGTGGATGTGGGCCGGAAAGGATTCGACCAGCGCTGCAGGCGCATGCGCCGGGTGATGGATTGTGGCAATGCGCTTCTGATCCGCGTCCCAGCCGGCAGAATCGCCCTGCGGGTCGGCGTAAACCTTGCGAAGCGCCGGCCACCACTCGCGCTCCAGCCGCTCCTCGAAGGAACGCGTGTCGTGAACGCCGACGATATACCCGGCCACGCCCTCAGAATCTTCCGCCACTAAAGCGGTTTCCGGACTGAGCAAGACGTAAGGCGCAGCATAGATGTGTCCGATCAGCTTGCCGTCGCGATGCAATCTGGTCGCATCGCCGCCAGCATCGCCCGTCACCAGCGATATCAGATAGATCTGCTCGAGATCATCGGTGCGGATGGGACGCAGCGCTGTCATCAGCTTGCCGGCGGATAAAGAAGATCGACGATGTAGCTGGCGTCGAAACGTGAATCCAGCATGCCATAGGTCGAGCGCCAGCCGCCCGCGAGGCGGGTCTCGATGAAGGCATCGGCGATCCGCCCCGCCCCAAGGCGATAAAGCTCGGCGGCGCCGGCGGCGAGCGCCAACTGCTCGACCAGGAGGCGCGCAGCGCCCTCGTCCCGCTCGCAGAGCGCCATGGCGGCGCGCAGCACATCAATCGTCTTCTTCCCGGCCGGGCCGAGATCGCGCGCGAGCCCGGCAAACACCGTCTCGAAGAGATCCTTGCCGCGGTTCAGAATGCGCAGCACGTCGAGCGCCATGACGTTGCCCGAGCCCTCCCAGATCGCATTGACCGGCGCTTCGCGATAATGACGAGCGATCGGGCGCTCCTCAATGTAGCCGCTGCCGCCGATGCACTCCATCGCCTCGTAGATCAATGGCGGCGCGATCTTGCAGCACCAGTATTTCGCAACCGGCGTCATGACACGCGCGTAGGCTGCTTCTTCAGCGCTGCCGCGCGCCTTGTCGAACGCATCGGCAAGGCGGAAGGACAGCGCTGTCGCCGCCGCCACATCGAGCGCCATATCGGCCAAGACGCGCGTCATGATCGGCTGGCTGACCAGCATCTTGCCGAAGACGCTGCGCCCACGGGTGTGGTGCACGGCTTCAGCCAGCGAGGCGCGCATAATGCCCGAGGAGGCCAGCGCGCAGTCGAGCCGCGTCAGTGTCACCATGTCGAGAATAGTGCGGATACCGCCATCCGGCGTACCGAGCAGAAATCCGAACGTATCGCTGAATTCAACTTCTGACGAAGCATTGGAGCGGTTGCCGACCTTGTCCTTCAGACGCTGGAAGTGCAGGCCGTTTGCCGAGCCATCTTCCAGCAGACGTGGAACGAGGAAGCATCCCATTCCATCCTTCGTCTGCGCCAGCATCACGAAGGCGTCGCTCATCGGCGCCGACATGAACCACTTGTGACCGGACAGACGGTAAATGCCTTCGCTGACCTTTTCCGCCGTCGTCGTGTTGGCGCGGACGTCAGTGCCGCCCTGCTTCTCGGTCATGCCCATGCCGATGGTCACGGCGGACTTCTGCATGGCCGGCTTGTTGGTGGAATCATATTTGCGCGACAGGATCTTCGGCGCCCAGTCCTTCTGCACGGCCGGCGAAGCCGACAGCGCCGCGACGGACGCACTCGTCATCGTCAGCGGGCACAGGTGACCGGATTCCAGCTGTGCGGTCAGGTAGAAGCGCGCTGCCCTGACCTTGTGCGCCTGGTTCTTCGCCTCGGTGTCCGCCTGCGGATCCCAGACCGACGAGTGGAGTCCCGATGCCATCGAACGGCGCATCAGCGCGTGCCACGCCGGGTGGAATTCGACGACATCGAGCCGCTCGCCGCGCGGACCGTGCGTGCGCAGCTGCGGCGTGCCCTGATTCGCCATGCGCGCCAGCTCCTGCGCTTCCGGCGAGGTCACGTACCGCCCCATATTGTCGAGGTCGTCGCGGATCCCACGCGGCAACGTGCCGGTCAGATCGACGATCAGCGGATCGGACCTGTAGGCATTGATGCCGGACCAAAGGCTCGGCTGGTTGAGTTCGGCAAGTTTCTCTTCGGCAGGCGTCATGAATCGCTTCTAGTGTAAGAGGCAGGCAAAGGGAAACCGGAAGTTATAATTTCCCTACCTCTGCAATAGTTGAATTCGGGTAAAATTGCAGGGGGAGACGGGCCTTTGCCCACAGCGCAAGCTTGCCGCCGCCCGGCTCACTCTTTATAGACCCCGCAGACGACAGCAAGAGGCAGGTTCATGGTCTTCTTTCCCCACCGCCACCTCATCGGTATCAAAGGGCTCACCGAGCAGGATATCACCTTTCTCCTCGACAAGGCCGACGAGGCCGTCAAGATCAGTCGGCAGAGAGAGAAGAAAACCTCGACGCTGCGAGGCCTGACACAGATCAACCTGTTCTTCGAAGCTTCGACGCGCACCCAATCTTCCTTCGAGCTCGCCGGAAAGCGCCTCGGCGCCGACGTGATGAATATGTCCGTCGGCAATTCTTCGGTGAAGAAGGGCGAGACGCTGATCGATACGGCGATGACGCTGAACGCGATGCGGCCCGATGTGCTTGTCATCCGCCATTCGAGCGCTGGTGCCGCCGCCTTGCTCGCGCAGAAGGTTTCCTGCTCGGTGGTCAACGCCGGCGACGGCCAGCACGAGCATCCGACCCAGGCGCTTCTCGACGCGCTGACAATCCGCCGCGCCAAAGGCAAGCTGTCGCGCATCATCGTCGCGATCTGCGGCGACGTCCTGCATTCGCGCGTGGCGCGCTCGAACATCCTTTTGCTGAATGCCATGGGCGCACGCGTGCGAGTTGTCGCGCCGGCAACGCTACTGCCGGCTGGCATCGCCGACATGGGCGTCGAGGTCTTCCATTCCATGAAGGAGGGCCTGAAGGACGCTGACGTGGTGATGATGCTGCGCCTGCAACGCGAGCGCATGTCCGGGGCCTTCGTGCCGTCGGTTCGCGAGTACTATCACTTCTATGGGCTCGACGCGGAGACCCTCAAGGCGGCGAAGGAAGATGCCCTCGTCATGCATCCCGGCCCGATGAACCGTGGCGTCGAGATCTCCTCCGAGGTTGCGGATGGACCGCAGAGCGTGATTGCAGAACAGGTGGAAATGGGGGTCGCGGTGCGCATGGCCGTGATGGAGACGCTGCTGGTCTCGCAAAATCAGGGTCCGCGTACCGAAGGAGCCGGCGCATGAAGAACTCGATCGTCCTCAAGAACGTTCGTATCATCGACCCCTCGCGCAATCTCGATGAAGTCGGCACGATCATTGTCAAGGATGGCATGATCGTGGCAGCCGGCGCGGATGCGCAGAACCAAGGAGCGCCCGCTGGCGCCGACGTGCGCGATTGCACCGGTCTCGTCGCCACCCCAGGCTTGGTGGATGCCCGCGTCCATATCGGTGAACCCGGAGCCGAACATCGCGAGACAATGGCATCGGCGAGCCGTGCGGCGGCAGCCGGCGGCATCACTTCGATCATCATGATGCCGGATACCGATCCTGTCATCGACGACATCGCGCTGGTCGAGTTCGTCAAGAAGACGGCGAAGGACAAGGCGCTGGTCCACGTCTATCCGGCTGCGGCGATCACCAAGCATCTTGCCGGCGAGGAAATGACCGAGATCGGCCTGCTGATGGAAGCGGGCGCAGTCGCGTTCACCGACGGCCGCTCGAGTGTCCACGACACGCAGGTCCTGCGCCGGGTGATGACCTATGCGCGCGAATTCGGCGCGGTGATATCCTGCGAGACCCGCGACAAATATCTCGGCGCCACCGGTGTCATGCATGAGGGACTGTTTGCCAGTTGGCTCGGTCTCGGCGGCATCCCGAAGGAAGCGGAACTGATCCCGCTCGAGCGCGACCTGCGCATCGCCAAGCTGACGCGCGGCAACTACCACGCCGCGATGATCTCCGTGCCGGAATCGGTCGAGGCGATTGAGCTTGCCCGGAGCCGCGGTGCGACCGTGACCTGCGGCATCTCGATCAACAATCTCTCCCTCAATGAGAACGACATCGGCGAGTACCGCACCTTCTTCAAGCTCTACCCGCCGCTGCGATCCGAAGACGATCGCGTCGCGATGGTGGATGCGCTGGCGCGCGGCGCGATCGATATCATCGTCTCCTCGCATGATCCGCAGGATGTCGACACAAAACGCCTACCGTTCGGCGAAGCGGCTGATGGCGCCATCGGCCTTGAAACGATGCTTGCTGCGGCACTCCGCCTGCATCACAGCGGCCAGGTCAGCCTGATGCGCCTCATCGATGCCATGTCGACGCGGCCGGCGCAGATCTTCGGCCTCGAGGCGGGCACGCTGAAGCCGGGCGCGAAGGCAGATATTACGCTGATCGACCTCGATGACCCTTGGCTGGTTTCGAAGGACATGCTTCTTTCCCGCTCGAAGAATACGCCGTTCGAAGACGCGCGCTTCAGCGGACGCGCTGTAGCGACCTATGTCGCCGGACAGTGCGTGCATAGCATATAAAAAGACCACCGGAGGGGAACATGGTCTCGGATCTTATGACCTGGCAGATCACGCTGCCTATCGCGCTCGTGGCTGCCGCCATCGGCTACTTGCTCGGCTCCATTCCTTTCGGCCTGATCCTGACGAAGGCAGCCGGGCTCGGTGACGTCCGCAGCATCGGATCCGGCAATATCGGCGCGACCAATGTGCTCAGAACCGGCAACAAGAAGCTTGCAGCCGCAACGCTTCTTCTCGATGCTCTGAAGGCGTCTGCAGCAGCCTCGATCGTCGGCTATTTTTTGGGCAGCGAGGCGGCGCTGATCGCCGGCTTCTTTGCCTTTATCGGTCACCTCTTCCCGGTCTGGATCGGCTTCAAGGGTGGCAAGGGTGTTGCCACCTATATCGGAACACTGCTCGGCATTGCGCCGATCATGGTTCTCGTCTTCGCCGCGGTCTGGCTGGCCGTCGCCTTCACGACCCGGTACTCATCGCTTTCAGCACTGGTTGCAATGCTTGTAATTCCGGTTGCATTGTGGATACTGGGCGCCGAGAAGGTTGCAGCTGTTATGGCCATCATGACTATTATCTCCTACTGGAAGCACAAGGCCAATATCTCCCGCCTGATGAGCGGGACGGAAACCAAGATCGGGGCGAAGGGATAGGATGGACGCTCTCAGCGCCGCGTGGCTGCGTCTCATTCGCTCGGACAATGTCGGGCCTGCGACCTTTCGCGATCTCGTCAATCACTTCGGATCCGCCGAGACGGCGCTGGCCGCCCTGCCCGAGCTTTCTGCGCGCGGCGGCGCCACGCTCTCCATCCGGATAGCGACGGAGAGCGAAGCGCATAAGGAGTTGGAGGCCGCGCGCCGCTTCGGCGCCCGCTTTGTTGGCATCGGCGAGCCGGAATACACACAGGCGTTGAAGCAAGTCGACGTGCGCCGCCGCTGCTTGCCGTCAAAGGCAATCTCGCCGTCTCTTCGCAGCCTGGCGTCGGTATCGTCGGCTCCCGCAATGCCTCCATCAGCGGCGCCAAGTTCGCCGCCACGATTGCGCGCCAGTGCGGCCGAGCCGGCTATGTCGCGGTCTCCGGCCTTGCGCGCGGCATAGATACCGCAGCGCATCGTGCAAGCCTCGATACCGGAACGGTGGTCGCCATGGCCGGAGGTCTGGATCAGCCCTACCCGCCGGAGAATGCCGATCTGCTTGACGATATCTGGAATGGCAACGGGCTCGCCGTCAGTGAGATGTCGTTCGGCTGGGAACCGCGGGCACGCGACTTTCCGCGCCGAAATCGGCTCATCGCCGGCGTTTCGCTGGGGGTCGTTGTCGTCGAAGCAGCGATGCGCTCGGGCTCGCTGATCACCGCAAGACTGGCCGGCGAGTTTGGCAGGCTGGTATTTGCGGTGCCGGGTTCACCGCTCGATCCGCGCTGCCATGGCACGAATGGATTGTTGAAAGACGGTGCCATGATTGTCACGACGCCAGATGACGTCACCGAAGCTCTGGCGCCCCTCTCGCAGATCGAACGGTACTCAACGCCGGTCGCCGAGGAGCCGGAGCGCGAGGGTGGCCGTTCGATGCTTCCGCCCGACGAATCCGATCGCTCGCTTTTCGTCGATGCGCTCTGCCCGACGCCCGTCGAGATCGATGATATCATCCGTCACACCGGTTTGCCGGCGGCTTCGGTTTATCTTGTCCTGCTGGAGCTTGATATTGCCGGACGGCTTCATCGCCATCCCGGCGGCTTCGTCTCTCTTGCGATTGGCGACTGAGATCCCTACATCCGGGCCTGCAGATCGCCGGCCTCCACATAGGCCATCACGATCAGATAGCAGAGCATATCGGCGTTCTCTTTTTCCGCCACTCGCCGCAACTCAGCCAGCATCTGCCTGATGAACGCGATGTTCTCTTGCGAGCCGGATCGTCCGGTATCTTTCTTTGCGAACTTGGCCGCCATGGGATAGTCTCTGAGGAAAGAGAAACGCCGCCTTTCGGCTAGCCCGAACCACACTCCAAAAACGATACCTAAATTATCCTAACTTGCAATACGTTCGCTATCTCGCATTGGTTGCATCGCGTTGTAATACGCAAAAATGAGGTCAGACCACTTGACCGAAACGATTTCCCTGTCCATGTCGAAGAGCCGGTTATCCTGGCACGGCAGGGATTCCATCTGCTTATGCACCGGCTTGGCACGTTTTTTTAGAGAATCATGATGAATGTTGTAGTGGTAGAATCGCCCGCCAAGGCAAAGACGATCAACAAGTATCTGGGCTCCGGATACAAGGTGCTCGCCTCCTTCGGCCATGTCCGCGATCTGCCTGCCAAGGACGGATCGGTCCTTCCCGACCAGGATTTCGAGATGCTGTGGGAGGTCGACGGCGCGTCTGCCAAGCGACTGAAGGACATCGCCGACGCTGTGAAGTCATCCGACAGCCTATTCCTCGCAACCGACCCGGATCGCGAGGGTGAAGCGATTTCCTGGCACGTCCTCGACATGCTGAACAAGAAGCGCGTCCTGAACGGCAAGACCGTGAAGCGGGTCGTTTTCAATGCGATCACGAAGAAGGCCGTGCTCGACGCCATGGCCGACCCGCGCGACATCGATGTTCCGCTGGTTGATGCGTATCTCGCTCGCCGTGCCCTCGACTATCTCGTCGGTTTCAATCTGTCGCCGGTTCTCTGGCGCAAGCTCCCCGGCGCGCGTTCGGCCGGCCGCGTACAGTCAGTGGCGCTGCGCCTGGTCTGCGATCGCGAATCCGAAATCGAACGCTTCATCTCTGAAGAGTACTGGAACCTTTCGGCTCTCCTGAAAACGCCGCGAGGCGACGAGTTTGAAGCGAAACTGGTTGCGGCTGATGGCAAGCGGTTGCAGCCTCGCGCGATCGGAAACGGCGAAGAAGCCGGCAAGCTCAAGGCACTTCTGGAAGGCGCGACCTATGTCGTCGACACGGTCGAGGCGAAGCCGGTCAAGCGCAACCCGGGACCACCCTTCACAACCTCCACGCTTCAGCAGGCAGCGTCCTCGAAACTTGGCTTTTCGGCGTCGCGGACGATGCAGATCGCCCAGAAGCTCTACGAGGGTGTTGATATTGGTGGCGAAACAGTTGGTCTGATCACCTACATGCGTACGGACGGCGTCCAGATGGCGCCCGAAGCCATCGACGCGGCACGCAAGGCCATCGTCGATCAATTCGGCCAGCGCTACATGCCCGAGAAGGCGCGCTTCTATTCGACCAAGGCAAAGAACGCACAGGAAGCGCACGAAGCGATCCGCCCGACTGATTTCAATCGGTCGCCCGACCGCGTGCGGCAGTACCTGGATGCCGACCAGTTGAGGCTTTACGACCTCGTCTGGAAGCGGGGCATTGCGAGCCAGATGGCATCGGCTGAGATCGAACGCACGACGGCTGAAATCACCGCCGACAACAAAGGTGAGAAAGCTGGGCTGCGCGCTGTCGGCTCGGTGATCCGTTTCGACGGCTTCATCGCCGCCTATACCGACCAGAAGGAAGATGGCGAACAGAGCGACGACGGTGACGAGGATGGTCGCCTGCCCGAGATCAACGCTCGTGAGAACCTTGCGAAGCAGAAGATCAATTCGACTCAGCACTTCACTGAGCCGCCACCGCGCTACTCCGAGGCAACGCTGATCAAGAAGATGGAAGAGCTCGGCATCGGGCGTCCGTCGACTTACGCGGCGACGCTGGCGACCTTGCGTGACCGCGAATACGTCACCATCGACAAGCGCAAACTGATCCCGCAGGCCAAGGGCCGGCTGGTGACGGCCTTCCTCGAAAGCTTCTTCACCAAGTACGTCGAATACGATTTTACGGCAGATCTTGAAGAGAAGCTCGACCGGATCTCTGCCGGGGAGCTGAACTGGAAGCAGGTGCTGCGCGATTTCTGGAAGGACTTCTTCTCCCAGATCGAGGATACGAAGGAACTTCGTGTCACCAACGTCCTCGATTCGCTTAACGAGGCACTGGCGCCACTTGTATTCCCGAAACGAGAAGACGGCGGTGATCCGCGCATCTGTCAAGTTTGCGGCACCGGCAATCTTTCGCTTAAGCTTGGAAAATACGGCGCCTTCGTTGGCTGCTCGAACTATCCCGAATGCAACTATACCCGCCAGCTTTCGTCAGAAGGCGGTTCGGAGGCCGAAGGCGTTGCGCTGAACGAGCCTAAGAATCTCGGTTCCGATCCGGTGACTGGCGAAGAACTGACCCTGCGTTCAGGACGCTTCGGCCCCTACATCCAGCGTGGCGAAGGCAAGGAAGCCAAGCGTTCTTCCCTGCCGAAGGGCTGGAAGCCTGAGGACATCGATTACGAAAAGGCGATGGCGCTGATTTCGTTGCCACGCGACATCGGCAAGCACCCGGAAACCGGCAAGATGATTTCTTCCGGCATCGGCCGTTATGGGCCGTTCCTGCTGCATGATGGAGGCTACGCCAACCTTGAAAGCGTCGAAGACGTCTTCTCGATCGGCCTCAACCGCGCTGTCACCGTGATCGCCGAGAAGGCGAGCAAGGCGCCGGGTGGGAGGACGGCGGCGGCAGCTCTGAAAGAGCTCGGCGACCATCCCGACGGCGGCGCAATCACGGTTCGCGACGGCAAGTACGGCCCCTATGTGAACTGGGGCAAGGTCAATGCGACGCTGCCGAAGGGCACCGATCCGCAGGCCCTGACCGTCGAGGAAGCGCTGGCGCTGATCGCCGCCAAGGCCGGCAAGGCACCGGCTTCGAAGAGTAAGGCAAAACCGAAGGCGAAGGCCGCTGCGGCTGAAACCAAGACGACCAAGACCGCGGCCAAGCCGAAGACGGCGAAGGCCAAGGCGCCGGCAAAGACGAAAAAGAGCAAAGAGTGAGCAAAATCCCGCGGGAAAGAATGAAGGGCATGGGCAAGCGTCCCGGCAAGATTGGACGCGCCAGCCAACAACCCGCAGCCGAACCGCTGAACATCGCTCACGGAGCCCTGCCTTCCCGCGACGTGATCCTGCGCTTCATCGCCGATCATCCGCAGAAGGCCTCGAAGCGCGAACTCGCAAAGGCCTTCGGGCTGAAAGGCGACAGCCGGGTCGAGCTGAAACACCTCCTGCGCGAACTGGAGCAGGAAGGCATGCTGCAGAAGACGAGCAAGTCGCTGATCCGGCCGGGCGCACTGCCGCCTGTCACCGTGCTCGACATCACGACGCGCGACAAGGATGGCGAACTGATCGGCCGCCCGGCGGAGTGGCCTGACGATCAGGGCGTTGCGCCTGCTGTCGCTATTCGCCAGTCGACCTCGCCTGCCGGGCGCAACGGCAAGGGCAAGGCGCTGGTTGCCGGCATGGGCGATCGCATCCTGGCGAAGATCTTTCCGGCCGCCGACCGTGGTGGGCCGGCCTACACGGCGCGCATCATCAAGATTTTGGACAAGCGCCGCGGTGCGCTGCTCGGGGTCTTCAAGGATGCGCCGGGAGGAGCCGGCCGTCTGCTTCCGATCGACCGACGCGGCGAGGAAATGGTGATCGACCCTGACTACAAGGGCGAGGCCAAGGACGGCGATCTGGTTGAAGTCGAAGTCGCTCGCCTTGGGCGCTTCGGCCTGGCACGCGCCAAGGTCCTGTCGATTGTCGGTTCGGTCGCATCCGAGAAGGCGATCTCGATGATCGCCATCCATGCTCACGGAATCCCTTATATATTTCCGCCTGCTGTGGTCGCCGAAGCCGACGATGCCAAACCTGCGACGATGTCGCATCGCGAAGATTGGCGAGATGTCCCGCTGATCACCATCGACCCGGCGGATGCGAAAGACCATGACGACGCCGTCTATGCGGAGACTGACCCTTCTCCCGACAATCCGGACGGCGTTATCGTTACGGTCGCCATCGCCGACGTCTCCTATTACGTCCGCCCGAGCTCGCCACTCGACCGCGAAGCTCTGAAGCGCGGCAACTCGGTCTACTTCCCCGACCGGGTCGTGCCGATGCTGCCGGAGCGCATCTCGAACGATCTCTGCTCGCTGAGAGAAGGTCAGGACCGGCCGGCGCTTGCCGTTCGCATGGTGTTTTCGAAGGAAGGCCGCAAAATCGGCCACACCTTCCACCGTGTCATGATGAAGAGCGCTGCAAAGCTCTCCTATCAGCAGGCGCAGGCGGCCATCGATGGCAAGCCGGATGACAAGACGGGACCGCTTCTGGAACCAATCTTGAAGCCGTTGTGGAATGCCTACAGGATCATGACGCGCGGCCGCGAGCGCCGGCAGCCGCTTGAACTCGACATGCCGGAACGCAAGATCCTGCTAAAGCCTGACGGCACCGTGGAGCGCGTCTTCGTGCCGCCGCGCCTCGATGCACACAAGCTGATCGAGGAAATGATGATCCAGGCCAACGTCTCGGCCGCCGAGACGCTGGAGAAGAAGCGGCAAGTCCTGATCTACCGTATCCATGACGGGCCGACGCTCGCCAAGCAGGAAGTGCTGCGCGAGTTCCTGGCAACGCTTGGCATATCGCTTGCCAAGGGCGGCAACATGCGCGCCAACAATTTCAACATGATCCTCGCCAAGGCAGACGACACGCCGCACCAGACGATGGTCAACGAGATGGTGCTGCGTTCTCAGAGCCAGGCGATCTACAGCCCCGAGAATATCGGGCATTTCGGCCTGAACCTCATGAAATACGCGCACTTCACCTCGCCCATCCGGCGCTATGCGGACCTGATCGTGCATCGGGCGCTGGTCGGTTCGCTCGGCTTCGGTGAAGGCGGGATCACGCCCGACGAAGAGGCCGCGCTCGACGACATCGCCGCCGAGATCTCAACCTTCGAGCGCCGCGCGATGGCGGCCGAGCGCGAAACGGTGGATCGCCTGATTGCGCATCATCTTGCCGGCCGCGTCGGCGAGGAATTCGAAGGTCGCGTATCAGGTGTGACGAAATCGGGACTATTTGTCACTCTCCCGGACTATGGAGCAGACGGCTTCGTTCCTATATCTACGCTCGGAACGGACTACTTCATCTATGATGAGGCGCACCAGGCGCTGTCTGGCGAAAAGACCGGGCTCGGATATCGCCTCGGCGACAGTGTCACGGTCAAGCTTGCAGAAGCCATTCCGCTTGCCGGTGCGCTACGCTTCGAGATGATCAGCGAAGGGCGAAAAATGCCCACAGCTGTACGTTCGTTCCACAAGGCGGGCCGGCGGGACGCAAGCCGGGCACGCAAGAAGGCCGGGACAAGGCCGCCAAGAGGGCGGCGATAGGCGTGTAGGGCGCCGCGAAAGGAAACGAACGATGACGACCACCTCGAGCGACCAGACGATCCGTTACGGAAGCAATCAGGAGGCGGAACGTCCGCTCGGCCGCTCTGTCAAGCGCGGCATGATGAACACCTGCCCCGCATGCGGCAGCGGCAAACTCTTCAAAAGCTTCCTGAAGCCGGTGGACAATTGTGCCGCCTGTGGCGAGGCCATGTACCATCATCGCTCGGACGACCTACCGCCTTACCTTGCAATCGTGGTGATCGGCCATGTCATCATCGGCGGCTACATGGCAACGGATCTCGTTTGGCCAATGCCCCTCTGGCTGACCTTCGCGATCTGGACACCCATCACATTGATTGCCACGCTTTTGATCATCCAGCCGATCAAGGGCGGTGTCATCGGTCTGCAATGGGCGTTGAAGATGCACGGCTTCGGTGGACAAACCGACGATCATGACGCCTACGAGATACCGGGCCGCAAGCGCTAGGACATTACTGCCTTCACCTTGACGACACAATTGACGTGTAGTGGCAGCCCCAACGGCGCTGCGGTTCCGCGGGGCGAAATCTCATGTGTATTCGGTAAGCTTCTTTGACTATACGACTTCAAGATCATCCAGGTTATTGCCGCCAGCGCATTTCATCTTGTAAAGCACAGCCGTCACTTGGATTTGGCACGCCTGTGCCTTTCTATGGTGCGTCGCGGTGAGCGACTCTGTGCAGCAGGTCTCTAAGGATGCGTATATGTCTCAGCCGCGGAACGGCACAACACCAGGCGATGTCGAAGAAATTCACTGGCCTTCACTGGTGGCAGCCATTTCGTCCATCTCCGCTGTCGGCATAGCAATCGGCCTGGGACTCCCGCTTCTCAGCATCATTCTCGAAAAGCGCGGCATTCCATCGACACTGATCGGACTGAATACGGCGATGGCCGGGGTTGCCGCCATGGCGGCTGCGCCGATCACCACGAAACTGGCGCACAAATACGGCGTCGCCCCGACGATGATCTGGGCCGTCGTGATTTCAGCGATCAGCGCACTCGGCTTCTACTATGCCCAGGACTTCTGGATGTGGTTTCCGCTGCGGTTCGCTTTTCACGGCGCGACGACGACGCTGTTCATCCTATCGGAATTCTGGATCAATGCCGCCTCGCCGCCCTCCAAGCGCGGCTTCGTGCTCGGCATCTATGCAACCGTCCTTTCGCTCGGTTTTGCAGGCGGGCCGCTGCTCTTTTCGATTCTCGGCAGCGAGGGCGTGCTTCCATTCGCGGTCGGCGCTGGTGCCGTCTTGTTGGCCGCCATTCCCATCTACATCGCACGCTACGAAAGCCCGGTTCTCGAGGAGAAGCCTGAACTTCATTTCATGCGCTACGTCTTCCTTGTGCCCACCGCAACGGCCGCCGTCTTCATTTTCGGGGCCGTCGAAGCCGGCGGTTTGGCACTGTTCCCGATCTATGCGGTGCGCGCCTCCTTTACGGAATCTCAGGCCGCGCTGCTGCTGACGGTGATGGGAATCGGCAACGTGATCTTCCAGATCCCGGTTGGGCTGCTCTCGGACCGCATGAAGGACAAGCGCCCGCTGCTGGCCGCGATGGCCTTCATGGGCCTGATAGGTTCCCTGATGCTGCCGGTTCTCGTGCACAGCTGGATTCTGATGGCGACCGTACTTCTGTTCTGGGGCGGCTGTGTCGCGGGCCTTTATACGGTGGGACTCAGTCACCTCGGCTCTCGCCTGACCGGCTCGGACCTCGCAGCAGCCAACGCGGCCTTTGTATTCTGTTACGCGGTTGGCACTGTGGCCGGGCCGCAGGTTATCGGCGCCGCCATCGACGTTGCCGGCAACAACGGTTTTGCCTGGGCGATCGCCGGATTCTTCGGGCTTTATGCCCTGCTTTCCTCGATCAGGCTGCTTTTCCTCCGAAAGCGGGCTTGACTTTTCGGGCGGGATTCGTAGTTTCGCGCCAGAATTTGCCGTGGAGCCTATCCGGCCTGCCACGGCTTTCATTTTATTAAAGGCAGGACGACCATGGCCAAGGCTACCACAATCAAGATCAAGCTGCTGTCGACGGCCGACACCGGTTTCTTCTACGTCACGACGAAGAACAGCCGTACGATGACCGACAAGATGACGAAGACCAAGTACGACCCGATTGCTAAGAAGCACGTCGAGTTCAAGGAAACCAAGATCAAGTAATCGCTTGATCTGACGTTTTTCGAAGAGGCGCGCGCCCATCGGCTGCGCGCCTTTTTGTTTGCCGGCTTTGCCGTCTGGTCTCGAGGCCTGAAAACAGAAACGCCGTCCTTCCTAAAATGCGGAAAGGACGGCGTTTTCCTGAAAGGGGGTCGACCAGCAAGCAACGCGGCACGAGGAACCGCTTATTGTTGCAAACCAGCCGACCGACCCCACGACCCAGGAGATGCGGCGGACCTGAGCATCATGGGGTACCTCGGACTCCTCACGGGAGTACTTATCTCTTATGGCCGATAATTTGCTCGAAAATGAAAGAAAATCAACAAATTCTTAATGGTTAGATTTCTGGGCTTGATTTCATGGTTAAAAGTACGGCTTTGGGACAGTTTTTAAAGCTTGGAATCGCGTACTTTTGCAAGAATAGCGCCTAATGGGCAAAGAAGGCCGAAACTATAGCCCAATAGTATTAGCTTCCGCCGATGCGGGCCAAAGCTTGTCCATTCGCGGCTACTTGCGAAATGCCGGCTACATCCGATTGATCCTCACATTTGTCCCAGCAACCGCGCGGCATCTGCCTAGCATGATATCAAGAGCGAGCAAACCTTCGGAGGGAAATGCCGGCTTTGCAACTGCAATTACTTCGTTGCCGTGCCGTCCGCCCTTAATTAGCAAGTTGTGGATGACCTGAAATGCCTCATAGAAGCATTGCTCAAGCGGCGGCGACCACGCGATTACGGCCACCCGTTTTTGCCTCGTAAAGCGCAAGGTCCGCCTGCTTCATCAACTGCCCTGGAGTGAGGATGGAGGAGATCCGCGACGAAATGCCGAAGGACGCCGTGACGTCCAGTTCCTGCCCCGTTGACTTCAGCAGGAACGGTACCGTCTCGACCACCGAGCGCAGTCGCTCCGCGACGGCTGCCGCCACTTCGGGCGAGGTATCCGGCATAACCACTACGAATTCCTCGCCGCCGTATCGGCAGGCCAGATCGGCACCACGGACGGTGGAGCGGATGCGCCTTGCAAACTCCCGCAGCACATCATCCCCCGCATCATGGCCATAGGTGTCGTTGACTTGCTTGAAGCGATCGATATCGGTGATCAGCACCGATAGCGGACGACCTCGCGCCATCGAGCGATTGAAGAGCGTGCTGAGGTGATTATCCAGGTAGCGGCGGTTGCTGAGCCCGGTCAGCGGATCGGTCACGGCAAGCTCGATCGTTTGCTTCACGCTCGCGCGCAGGCGATCATTATAACGCTTGCGGCGCATCTGCGTCAGGCTGCGCGCCACCAGCTCATTGGGATCGACCGGCCGGACGATATAGTCGTTGACGCCGAGTTCCAGGGCCCGGATCACCATGTCGTCGTCGCCCTGCTCGGTGATGATCAGGATCGGTAGAAAGCGCGTGCGCTCGAGCGAACGAAGCTGCGAGCACAGGCGCAGCGGATCATAGTTGTCGAAATTGGCGTTGACGATAACCAGTTCAAAGGGGGTTTCCGACGCTTCGAAGAGTGCCGCCTGCGGATCCGAGATTGCCGAGACATCGGCGATGGGCTTCAGCGCCTTGATGATGCGTTCCTGCGAATTGGCGCGTCCGTCGACCAGCAGCACCTGGCCCGATTCGTCGCCCCGCCCCTCGCCGGTTCGCAGCAGTTCATCGATCCCCATGGTCTGCGCTGTTTCGGCGCGAATGCGCAATTCGTCGCTGAGCG
Source organism: Rhizobium sp. 42MFCr.1 (assembly GCF_000377185.1). Taxonomy (NCBI): domain Bacteria; kingdom Pseudomonadati; phylum Pseudomonadota; class Alphaproteobacteria; order Hyphomicrobiales; family Rhizobiaceae; genus Rhizobium; species Rhizobium sp. 42MFCr.1. The sequence continues at coordinate 80,085 of NZ_KB897827.1, forward strand.
TCTTCAGCCGCAACAGGCTCTTCACCCGGGAAATCAGCTGAAGGTCATTGACCGGTTTGGTGAGAAAATCGTCTGCGCCGGCTTTCAGACCACGCACGCGATCGGCCGACTGATCCAAGGCCGTCACCATGACGACAGGTATGTGCGAGGTCTTGGGATTGGCCTTCAGGCGCTCGCAGACCTCGAAGCCGTCCATCCCCGGCATCATGATATCAAGAAGGACAAGATCGACCTGGTTGCGCTCGCATATTGCGAGGGCCTGATAGCCGTCGCCGGCGGTCAAGACATCGAAATACTCCGCGACTAGCCGCGCCTCGAGCAACTTGACGTTGGCCGGAATGTCATCAACCACGAGAATGCGCGCAGTCATAGGCTTCTTTCCGATGCGTCAGGCATCGCCCAAATAGGTCTTGATCGTCTCAATGAATTTAGGAACGGAAATGGGTTTGGAGACATAGGCCTCGCAGCCGCCCTGGCGTATGCGTTCCTCGTCACCTTTCATGGCAAATGCTGTAACGGCGATAACAGGAATGACGTGCAGGTCATCGTCTTCCTTCAGCCATTTGGTAACCTCGAGACCAGAAACCTCGGGGAGTTGGATATCCATCAAAATCAGATCGGGCCGGTATTTGCGCGCGAGGTCGAGCGCTTCCATGCCGTTTCGGGTCTGAATCGTCGTGTAACCGGACGCCTCGATGAGGTCGCGAAAGAGCTTCATGTTGAGCTCGTTATCTTCTACAATCATCACCTGCTTGGGCATGACACGCGTCCTACGTCCGTTCCGGTACCGCTTCCCCGCATGAAGAAGACTTCTGCGATGGCATGGTTCCATAGAACCGATCGCGGCACACTATCGCTATTTGGTTGAAAAATAGGTAATTTACCCAGAAAAATGCAAAGCAACTTCAAGACTTCGAAACAACTCGCGGCCGATCCGCAGCAGACTGCGATCTCCGTTCTTGCCTGGCTTGCCAACGATCCGGATCTGTTCGGTCGTTTTCTCGCATTGACCGGTGTTGAACCGGCCCAGGTGCGCCGCGTGGTCAGCGATCCCGGCTTCCTTTCCGGCATGATGGATTTCGTCATGCAGCACGAGCCGACGGCGATGGCCTTCTGCCAAGCGACCGGCACCGCGCCCGACGCATTGAATGCGGCATGGCTGCACTTTTCGCCGCCGGGACTTGGCTCTGGAGAATTTTGAGCATGGATATTGCTACCAACGTCAGCCAGGTGCGCCTCGGCGACCGGCCTTTGGTTGTGTGCGACATCGACGAAGTGGTTCTCGAGTTCCTCACTCCCTTCACCGCTTTCCTGCGCTCGCACAGCTACGACCTCCTGCCGCGGTCGTTCCGCCTCTACGGTAATATCGTCTCTCTGCTTGACGGCAGCGAGCTGGATAGGGACGCCGTCGATTCGTTCGAGGAAGTGTTCTTCGCGAACCAGCACCTCTGGCAGAAACCGGCGGAAAAAGCCGTTGAAACACTGCAGTCGCTTTCGGCCGACGCCGACATCGTCTTCTTGACCGCGATGCCACCTCGGCACCACGGTATCCGGCGCGAATTTCTCAATCAGCTCGACCTCTCGTTCGACCTGATCGCCACGGAAGAGCCCAAGGGGCCCGTCGTCGCAAGGCTGCATGATGGCCGAAGCCTGCCAGTCGCCTTCATCGATGATATGCAACGCAATCTCCTTTCCGTTGCCCATCATGTGCCTAAGTGCTTGCTCCTGACCATGATGGCCAACGCGGATTTCAAGCCGTTCGCGCCACCGCCAGTTGGAAACATCGTCGCCGCCGCCGGCTGGGACCATGCCGCAGAGTTGCTGAGGGCGCATTTCTCGGCGGATGTCCTCAAGGGCGCAAGTCCAGCCGCATGAGCGGTCGGCCATCCTTTCGTCTGGCCACGGTTTCAAATCCAGCCGCATCGAAGATCGCGGTTGATCCAATACAGAGCGTCACCGACTTCGATTGCTTGACGTGGTCAATCGGACAGCCCTCGAGGTAGCGGGCACCGTGGCGCCACGCATGGTCGATCGCACCGGCAAGCAGTTGATGGCTGAGCCCCTGCCCACGCAAATGCGATGTCAGGAAGAAACAACTCACCGCCCAGAATGACGGATCGTGTGCATCACCCTCTTCCATCGGTCGGGACACTGTCCGCGACGAGTTGAATTGCGGTACGTCGTGCCTTGGCCCGACCTGAACCCAGGCGACCGGTTCCTCATCGGCATAGGCCAGAATACCTGGCGGCGGCCCGACAGCGATCCTGCCAAGCATGTGCGACTTTCGCTCGTCCGGCCTCATCTTCGTCCGCACGGCATGAGGCAAGCGAAGCGCGACACACCAGCAATCATAAAACGCTCCGCGGGGACCGAAGAGCCGTTCGAAGTCACTCCACCGGTCTGCTGTCACCGGCTCGAAACGGAGATCGATATCCAATGCAAACCTCCCAGCCTCTCTTGAGACTCGAAAGTTTAGAGGCTAATGTTGCGATGTTCAATCTTTGTTCTCATCATGACACTTGCCTACGCCAAGACACCCGGCTTCTGTCGCGACTGCCTTGCCGAGCAGAAGGCCGAAACGTGCCGTTGTGTGGCGTGCGGCAGCCCCCGGCTTGTGCGACACAAGGAGCTGTACGAACTGACGCTGGCGCATATCGATTGCGACGCCTTCTATGCAGCGATCGAGAAGCGTGACAATCCAGAACTCGCCGATAAGCCCGTCATCATCGGCGGCGGCAAACGCGGGGTGGTCTCGACCGCATGTTACATTGCGCGTATCCACGGCGTTCGTTCTGCAATGCCGATGTTCAAGGCTCTTGAGGCCTGCCCCCAGGCAGTCGTCATCCGACCCGACATGGAAAAGTACGTGAAGGTCGGACGCGAAGTCCGCACCTTGATGCAGGAACTGACCCCGCTCGTTCAGCCGCTTTCGATCGACGAGGCGTTTCTGGAACTCGGCGGCACCGAGCGGCTGCATCACGATCCGCCGGCGCGCACGCTTGCCAAGTTCGTCCAGCGCATCGAGAAGGAGATCGGCATAACCATCTCCGTTGGGCTCTCCTACTGCAAGTTTCTCGCGAAGGTCGCGTCCGACCTTCAGAAACCTCGCGGCTTCTCGGTCATTGGCCGCGAGGAAGCAGTTTTTTTCCTGGCACCGCGGCCGGTGACGACGATCTGGGGCGTCGGCAAGGCGTTTGCAGCCACGCTGGAGGCCGACGGCATCCGGACGATTGGCCAGTTGCAGACGATGGAGGAAAACGACCTGATGCGCCGATATGGCAGCATGGGGCAGCGGCTGGCGCGTCTTTCCCGCGGCATCGACGACCGCGAAGTGCATCTGAACGACGCGGCGAAGAGCGTCTCGTCCGAAACGACTTTCTTCGACGATATATCCCGCCATGACGAGCTTGTTCCGATCCTCCGCAGTCTTTCCGAAAAGGTCTCCTGGCGGCTGAAGAAAGATGATATCGCCGGCCAGACCGTGGTTCTCAAAATGAAGACGGCGGACTTCAAGCTGCGCACCCGCAATCGCAAACTTGAAGACCCGACCCGGCTTGCCGACCGGATATTCCGTACCGGGCTGGACCTGCTGGAGAAGGAAACGGACGGCACGAAGTTTCGCCTCATCGGGATCGGCGTCACCGACCTTTGCGACCCCGCGCGCGCAGATCCGCCCGACCTTATCGATGAGCAATCGGGTCGTAGGGCCGCAGCCGAAGCGGCAATGGACAAGTTGCGCGACAAGTTCGGCAAAGGCACCGTCCAGACCGGATATACGTTTGGCGGCAAGCGCGATCACTAATACGTGAGGCTGCCTCAGGGTTCCTTATATCAAGTTTTCCTTAAGCTTCACCGACTAGGCTTCGGCTTCAAGTATTGCGTATCGGTTGAGTCATATGTTGTCGCGTCTCGTTTTTGGCCTCGGCTTGCTGTCGGCCACCGCGCTCGTGCATCCCGCTCTCGCGGCGGATGCACGCACGCTGCAGATCTTCGTATCGAAGGATGCGCAGTCGCTTACGCTCTACGACGGCACAGAGGTCGTGGCGACCTCGAAGGTTTCGACGGGGAAGCCGGGCCATACGACGCCGAGCGGCATCTTTTCCGTCATCGAGAAGCAGAGATATCACGAATCCAATATCTATTCGGCTGCGCCGATGCCGTTCATGCAGCGGCTGACCTGGTCTGGCATCGCGCTTCACGAGTCGCATTCCGTGCCGCGCTACCCAGCATCGCATGGCTGCGTCCGAATGCCGGCAGCCTTCGCCAAGCAGCTCTACAAGATGACGGCAATGGGCGTTCCGGTTGTCATTACCGACGCGGAAGTAACGCCGGAACCGATCGATCACCCGACGCTCTTCCGGCCGGATATGCCGGAGCCGCCAGCACTGCTTTCCGACGCTTCGCTGAGGCCGACGATCGGGCAGGCTCCCGTTCAGGTCGCCATGAACGACGTCGCGCCACCGCCTGCACAAATGCCGGCAGCGAGCGCTCCCGCAAACGACACACCGATCCGTATTCTCATTACGCGCCGCAGTCTGCGCGAGGAGATCATCGACCTTCAGACATATCTCAACGAGCTCGGATTTGCCGCGGGTGAACCGGATGGCCTCCTCGGGTCGGCAACGCTTCAGGCAATCAGTGATTTCAAGTTGCAGCATCCAGTCGAGCCGACCAACGACAAGTCACCGGCAAGTGACGCGCTCATTAAGGCGGTCTATGCCGCGGCGGGCAAGGGAGCGCCGCCGAACGGCGTCATCATGGTTCGCCAAGGCTTCCAGCCGGTTCTTGAAGCGCCGATCTCGATCGAGAACCCGGGCCTTGCCCTCGGTACGCATTTCTTCTCTGTCCACAACGTCGATTTCGAAACCGGCTCGGCGGACTGGATGGGAGCGACGCTTCCCAACACACTCGCCCGCGCGATCATGAACCGGCTCGGCATTAGTAGCCTGGAAAGCTCGATCATATCAGGCACGCCGATCGCCAATGCGCTGAGCCGTATCGATATTCCTGAGGAGGCGCGGCGGAAGATCGACGCCATGCTGACCACCGGCTCGACGTTGACAATCTCAGACACCGGCCTCGGACCGGAGACCGGCGAAGGAACCGACTTCATCACCCTTACAAGAGGTTGACGTCAGACCAGCTCGACGTCGATGACGCCGGGCGCTGCGCGCAGTGCGGCAGCAATCTCCGGCGTGATACGATATTTCTGCGGAAGCTCGACTTCCACCTCGCGCTTGCCTTCCTCCTTGATCACGATGAAGGAGACAAGGCCATCGCCCTTGGCATTGAGGTGTGCCGCGACGGCACGAAGCGGCCCGGAATCGCGCACGTAGACGCGCAGGGCCTTCTGCATCTGCAGCGATTTCTCTTCCAGCGACTGAATGGTCTGCAGGCGAAGGCCGATGCCTTCCGGCCGCTCTTCCCCTGTCGCCGTGATAACGAAGGACTTTCCGGACTCCAGCACGTCGCGATACTGGTTCAACATCTCGGAGAACAGAACGGCTTCGAACTGACCCGAGGAGTCGGAGAACACGATGATACCCATCTTGTTGCCGGTCCTGGTCTTGCGCTCCTGCTTGGAAATGACGGTGCCCGCAAGGCGGCCGTTGCTCGCGCCCTGCTTCACGGCCGCCGAAAACTCGGCGAAGGTCTGCACGCGCATCTTCTGCAGAATGCTCTGGTAGCTATCGAGCGGATGCGCGGTCAGGTAGAAGCCCAGGACCTGGAATTCCTTGAGCAGCTTTTCCGAGGCCAGCCACGGCGAAAACGGCGGCAGCGAGATTCTCTCTGGGCCGGATGAAAGAGCGCTGCCGAAGATATCCGACTGGCCGCTCAGCTTGTTTTCCTGCGCACGCTGGGCGTAGCCCATGATGCGGTCGAGCCCGCCCGCCAGTTGCGCGCGGTCGAGCCCGAAACAATCGAAAGCACCGGCGAAGATCAGGCTTTCCAGCACGCGGCGGTTCACCTGTCGCGGATCAATGCGCAGGCAGAAATCCTCAAGGCTCGCGAATGGAGTGCCACCGCGGACCTCCACGATATGATCGACAGCCGATTCGCCGACCCCCTTCAGCGCCGCCAGCGCGTAGTAGATCCTGTTGTCGCCGGTCTCGAAATGGCGGAACGAGGTCTGTACCGAAGGAGGGATTACCTCGATGTCGAGACGCTTGGCGTCCTGCCGGAAGTCGTTGACCTTTTCGGTGTTCGACATATCGAGCGTCATCGACGCGGCGAGGAACTCGACCGGATAATGCGCCTTCATATAGGCGGTCTGGTAGGAAACGATCGCGTAAGCGGCGGCGTGAGACTTGTTGAAACCGTAGTTGGCGAACTTGGCGAGCAGGTCGAAGATCACATCGGCTTGCGGCTTCTTCACGCCGTTCTTGACGGCGCCATCGACGAAGCGCTCGCGCTGCTGGTCCATCTCCGCCTTGATCTTCTTACCCATGGCGCGACGCAGAAGGTCGGCTTCACCGAGCGAGTAGCCCGACAGGACCTGGGCGATCTGCATCACCTGCTCCTGGTAGACGATAACCCCCTGCGTTTCCTTCAGCAGGTAGTCGATCGTCGGATGGATCGACTCGATCTCTTCCTCGCCGTGCTTGCGGGCATTGTAGACCGGGATGTTTTCCATCGGGCCTGGGCGATAAAGCGCCACGAGTGCGATGATGTCCTCGATGCAGTCCGGCTTCATGCCGATCAGCGCCTTGCGCATGCCCGCACTTTCAACCTGGAACACGCCAACCGTTTCGCCGCGCGAGAGCATCTCGTAGGTCAGCTTATCGTCCAGCGGGATCGAGGCAAGATCGACCTTGATGCCACGCTTGGCGACGAAATCGACGGCGACCTTCAACGTGGTCAGCGTCTTCAGCCCGAGGAAGTCGAACTTGACGAGGCCGGCCTGCTCGACCCACTTCATGTTGAACTGGGTGACAGGCATGTCGGAACGCGGATCGCGGTACATCGGCACCAGCTTCGACAGCGGGCGGTCGCCGATGACGATACCGGCAGCGTGGGTCGATGCGTGGCGGTAGAGACCTTCAATCTTCTGGGCGATATCGAGCAGGCGGGCGACGACCGGCTCCTTGTCGGCCTCCTCCTGCAGCTTCGGCTCTTCCTCGATCGCCTTCGACAGCGGCGTCGGGTTGGCCGGATTGTTCGGCACCAGCTTACAGATCTTGTCGACCTGACCGTAGGGCATCTCCAGCACACGGCCGACGTCGCGCAGCGCCGCGCGGGCCTGCAGCGAACCGAAGGTGATGATCTGCGCGACCTGTTCGCGGCCGTACTTGCGCTGCACATAACGGATCACCTCTTCGCGGCGGTCCTGGCAGAAGTCGATATCGAAGTCGGGCATCGAGACGCGTTCCGGGTTGAGGAAGCGTTCGAAGAGCAGCGAGAAGCGCAAGGGATCAACGTCAGTGATCGTCAGCGCGTAGGCAACGAGAGAGCCTGCACCGGAGCCGCGGCCCGGGCCGACGGGGATGTCATGCTGTTTTGCCCATTTGATAAAGTCCGAAACGATGAGGAAGTAACCCGGGAATTTCATGCGCTCGATGACGCTCAGCTCGAATTCCAGGCGCTCGCGGTAATCCTTCTCCTCATAGCCGGGCGACATGCCGAGAGTGGCAAGGCGCTTATCCAGCCCCTCCTCCGCCTGCCGGCGCAGTTCGAGTGCCTCTTCGCGTTCCGCCTCCTCGGGATCGGCGGTGGCGCCGGTGAAACGCGGCAGGATCGGCTTGCGCGTCTTCAGGATGAACGAGCAGCGCCGCGCGATCTCGATGGTGTTTTCCAGCGCCTCCGGCAGATCCGCAAACAGCTTCGCCATTTCGGCGCGGCTTTTCAGGTAGTGATCAGGCGTCAGGCGAAACCGGGTATCATCCGAAACGATGGCGTTGTGGGCGACGGCCATCAGGGCGTCATGCGCATCATAGTCGTCACGGGTCGGGAAAAAGGCTTCGTTGGTGGCGACCAACGGCAGGTCGTGCTCATAGGCAAGGCCGACGAGCTTCTGCTCATGGCGCTTGTCGTAAGTGCCGTGCCGCTGCAACTCAACATAGAGCCGGTCACCGAAATGGCGCTTCAGCAGCAGGAGGCGTGCTTCCGCCTGGGCGGCATGCCCATCCTTCAGCGCCACGTCGACCGGCCCCGTCAGGGCGCCGGTCAAAGCGATCAGGCCGTCGGTGCCGATCTCGTCGAGCCAGGAGGCACGAATGTGGATCGATTGACCGTTGCCCTCGCCGCCGAGATAGGCGCGGCTGACAAGGTCCACCAGCCGCTCGTAGCCGGCGTCGGTGGCCGCAAGGAGCACCAGCGACGGCAGCTTGGCGAGCGCCTGCTGGCCGCCGCGCCGTTCCGTCTCCAGTCCATCCTCCATGTCGATCGAGACCTGGCAGCCGATGATCGGCTGAAGGCCCTCGTCCATCGCCTTCTGTGAGAATTCGAGGGCGACGAACAGGTTGTTGGTGTCGGTGATCGCTATGGCCGGCTGGCTGTCGCCCGACGCCTTGTAGAGGATCTTCTTAAGCGGCAGCGCACCTTCAAGGAGCGAATAGGCCGAGTGGACCCGAAGGTGAACGAAGCCCGGCGTACCACCGATGAAACCGCCTTCCGCGTCTTTCTCCGCACCCGCCATGACATGCCTTCCGATCACCTGAATCAATCAGGTCTATTCTCAGCATTGAGGGGTTGATGTCCAGACAAGGGCTGCGCTCGGACCGCATGGCAGCCATGCGGTCCCCGGAATTCTTACATTGCCATGCAGATAAGCGAGAAGCTGGCAACGAACATTGCGATGGAGGTGAATGCTGCGATATCACGGATCAAGTCAGTCATTTGGCTCTCCTGTTCTCTTATGTTTTCAATTTGTTCCGCTATTGTTCTATTGTCAACAGGATTCTTTTCCGTTTTGCTGACCGCATGGCGATGGGAGAAAAGCATGTTTAAGTTTGTATTAATTGCTGGATTGGCTCTATCGGCGGCGTTTACCGCTCGAGCCGAGCAAATCGATCCCACGCGGATCGTCGACGCGGCGACGGGGGATTGGGATGGCGATGGGCGTGCGGACCTCGCGCTGCTGGTTGCTCCCGAGGAGGGCGCCAACTATGATCAAATCGGCATCTACCTCTATCTTCGTGACAGCGACCACGAACTTCTGCGGCTTTCGCTGGCCGCACCAAACAAGATCTGGGGCAGCACCAATGCGGACGGCGTCTTCGGACAGGAACCGTCGTTGAAGGCCGTCGGCAAATCCTCCATCGCCGTACACTCACAGAACAGCGCGATCGGGCGCGATCGCTGGGACCAGACGCTGACGATGGCCTATCGGAACAAGCAGTTCATCGTTGCCGGCTATACCTACAACCACTACGACACGCTCGACCCCAATGCCGCCGGCTCCTGCGACTACAATGCACTGACCGGCAAGCTGCAGAAGGATGGCAAGGATGTCAAAGCCGAGCCACGTGTCCTCCCGATCGCTGAGTGGAACGACGACACTGGACAAACGATCTGCGGACCGTGAGGCTTGTTCTTATTTTGTTCTTTACATTTAATAGCGTTGTTGAGACGCTGTCGAGCGGAGGGAACGCCATGGATATTGTCGCATTGAACAGTTTCATCGTCGAGGCGAAGGCGAATACCTATGTCGGTGGCGGAAGCCCTGTGCCCGCCTGCCGGACAGGATCGCGCGACATCGGATATCAGCGCGGCGCCTGGCGCTATCTCGACAGCTATTTCGGCGGCGCAGATTTCGCCGGGCAAGAAGTGGTCTGGCTGGAGAGCGAACCGGTCTGGGCGATGAACTACTTCGGACGCATCGTCGAGCATTCGCTGATCGACGGAGAACGGGCGGGAACGGTGATCAAGGCTGCACTGTCAAAAATGTATGCCGAATATCGGCGCTTCCTCGGCGGCATGGAGTTCGAGCACGCCTTCGGTTACTATGCCGATCAAAGCATAGGGGACTGCAGCCATTTCAGCGGTCGCGAAGTGATCGTCGTGAACGAGCGCAGAGCCTACGAATTGGACTACCGTGGCGGTCTCATCCACCCCTAATCAGAAATCCACGACCTTGCCGTCGGCGATAGTCACGCGGCGGTCCATGCGCCCGGCGAGTTCGTGATTGTGGGTCGCGATCAGCGCCGCCAGGCCTGATTGACGCACCAGCGCTTCAAGCGCGTCAAAGACATAGCTTGCCGTTTCAGGATCAAGGTTGCCAGTCGGCTCGTCCGCCAGCAGCAGGCTTGGCGCATTCGCGACGGCACGCGCAATCGCCACACGCTGCTGCTCGCCACCGGAAAGCTCTCCGGGGCGATGCGCGCCGCGATGGCCTATGCGCATATAATCGAGCAGCTGGCCGGCTCGCTCCTTCGCTTCCTTACGCGGCAGCCCTGCGATCATCTGCGGCATCATGATATTCTCGATCGCGGAAAATTCCGGCAGCAGATGGTGGAATTGATAGACGAAGCCGATTTCGCTGCGGCGAATCGCGGTGCGCTTATCGTCCGGCAAACCATCGCAGGCCTTTCCGTTGATGATCACCTCGCCGCCATCGGGGTGCTCAAGCAGGCCGGCAATATGTAGAAGCGTCGACTTGCCTGTGCCTGACGGCGCGACAAGGGCGACGATTTCGCCGCTGTTCAGCGTGAAGTCCGCACCCTTGAGGATCGAGAGCAGCGTCTCGCCCTGACCATAGTGGCGCTCGACACCGGAAAGCTTGAGAACGGTATTCCGCTTCATGAAGAGAGCATTCCTTATTCGTAGCGCAGGGCCTGCACGGGATCGAGCTTGGAGGCTCGCCATGCCGGGAAGATGGTGGCGAGGAAGGACAGGGTCAGCGCCATGATCACAACTGAAAGCGTCTCTCTCATACTCATTTCCGCAGGCAGCTGGCTGAGGAAGTAGAGTTGCGGGTCGAACAGCACCGTGCCGGAAACCCAAGAAAAGAACTCGCGGATTTTCTCGATATTGATACAGACAACGACACCAAGCAGGACACCGGCTATCGTTCCGACGACACCGATCGCCGCACCGGTCATGAAGAAGATGCGCATGATCGCGCCAGAGCTCGCGCCCATCGTGCGCAGGATCGCGATATCGCTGCCCTTGTCCTTCACCAGCATGATGAGGCCGGAAATGATGTTCAGCGCCGCAACGAGGACGATGAGCGTCAGGATCATGAACATCACGTTCCGTTCAACCTCGAGCGCCGAGAAGAAGGTCTGGTTGCGTTGGCGCCAGTCGGTAATCGCAATTTGCCGACCGGCTGCGGCCTCGACCTTCGGCCGCATATTGTCAATGTCGTCGGGATTGTCGACGAAAAGCTCGATGGATTGAACCAGGCCCTCGGCATTGAAATAGAGCTGCGCTTCCTCAAGCGGCATGTAGATGATCGTCGCGTCGTATTCCGACATGCCGATCTCGAAAATGCCGGAGACCTTGTAGGACTTCACCCGCGGATTGACGCCCATCGGTGTGACGTCACCTTCCGGTGATATCAGCGTAATGTTGTCGCCTGCCTGGAGGCCGAGTTGGGCAGCCATGCCCGAACCGATCAACACGCCCTGCCCGGCGGCAAAACCGACCAGATCACCGGACTTGATATTACCGGAGACGGTCTTCACCTTTTCCAGGTCTTCAGGTCGGATGCCGCGTACCAGCGCGCCCGTGCCCGCACCGCCCTGACCTGAGGCCAATGTCTGGCCCTCGACCAGCGGCAGCGCAAGCTTAATGCCCGGCACGCCGGCAAGCTTGTCGGTCAACGCCGGATAGTCCGTGAACGGAGTATCGACGGGCTGAACGATCATGTGACCGTTGATGCCCAGAATGCGGGAGATCAGCTCCGTACGGAAGCCGTTCATGACAGCCATGACGATGATCAGCGTCGCAACGCCGAGCATGATGCCGATGAAGGAGAAACCGGCGATCACCGAAATGAACGCCTCCTTGCGGCGGGCGCGCAGATAGCGCCACGCCACAAGCCGTTCGAAGGCGGAAAATGGCCGGCTGGCCGGCGCCGAGCCGGATTTAGAACCCTGCTGGCTCACCGCTACATCTGCCATCCTGCCTCCCGCCTTCTTAGCCCAAGAGCTTGTTGATCGCCGCGTCGATGGTCATCGTTTCGCGGGCGCCCGTTTTGCGGTCCTTCACTTCGACTTCGCCGCTCGCGACCGCACGCGGGCCGGCGATGATCTGCAGCGGAACACCGATCAGGTCGGCGGTCGCAAATTTCGTTCCGGCGCGATCGTCCGTATCATCGTAGAGGACGTCCTTGCCGGCATTCGAGAGCGCCGCATAGATCTTCTCGCAGGCTGCATCGCACGCCGCATCACCGGCCTTCATGTTGATCACGACCGCATCGAACGGCGCTACCGACGCCGGCCAGATGATTCCGTTCTCATCATGCGATGCTTCGATGATGGCGGGAACAAGGCGGGTCGGGCCAATCCCGTAGGAACCCATGTGGACCGTATGTTCCTTGCCATCAGGACCTTGCACTTTCGCGCCCATCGGCTCGGAATACTTCGTGCCGAAGTAGAAGATATGACCCACTTCAATGCCGCGCGCAGAGAGACGCTCGCCTTCCGGAACGGCGTTGAACGCCGCTTCGTCGTGCATCTCCGATGTGGCGGCATAAAGCGACGTCCACTTGTCGAAAACAGCCTTCAGGCCCTCGACGCTGTCGAAGTCGGTGCCTTCAGCCGGGATATCGAAGTTCACGAAGTCCTTGTGGCAGAACACTTCGGATTCGCCGGTGTCGGCCAGGATGATGAATTCGTGGCTGAGATTGCCACCGATCGGACCAGTGTCTGCACGCATCGGGATCGCACGCAGGCCGAGGCGATCGAACGTCCGCAGATAGGCGGTGAACATCTTGTTGTAGGAATGCTCCGCACCTTCGCGAGTCAGATCGAAGGAATAGGCGTCCTTCATCATGAATTCACGCGAGCGCATGGTACCGAAGCGCGGGCGGATCTCGTCGCGGAACTTCAGCTGGATGTGATACAGGTTGAGCGGCAGGCTCTTGTAGGACTTCACGTAGGACCGGAAGATATCCGTGACCATTTCCTCGTTCGTCGGGCCGTACAGCATCGGGCGATCCTGGCGGTCCGTGATGCGCAGCATCTCCTTGCCATAGGCGTCGTAGCGACCGCTTTCCTGCCAGAGCTCGGCGGACTGCAGCGTCGGCATCGACAGTTCGATCGCGCCGGCGCGATTCTGCTCCTCGCGGATGATGTTGTTGACCTTGTCGAGAACGCGCTTGCCGAGGGGCAGCCAGGAATAGATGCCCTGCGACTGCTGCCGGATCATGCCGGCGCGCAGCATCAGCCGATGAGAGACGATTTCCGCCTCCTTGGGATTTTCCTTAAGGATGGGCATGAAATAGCGAGACAGGCGCATGGCGAATTCCAGAACTGTTGAGACACCGCATGTCGCGGAATCGAAGGCGGATCACAAATATTGGCAGCGTTCATAGCTGCTTCGCGAAAGGAAAGAAACCCGCCGCGGGCTGAAGCGGTCTGCCGTTAAAGCAAGTTCGCACCCGCAAAGCAGACAAAGTAAGAAAAAGGCGAAATTATAATGGTTTGTACGATATTCTTATGAACAGAAAAAATTTGCTGGAGTGTAGCAAAAATGCAAAAAAACCTGATGACAAAGCCCATTCTTTGAGCTAGCTTTAGCCCACAAAACAGGCAGGGAGCTAAATTCCTGCCGATTTCGCGGTCAAGTCTTGGGAGGATCAGATCTTAGGCGCGCTCGTCGCAGCCCCGGCAACGGATAAGGATCACGCGATACTTAAAACAAGGCTTTCAGCCTTGTTTTTTTTTGGCTTTTCTCAACCACGTTCTGCCATCCGAGCCCCTCGCTGCCGTTGCGTGAGGCCTCGCCTGCCGTTACGGCAACTGCATGCCGCAACTTCATGACATGTGTGTGACAGCGAATATCTGTATCCGCCCAAAAACTGGGCAAACGCCCTAAACGTTTGAGAACGATGGGCCAATCTGCGGCAGGGCGTCGAAACCCCAACCGAAGTAATTCGAAGCGATATACCAGAGCCCGTAGATGACAGCCGAGATGATCGTCGTCATCGAAAAGACGAATACCGGCCGAAACCGGCTCGGGGCGCTGTGTACGGTCCCCAACACGATATCGTTATCTTCCGCTTGCGTGCGCAGGCCAATCGGCAGGACGGCAAAGAGCGTGATCCACCAGACGATAAAGTAGACGGCAAAGCCCTGTAGAAATATCTGCAGCATCGAATTGTCCCGCTAGGCTCTCTGCGACTGCGGTGCTTATAAGCCGAAATGTCCGTTAACTCAAAGCCGGTTCGGACCCCAATGACGGTTTTTGCCGCGTCTCGGTCACTCTGCCGCAGCCCGCTCAGACCTGCTCCAGCTCGATCAGGGTGCCGAAAAAATCCTTCGGATGCAGAAAGAGCACCGGCTTTCCATGGGCGCCGATCTTCGGCTCACCATTGCCGAGCACTCTTGCACCACCTTGCACCAGTTGGTCGCGAGCGGCGAGGATGTCGGCAACTTCGTAGCAGATATGGTGCATTCCTCCAGATGGGTTCTTCTCCAGGAAAGCAGCGATCGGCGAGTCCGCTCCCAGCGGCTCCAGCAGTTCGACCTTGGTATTCGGCAGCTCCACGAAGACGACTGTGACGCCGTGCTCCGGCAGAGCCTGCGGGGCAGAGACAGTTGCGCCGAGCGTGCCCCGGTAGGCGGCCGTTGCGGCCGCAAGGTCCGGAACGGCGATGGCGACATGGTTGACCCGGCCGAGCATGGGTCAGACCTTCGTAACAAAGACCGTGACCACAGGCTTTTTGCCCCAGGTCTGGTTTGCGGTTGCGCGGATCGCACGGCGGACCGACTCCTGCAGCAGGTCGAGATCCTTCCGGCGTGCCCGCGGTATGCTCTCGATGGCGCCGACAGCAGCGTCGTAAAGCGTATCTTCCATATCGTCGCCCTCGTCGTCGTAGACAGGCAGACCGATCGCAACGAGGTCCGGATCGCCGACGATATCGTAGCGGCTGTCGATCACGACGTTGACGGCAACGTGGCCGACATAGGAGAGCTTCTTGCGCTCGCCAATGCCCATCTCGTCGAAATCCCCGATGAGCGAGCCGTCCTTATAGATACGGCCGTGCGGCGCCTCGTCGATAACCTCGACTGGTCCTGGTGCCAGACGAAGAATGTCGCCGTTGCGCACGCGCGGCACGATCGGGATGCCGGATTGCTCCGCCAGTTCCTTGTGCGCCGTCAGGTGCGTCGCCTCGCCGTGCACCGGCACGACGATCTTCGGCCGCGTCAGCTCATACATCTTCTGCAGCTCGTTGCGGCGCGGATGTCCGGAAACGTGAACAAGGGCTTCGTTGTCGGTGATGACATGGACACCCTGCTCGATGAGGCCGTTCTTGATGTCCTGGATCGCCTTCTCGTTGCCCGGGATGGCGCGGGAGGAAAATACGACGATATCGCCTGCTGCAAGCGCCACGTTGCGCATCTCGTCACGCGACAGCTTCGCAAGGGCCGCGCGTGGCTCACCCTGGCTACCGGTCAGAATGACGACAACCTTGTCGCGTGGGACGTAACCGTATTCCTCCTCGGAAATGAACGGCTTGATGCCCTCCATCAGGCCGATATCGCGGGAAACGTCGACCACGCGCTTGAGCGAACTGCCAAGCAGTAGTACCTCGCGGCCCTCAGCCTCGGCCGCCTCGGCTACCGTTCGGATACGGCCGACGTTCGATGAGAACGTCGTCACCGCAACGCGGCCCTCGGCGTTCTCGATGATCTTGCGCAGGCTCTCGGAGACGTCCTTCTCGGATGGCGATACACCATCCCGCAGGGCATTCGTGGAATCGCACATCAACGCCAGAACGCCTTCATCGCCAAGCTGGCGAAAACGGGTCTCGTCCGTCAGCGGACCGAGCGACGGCTCATGGTCGATCTTCCAGTCGCCGGTATGGATCACATTGCCGAGTGGCGTGCGGATCACCAGCGACATCGGCTCGGGAATGGAGTGGTTGACCGCCACGCCTTCGACGCTGAAGGGGCCGGCATTGACGGTGTCGCCCGCCGTAAACAATGTCACCGGGATCTCCCCGATGGCCGACTTTTCAAAGTTGCGCTTCGCCTCGAGCAGGCCAGCCGTAAAGCTAGAGGCATAGACCGGCACATTGAGACCGGGCCATAGATCGGCGAGCGCGCCGTAGTGGTCCTCGTGCGCATGCGTGATGAAGATCGCCTTCAGGCTCTTGCGCTCGGTGGCGAGATAACGAATGTCCGGCAGCACAAGATCGACACCTGGCAGATCAAGCCCCGGGAAGGTAACGCCGCAGTCAACCATGATCCACTGGCGGTGGGTCGGTGGGCCGTAGCCGTAGAGGGCGAGATTCATTCCAATCTCGCCAACGCCACCCAACGGCAGAAATACCAATTCGTCCTGCTTCGCCATATTATTCTTTTTTCCAATCAACCAAAGAAGACGTCGCCGGCGGCAATCGTCATCATCCTGCCTGCGCCAATATCGAGCATCAACAGGCCATTATCATCAATTCCGGCGAAGTGGCCGGAAATCGACCGGTCCGGCAGGTTCACCGTTATCTTTTCGCCAATGCCGCAGGCGACCTGGCGCCAGCGTTCCGTGATTTCGCGCACGCCGCGGCCCCGATCCCATGCTTCCAGGACTTCGGCCATCGATGCAAAAAGATGGGCGAAAACCTCTTCGGGGGAAGCAGAGCTCCCTTGCTCACGCAGGCAGGTCACCGGATAGAGCGGGTTGTCAGGCATGAATGCGACGTTGATACCGATGCCTATGACGAGCGCATGGCGTCCCTCCGACAGGGCTTCGCCTTCCACGAGAATGCCACAAGTCTTCTTGCGTCCGATCAGGATATCGTTCGGCCACTTCACTTCCAGCGGCTCGGCCGTATGCGGGAGCACACGGCGAACGGCCTGATGCACGGCGACGGCAATTGCCAACGGCAGCGAGCCGAGGCGCTCCATGGGCGCCGGATCGATGAGAAGAAGCGAGGCGTAGAGATTGCCCCGCTCTGAAACCCAGGGGCGTCCCCGGCGGCCACGGCCGCCGGTCTGTTTTTCCGCCGTGATCCAGAGGTGACCGCGGTCCCCTGCCCGCGCACGGGCAAGGCATTCACTGTTCGTGGACGACGTCTCCGGCAGAGCCTCGTGCCTGAAATCGTCGAGCGATATCCGGCGCCGTGCCTCGGAGTTCATCAAAAGAGTGTCGCAGCTGCAAGCTCGGCCGCACCGCCAATCGGACCGCCGATGATGACATAGGCGAGAACGAAGAGGCCGGAGAGACCAAAGACAAGACGGAGCGAGCCCGAAACGCGAGCGAACTCGCCCGTGGCTTCATCGAACCACATCAGCTTGATGACGCGCAGGTAGTAGTAAGCGCCGACAACCGATGCAAGAACGCCGATGATCGCAAGAGCGTAGAGCTTCGCCTCGATCGCAGCGACAAACACGAAGTACTTCGCGAAGAAGCCTGCGAGCGGAGGAATGCCTGCCAGCGAGAACATCAGGATGGTCAGTACCGTCGCCATGAACGGATTGGTAGTCGACAGGCCAGCCAAGTCGTTGACTTCCTCGACAACCGTGCCGTCCTTGCGGCGCATCGACATGATGATCGCAAAGCTGCCGAGCGTCATGACCATGTAGATGACCATGTACAGCATGACGCCCGAGACGCCGGTCTGATTGCCTGCAGCAAGGCCAACCAATGCGTAACCCATGTGACCGATCGACGAATAGGCCATCAGTCGCTTGATGTTCCGCTGACCGATTGCGGCGAAGGAGCCGAGCAGCATGGAAGCGATCGAAATGAAGACCACGACCTGCTGCCAGTCAGCCACGACCGGCTGGAAGGCAGTGATTACAATGCGGGTCAACATCGCCATTGCCGCGACCTTGGGAGCGCTGGCAAGGAAAGCGGTGACCGGGGTCGGAGCGCCTTCGTAAACGTCCGGCGTCCACATATGGAATGGAACAGCGGAGATCTTGAAGGCGATACCGGCCAGGATGAACACGAGGCCGAAGACGAGGCCAAGCGAACGAGCACCTTCGACAGTCAGGGCCTGAGCGATTGCAGCGAATTGCGTGTGACCGGTGAAGCCGTAGACCAGCGACATGCCGTAGAGCAGCATGCCCGAGGACAGCGCGCCGAGCACGAAGTACTTCAGGCCGGCTTCAGTGGACTTGACGCTGTCGCGGTTGATCGCAGCGACGACATAGATTGCCAGCGACTGCAGTTCGAGGCCGAGATAAAGCGAGATGAGATCGTTGGCCGAAATCATCAGCAGAATGCCCAGTGTGCAGAGCACGAGCAGCACCGGAAACTCGAACTTGTCGAGCTGATTTTCCTTGGCAAGCCCCAGCGACATGAAGAGCGCCGTAATCGATCCGACCAGCGCGGTGATCTTCATGAAGCGGCCGAAGCCGTCCGACAGGAAGACGCCGCCATAGGCAACGCCTTCGCTCGGAAGGAAGATCAGCCAGAGCGCAGCAGCGGCCAGCACGATTATCGCGAGAACGCTGACCATACGGCCGGAGCGCTCTCCCGAGAAGACGCCGATCATCAACAACGCGAGGGCGCCGACCGCGAGGATCAGCTCCGGTATGGAAAGATGCAGGCTTGCGAGAATAGTTTCAGAGGTCATGTCCCAAAAGTCCCGTCATCATTTCATCGACAGCGCAACGTCCTGCGCTGCCTGGACTGCGGCTGTATAGCTATGGATCAGCTGGTCAACCGATGCAGCGGTCACATCGAAGACCGGAGCCGGATAGACGCCGAAGAAGATGGTCAGTGCGATCAGCGGATAGAGGATCAGCTGTTCACGCCGAGAGAGGTCGAGCAGCGCTTTGAGCTTTTCCTTCTCCAGCGCGCCGAAGATGACCCGGCGATAGAGCCAGAGCGCATAGGCGGCGGAGAGGATAACGCCCGTCGCGGCGAAGAGTGCGACCCAGGTGTTGACGCGGAAGACGCCGATCAGGGTCAGGAATTCGCCGACGAAGCCCGAGGTGCCCGGCAGGCCGACGTTCGCCATCGTGAAGACCATCATCGCAACAGCGTATTTCGGCATGTTGTTGACCAGGCCGCCATAGGCCGCAATCTCGCGGGTATGGGTTCGGTCGTAAATCACACCGACGCAAAGGAAGAGAGCGCCGGAGACGATGCCGTGCGACAGCATCTGGAAGATCGAGCCCTGCAAACCCTGCGCGTTGGCCGCAAAGATACCCATTGTCACGTAACCCATGTGGGCGACCGACGAATAGGCAATCAGCTTCTTCATGTCGTCCTGCATCAGCGCCACCAGCGAGGTGTAGATGATGGCAATGACCGACAAAGCGAAGACGAGCGGTGCGAAGAACTCGGAGGCAACCGGGAACATCCCGAGCGAGAAGCGGATCAGGCCGTAGCCACCGAGCTTCAGAAGCACGCCTGCCAGAATGACCGAGCCGGCCGTCGGCGCCTGAACGTGCGCGTCCGGAAGCCACGTGTGAACAGGCCACATCGGCATCTTCACCGCGAAAGACGCGAAGAAGGCAAGCCAGAGCCAAGTCTGCATCTGCGGCGGGAACTTATAGGCGAGCAGCGCCGGAATATCCGTCGTGCCGGCCTGCCAGTACATCGCCATGATGGCAAGCAGCATCAGAACGGAGCCGAGCAGCGTGTAGAGGAAGAACTTGTAGCTGGCGTAGACGCGATCCTTGCCGCCCCAAACGCCAATGATGAGGAACATCGGGATTAGGCCGGCTTCGAAGAACACGTAGAAGAGAACGATATCGAGCGAAACGAAGACGCCGACCATCATCACTTCCAGGATCAGGAAGGCGATCATGTAGTCCTTGAGGCGCTTCTCGATCGACAGCCAGCTCGCCAGCACGCAGAAAGGCATGAGGAAGGTCGTCAGGATCACGAAAAGCATCGAGATCCCGTCAACGCCGAGATGATAGCTGATGCCGGTGCCGAGCCAGTTGTGCTTCTCGACCATCTGGAAACCGGGGTTCGCATTGTCGAAGCCGATCCAGATGAGGAGCGAAAGGACAAAAGTCACGACCGTCGTGATCAGCGAAATGTTGAGCACGTTGCGGCGGCCACTCGGACCGTTTTCATTCATCAGCAGCAGGAGCACCACGCCGACGAGCGGCAGGAAGGTGACCGTTGAAAGAATAGGCCAATCGGTCATCAGAAGGAACTCCCGAGCATCATCCAGGTAACGAGCGCTGCGACACCGATCAGCATGGCGAACGCATAGTGATAGAGGTAGCCCGTCTGCAGACGGACGACGCGGTTGGTAACATCGACGACGCGCGCGGCGACGCCATCCGGGCCGTAGGCGTCGATGACGCCGACATCACCCTTCTTCCACAGGAAGCGGCCAAGGGCCTTGGCGCTGCGGACGAAGAGGAAGTCGTAGAGTTCGTCGAAGTACCACTTGTTCAAGAGGAACTGGTACAGGACGCGGTGCTGCTGAGCGAGAACGCGCGGCGTCGATGGCGACTTGATGTACATGTACCAGGCGGTGACGAAGCCAACGAGCATGGCGATGAACGGGCTGAGGCCAACCCAGGCCGGAACGTGATGGAATTCTTCCAGCAGTTCGTTGTGCTCGGAGGTGAAGAGCGCGCCCTTCCAGAACTCGGCATATTCCTCGCCGTAGAAGCGACCCTCGAAGAGAACGCCTGCGAGAACCGCGCCAGCGGCAAGAATATAGAGCGGCACGAGCATGACCTGGGGAGATTCATGCACGTGGTGCATTACTTCGTGCGAGGCGCGCGGCTGACCAAAGAAGGTCAGGAACGCCAGACGCCAGGAATAGAAGCTCGTGAACAGCGCAGCGATGACCAGAAGCGTGAAGGCGAAACCTGCGACCGGTGAATGCGACGCGTAAGCGGCTTCAATGATGACGTCCTTCGAGAAGAAGCCGGCAAAACCAAACGGCGTGAACGGAATGCCGACGCCGGTCAGTGCCAGCGTGCCGATCGTCATCATCCAGAAGGTC
Source organism: Rhizobium sp. 42MFCr.1 (assembly GCF_000377185.1). NCBI lineage: Bacteria > Pseudomonadati > Pseudomonadota > Alphaproteobacteria > Hyphomicrobiales > Rhizobiaceae > Rhizobium > Rhizobium sp. 42MFCr.1. The sequence continues at coordinate 101,119 of NZ_KB897827.1, forward strand.
ACCGGAATGTGCTTCCGCAGGCCACCCATGTAACGCATGTCCTGCTCGCCATCGACGGCGTGGATCACCGAGCCGGCGCCAAGGAACAGCAGAGCCTTGAAGAAGGCGTGCGTGAACAGGTGGAAGATGGCCGCGCCATAAGCACCGACGCCGAGAGCAACGAACATGTAGCCGAGCTGCGAGCAGGTCGAGTAAGCGATGACACGCTTGATGTCGTTCTGCACGAGGCCAACGGTTGCTGCGAAGAAGGCCGTGATCGCACCGATCGTCGTTACGAAGACGAGCGCATCCGGCGAAAGCTCAAACAGCGGCGACATGCGGGCGACGAGGAAGACGCCTGCGGTAACCATCGTTGCAGCATGGATGAGTGCCGACACCGGTGTCGGGCCTTCCATGGCATCCGGCAGCCAGGTGTGCAGCAGGAACTGTGCCGACTTACCCATCGCGCCCATGAAGAGCAGCAGGCAGGCGCCGGTCAGTGCGTGTGCCTTGTCGAGGTGCATGCCGAAGAGGTTGAGAACGACCTCTCCGCCCTCACCGCCGGCTTCGCCCGGGGCAAAGCTCGCAGCGTTCGCAAAGATGGTGTCGAGGTTGATCGCGCCGAAGAGCACGAACAGGCTCGCAATGCCGAGGATGAAGCCAAAGTCGCCGACGCGGTTGACCACGAACGCCTTGATCGCAGCGGCGTTTGCCGACGGCTTCTTGAACCAGAAGCCGATGAGCAGATAGGACGCCAGACCAACGCCTTCCCAGCCGAAGAACATCTGGGCCAGATTGTCGGCCGTCACCAGCATCAGCATGGCGAAGGTGAAGAGCGAGAGATAGGCGAAGAAACGCGGACGATGCGGATCATGATGCATGTATCCGATCGAATAGACGTGCACCAGGGTCGAGACCGTGTTGACGACGATCAGCATGACGGAGGTGAGCGTATCGACGCGTAGCGACCAGGATACGTCGATGCCGCCGGACTGGATCCAGCGCAGCACTTCGACCTTGATCGGGCCGCCTTCGTGGTGGCCCATGCCGATGGTCATGAAGACATACCACGACAGCACCGCAGCGATGATCATCAGGCCGCAGGTAACGTATTCCGATGCCTTGGCGCCGATCGCGCGGCCGAAGAGGCCTGCGATGATCGCGCCAATCAGGGGAAGAAAGACGATAGCCTTATATAAAAACATAGCCTTATCAGCCCTTCATCATATTGACGTCTTCAACGCCGATCGAGCCGCGGTTGCGGTAGAAGACGACGAGAATTGCAAGACCGATAGCCGCTTCAGCCGCAGCAACGGTCAGAATGAACAATGCGAAAACCTGGCCGACGATGTCGTTCAGGAACGACGAGAAGGCGACCATGTTGATGTTGACCGCAAGCAGAATGAGCTCGATCGACATCAGGATAACGATGATGTTCTTCCGGTTCAGGAAGATACCGAAGACGCCGAGCGTGAAGAGGATGGCGCTGACCGTCAGGTAATGGGAAAGTCCGATGACCATTGTATTTGTTCCTTAAGCTCGCGCCTGCTTCAAACGCCCTGTCCCGGCTTCACCTTGACCACCTCGACGGCGGTCTTAGGATTGCGGGCAACCTGATTGGCGATATTCTGTCGCTTGATGTTCTGGCGATGCTTGAGCGTCAGCACGATCGCACCGATCATTGCGACGAGCAGCACCAGACCAGCGATCTGGAAGAAGTAGACGTAATTCGTATAGAGCACGTCGCCGAGTGCGGCGGTGTTGGTGCGCTCTGTCAGCGCCGGGATCGGCATTGCCACCGACTTGGCGATTTCCGGCGAGATTACGCTACCACCCACAACGACGATCAGCTCAGCCGCGAGGATCAGGCCGATGATCGCACCGATCGGCGCATATTCGAGAACGCCGGCGCGCAACTCCGTGAAGTCGATGTCGAGCATCATGACCACGAAGAGGAAGAGAACGGCCACGGCGCCGACATAAACGACGAGCAGGATCATCGCCAGGAATTCGGCGCCCAGCAGCAGGAAGAGGCCGGCCGCATTGAAGAAAACCAGGATCAGGAAGAGAACCGAATGAACCGGATTCTTCGACCAGATGACCATGAACGCCGACGCTACCGCGACAAAGGCGAAAAGATAGAAAAATAGAGCCTGCAGACCCATGTTGGTGCCTTTTTCATCTTCCCCCGGGCAGCCGGGAGTTTCCCTGCCCGATGAAGCTTCGCGCGGAAAGATCCAGCAAAGCCTCGGTGCATGTTGACCGGAAGCCGCGCAAGGGGCGGCACTCCGGCATTTCAATTCCGATCAACGGTACGGCGCGTCCAGTGCGATGTTGCGCGCGATTTCGCGCTCCCACCGGTCGCCGTTCTCCAGAAGCCGCGCCTTGTCGAAGTAAAGTTCTTCGCGGGTTTCCGTTGCAAATTCGAAATTCGGACCTTCGACGATCGCATCGACAGGGCATGCCTCCTGGCAGAAGCCGCAGTAGATGCACTTCACCATGTCGATGTCGTAACGAACCGTGCGGCGCGTGCCATCGTTGCGGCGGGGGCCGGCTTCGATGGTAATCGCCTGGGCAGGACAGATCGCCTCGCAGAGCTTGCAGGCGATGCAGCGCTCTTCGCCGTTCGGATAACGACGCAGTGCGTGTTCGCCGCGGAAGCGCGGGCTGACCGGTCCCTTCTCGAAGGGGTAATTGATCGTTGCCTTCTGCTTAAAAATGTACCGGAAGGTCAGCCAGAACGCACTGACGAATTCCTTCAGGAACAGCGAGCTGACCGCGTTGGACAAGCCTGCCATCTTCAACCTCCAATATTGCTTGAAACGAGGGCCGGCACGATCATGCCCAACCCGTCAGCTTCAGCACGAATGCAACGATAACGACCATGGCAAGCGACAGCGGAAGGAAGACCTTCCAGCCGAGGCGCATCAGTTGGTCGTAGCGATAGCGCGGGACAAATGCCTTCACCATCGCAAACATGAAGAACACCAGGCACGACTTCAGCGTAAACCAGATGACACCAGGGACCCAGTTCAGGAACCATACGTCGACTGGCGGCAGCCAGCCCCCGAGGAACAGGATCGTCGTCAACGAGCACATCAGAACGATGGCCGCATATTCGCCGAGCATGAACATCATGTAGAGCGAGGAACCGTATTCGACCATGAAGCCGGCGACGAGTTCCGATTCCGCTTCCGGAAGATCGAAAGGTGGGCGGTTCGTTTCGGCAAGCGCGGAAATGAAGAAGACGATGAACATCGGGAACAGCGCCAGCCAATGCCAGTCGAGGAACGACGCCGGGAGACCCAGGCGCGTGCCGAGGCCGGTCTGCTGTGCATGGACGATATCCGTCAGGTTCAGCGAACCTACGCAGAGCAGAACGGTGACGATAACGAAGCCGATGGAGACTTCGTAGGAAACCATCTGTGCCGCGGAGCGGAGTGCGCCAAGGAACGGGTACTTCGAGTTGGAGGCCCAACCGCCCATGATGATGCCGTACACTTCAAGCGATGAAATCGCGAAGATGTAGAGGATACCGACGTTGATGTTGGCGATGACCCAGCCATCCGCCAGCGGCACGACGGCCCAGGTGGACAGAGCCAGCAGCACGGTCACGAGCGGCGCCAGCAGGAAGACTGCCTTGTTGGCGCCAGCCGGGATCACCGGCTCCTTGAAGACGAACTTCAAAAGATCCGCGAAGGACTGGAAAAGGCCCCACGGACCCACCACATTCGGACCACGACGGAGCTGTACTGCTGCCCAGACCTTGCGGTCGGCCAACAGGATGTAGGCGATGAAGACGAGCAGGCAGACGAGGAGAAGAAGCGACTGACCGACCATGAGAAGGCCGGGCAAGACATAAGTTGAAACAAACGAATCCATAGTCCCCTGCCCTTACTCTGCCGCGACTTTGAAGTTGTTGCGGGCCAATGCCGAGCACTCGGCCATCACTGCCGAAGCGCGCGCGATCGGGTTCGTCAAATAGAAGTCTTTGACCGGCGACGCAAACCCGGATTTGTTCATCTTGCCGGCTTTTTTCGCTACTGCGGCAATTTTGGCGCTGTCGCTTTCGGCGATCTCGTCAAGCGCTGCGAAATGCGGGAAGGCCGCATAGAGCCTTGCGCGCAGTTCGCTAAGCGAATCAAACGGAAGCTTCTTGCCGAGCACGTCGGAAAGCGCACGCAGGATCGCCCAGTCTTCGCGGGCGTCGCCCGGTGCGAAGCCAGCGCGATTGCCCATCTGGACGCGACCCTCGGTGTTGACCCAAATGCCGGACTTTTCGGTGTAGGCAGCGGCTGGCAGGATGACGTCGGCATTGTGGGCGCCGTTGTCGCCGTGCGAGCCGATGTAAACAGTCAGCTTTGCCTTCTTGGCCGTGAAATCAAGCTCATCGGCGCCAAGCAGGAAGAGAACGTCCATCGACGACAGCATTTCTGCAGCGTTGACGCCCTTTGCGCCCGGAACGAAGCCGAGATCGAGGCCGCCGACGCGCGATGCCGCGGTGTGGAGCACGGCAAAGCCGTTCCAGCCTTCGACGACCGCGCCCACCGTGCCGGCAAGCTTTGCGGCAGTTGCGAGAACGCCAGCACCATCGGTGCGCGACAGTGCGCCCTGGCCGGTGAGGATCATCGGCTTCTTGGCATCCGTCAGAACCTTCGCGAAAGCGTGGTTGCCGTCGGCGAGGTCCTTCAGCGTATCCGGGCCAGCGCCGAGATATTCATAGTCGTAGCGTAGTTCGCCAGCTTCACCGATCACGCCGATCGGGAAGTTGCCGCGACGCCAGCGCTTGCGAATGCGAGCGTTGAGAACGGCGGCTTCGAAGCGCGGGTTCGCGCCGATGATCAGCAGCGCGTCGGCCTGTTCGATGCCTTCGATCGTCGGATTGAAGATGTAGCTTGCGCGGCCGAGCGACGGATCAAGTGCCGTCCCATCCTGGCGACAGTCGAGGTTCTCGGAACCGAGCGACTTCACGAGTTCCGACAGAGCGTACATTTCTTCGACGGATGCGAGGTCGCCGGCAATCGCGCCGACCTTCTCACCGCTGGTTGCGGCAACGGCGGCCTTGATCGCGCCAAAGGCTTCGCCCCAAGTCGCAGGCTGCAGGCGGCCATCCTTGCGAACGTATGGGCGGTCGATACGCTGCGTCTTCAGGCCGTCCCAGATGTAGCGGCTCTTGTCGGAGATCCACTCTTCATTGATCTGGTCGTTGACGCGCGGCAGCACGCGCATGACTTCACGGCCACGCGTATCGACGCGGATCGCAGAACCGAGGGCGTCCATGACGTCGATCGATTCGGTCTTGTTCAGCTCCCACGGACGGGCCGTGAAGGCGAAGGGCTTGGAGGTCAGCGCACCGACCGGGCAGAGGTCAACGACGTTGCCCTGCAGCTCGGAGGTCATCGCCTGCTCGAGATAGGTGGTGATTTCGGCGTCCTCGCCGCGACCGATCAGGCCGAGTTCGGAGATGCCGGCAACTTCGGTCGTGAAGCGAACGCAGCGCGTGCAGTGAATGCAGCGGTTCATGACCGTCTTGACGAGCGGTCCGATGTACTTGTCTTCGACGGCGCGCTTGTCTTCCTGATAGCGCGAGCTGTCGATACCGAAGGCCATTGCCTGGTCCTGCAGGTCGCATTCGCCGCCCTGGTCGCAGATCGGGCAATCGAGCGGATGGTTGATCAGCAGGAACTCCATCACGCCTTCGCGGGCCTTTTTGACCATCGGCGTGTTGGTGAAGACCTCAGGAAGTTCGCCATTCGGGCCGCCGCGGATATCGCGCACGCCCATGGCGCAAGATGCCTGCGGCTTCGGCGGACCACCCTTTACCTCAACGAGGCACATGCGGCAGTTGCCGGCAACCGAAAGGCGCTCATGGAAGCAGAAGCGCGGAACTTCAGCACCGGCTTCCTCACACGCCTGAATGAGGGTGTAATGATCCGGAACCTCGATCTCGTTGCCGTCAATCTTCAGTTTTGCCATCGTCACTCAGTCCTGTTTTCCGTTTGCCGGATGGCGGCAAACAAACCCACTTTGCAACAGTTTCGCTGCCAGGCCGGATTCTTATCCCGTTGGCATCGGTGTCGCTCAAATTCTCCGCCAATCCCGAGACCCGGGATCAGCCTCGGGCCTCAATAGTGTCGGGCCCCTGCCCTTTCACTCTTCAGCCTTGACCTTGCTCCGGCCTATTCGGCCGAAAATTCACTTCCGCTTTCGCCCCTTGGCGACCAGGGCCTTGGCTTGGCCCACCCAACCATCACGAGCGATCCGCCCATCAAACCCAAGCTCTGCGTCGATCCTCGCCGCGTCCTCGTCCGACCAGCCGGCGATGACGGCAAAGGAGCGAATACCCTTGCTATTCAACACCTGCTCGATCTTCGGACCGATGCCGGAAATCTGCTTCAGATCGTCAGCCCTGCGAGCGCGCGAAGCGGGCTTCGCCGCGGGCTTTGCGACCGGCTCTGCTGGAACGACAGACAGCTTGACCTTCTCTGCAGCTTTCCTGGCAGGCGCCGGACGAACGTTCTCCGGCCGGATCTCGACGTGCGGCTTACCTTCGTCGGGCGGCGTTTCGTCGAGAACTGCTGCAAGCTTGCTCGTTGCATCGAGCGCGCCCTGCAGCGCGCCGAAAAAAGCGCCCGCCATCTGCGTCGAAAAGCCGAAGCCGATCGCCGTGGCCGCCGCCATTGCCGCAGCCGGGTTGACCATCACAGGCGGCACCGGAAGCGCGCGGGCGTTCTCCAGCATCTCGGCAGCAAGACGGCCGAAGTCGGCCGAGAAATCAGCCGCTCCTTCCTTGCCTATGCTGTCGGACGCCTTCGTCATCAGCTTACTCTGCCGCCTCGAGAACCGCACCGTGATCCAGTGCGCTTGCGGTATACTGGTCGATGCGCGCTTCGATCTCATGACGGAAGTTGCGGATCAGACCCTGCACCGGCCATGCGGCCGCATCGCCGAGCGCACAGATGGTATGGCCCTCGATCTGCTTGGTGACCTGGAACAGCATGTCGATTTCGCGCTTCTGGGCATTGCCCTTGGCCATGCGCTCCATCACGCGCCACATCCAGCCGGTGCCTTCGCGGCACGGCGTGCACTGGCCGCAGCTCTCGTGCTTGAAGAAGGCCGAGATGCGGGCGATAGCCTTGATGACGTCGGTGGACTTGTCCATGACGATCGCAGCCGCGGTACCGAAGGACGAGCCGACAGCGCGCAGGCCGTCGAAATCCATCGGGCAGTCGATGATGTCCTTGGCCGGAACGATCGGGCACGATGCGCCGCCCGGAATAACCGCGAGCAGGTTATCCCAACCGCCGCGGATGCCGCCGGCATGGCGATCGACCAGCTCACGGAACGTGATGCCCATTTCTTCTTCGACCGTGCACGGCTTGTTGACGTGGCCGGAAAGCATGAACAGCTTGGTGCCGACGTTGTTCGGGCGACCGATCGACGAAAACCAGCCAGCGCCACGACGCAGGATGGTCGGAGCAACGGCGATCGACTCGACGTTGTTGACCGTCGTCGGGCAACCGTAGAGACCCATGTTTGCCGGGAACGGCGGCTTCAGGCGCGGCTGACCCTTCTTGCCTTCCAGGCTTTCGAGCAGCGCGGTTTCTTCGCCGCAGATGTAGGCGCCAGCACCGTGATGGACGAAGATGTCCATGTCCCAGCCCAGCTTGTTGTTCTTGCCGAGCAGGCCGTAGTCATAGCACTCGTCGATTGCCGCCTGCAGCGCTTCACGCTCGCGGATGTATTCGCCGCGAACGTAGATGTAGGCAGCGTTCGCACCCATAGCGAAACTCGCGATAACGCAGCCTTCGATCAGCGTATGCGGATCGTGGCGCATGATGTCGCGGTCTTTGCAGGTTCCGGGCTCGGACTCGTCGGCATTGACGACGAGGTAGTGCGGACGACCATCGCTTTCCTTCGGCATGAAGGACCACTTGAGCCCGGTCGGGAAGCCTGCGCCGCCACGGCCGCGAAGACCCGAAGCCTTCATCTCGTTGATGATCCAATCGCGACCCTTTTCGAGGATCTGCTTGGTGCCGTCCCAGTGGCCGCGGCTCATCGCGCCCTTCAGAGACTTATCCTTGAGGCCGTAGATGTTGGTAAAGATGCGGTCTTTATCTTGTAACATGCTTCACCCCTTACCGCGGCTTCTTACCGAAGACTTTAATGTATTCGGCTTCGCCGCCCTTGGCGAGCGCCTTGGCCTGCTTGACCCAGTCGTCGCGCTCGATGCGGCCCTTGAAATTCAGGTATCCGTCGACCCATTCGCGCTCAGCCTTCTTCCAGCCCGCGACCTGCGCGAAGGTGAAGATGCCGATCTCATGCAGTGTCGCCTCGATCTTCGGGCCGACGCCGGAGATCATCTTCAGATCGTCAGGCGTCGCGGGCTTCTCGATGCCCGCCGGGCGGTTCTTGTCGCTGAGGGAGGGCTTGCCAGTAGCAGCGGCCTGTGCGGCCGTCGCCGGCGCCGGCTGCTCTTCGACAGCCTTGACGTTCTTCGCGGCCGCCTTCGGCGCGGTGGCCGGCGTCTTCAGCGCAGCATTGGTCTCGGCGTCGGTGCTCTTTGCACGTGCGGCCTCAGACGGGGGAACCGGGGCTGCGTCAACGGTTGCCGTCGCGGCGTCCTCGACAGCCTTCTTGGCGGAAACCCTCTTGGCCTTCGGCTCATCGGCTACGAGCGTCGTCGGACCACCCTCGGGGGAGGAGAAGTGACGATCAATCTGCGGGCCGGGCGTGATGCTGGCGCCATTGCCGGCTTCGAAGGTATCAATGATCTCTTCGAGACGTTCCGGCGTCAGGTCCTCGTAGGTATCCTTGCCGATCATCACCATGGGCGCGTTAACGCAGGCCCCGAGACATTCGACTTCTTCCCAAGAGAGCGTCCCTTCAGCGTTACGTTCGAAGGGGTGATGATGGATCTTGCTCTTGCAAACGGCCATCAGGCTTTCCGAACCGCGCAGCATGCAAGGCGTCGTGCCGCACACCTGGATGTGGGCGCGCGTGCCGACCGGGTTCAGCTGGAACTGCGTGTAGAAAGTCGCAACTTCGAGAACGCGGATATAGGCCATGTCGAGCATGTCGGCGACCTTTTCGATCGCGGCGCGGGTGACCCAACCATCCTGTTCCTGCGCCCGCATCAACAGCGGGATGACCGCGGATTGCTGACGGCCTGCGGGATATTTCTTGATCGTCTTTTCCGCCCAAACCGCGTTCTCGTCATTGAAGGCGAACGCGGCAGGCTGGAATTGATCTTCGGCTAATCGACGAACGGACATTCTTCCTCACGCCTTGTCAGTTTAGGGTCCCACACTGCGATGCCGTCAGAGACTTCATCTCGCAAGCGTAGGCCGACTGGTCTTTTTGCAAAAACACAACGAACTTGCCGCCATTCGGAACGGCAGCCTTGATTTCATAGCCCTTGGACAAAAGCTCGCCCATGGAGGCTTTTTCTGCCGGCGGCTGCACCTCGCTCTGGCCCAGCTTTGGACCCATTCCCCCAACCTCCTGGGCGAAAGCTCCGGAGGCAGTGAAAAGAGCGATGGTGGCAAGCGGCAGCAGCTTCATCAGCGGTCCACCTCGCCGAACACGATGTCGAGCGAGCCGAGCACGGCCGTCACGTCAGCGAGCATGTGACCCTTGCAGAGGAAGTCCATCGCCTGCAGGTGGGCGTAACCCGGTGCACGGATCTTGCAGCGGTACGGCTTGTTGCTGCCATCGGCGACAACGTACACGCCGAATTCGCCCTTCGGCGCTTCGACGGCCGCGTACACTTCGCCGGCCGGCACGTGATACCCTTCGGTGTAGAGCTTGAAGTGGTGGATGAGCGCTTCCATCGAACGCTTCATCTCGCCGCGCTTCGGCGGCACGACCTTACCGTCGATCGACGACACAGGGCCGGTCTTGGCGCTGCCCATCAGGCGCTCGACGCACTGCTTCATGATGCGAACCGACTGGCGCATCTCGATCATGCGGATCAGGTAGCGGTCGTAGCAGTCGCCGTTCTTCCCGATCGGAATGTCGAATTCGAGATCGGAATAGCATTCGTAAGGTTGCGAGCGGCGCAGGTCCCAAGCGGCGCCGGAACCGCGAACCATCACGCCCGAGAAGCCCCATGACCAGGCATCCGCCAGCGACACGACGCCAATATCGACGTTACGCTGCTTGAAGATGCGGTTGTCCGTGAGCAGGCCTTCGATATCGTCGAGGATCTTCAGGAACGGATCGCACCACTTGCCGATATCCTCGACCAGCTCCGGCGGGAGATCCTGATGGACGCCGCCCGGACGGAAATAGGCCGAGTGCATACGGGCGCCGCAGGCGCGCTCATAGAACACCATCAGCTTTTCGCGCTCTTCGAAGCCCCAGACCGGCGGCGTCATCGCGCCGACGTCCATGGCCTGGGTCGTCACGTTCATGATGTGAGACAAGATTCGGCCAATTTCGGAGTACAGAACTCGAATCAGCTGACCGCGAATCGGAATTTCGAGCTTCAGCATCTTTTCGACAGCGAGCGCGAAAGCGTGTTCCTGATTCATCGGCGCGACGTAGTCGAGACGGTCGAAATAAGGGACGGCCTGCAGGTAGGTCTTCGTCTCGATCAGCTTCTCGGTGCCGCGGTGCAGCAGGCCGATGTGCGGATCGACGCGCTCGATGATTTCGCCATCGAGTTCGAGCACGAGACGCAGAACACCGTGCGCGGACGGGTGTTCCGGTCCGAAATTGATCGTAAAATTGCGAACGTTATGTTCAGTCATAGCGACGCGCTCCGCGCTGGCAATTGGCATGAGACGGCAAATAAAGAGGCTTCAAGAAATCCGAGCCTCATCTTTACTTCGCCGCCTTCTCGTCTCCCGGCAGCACATATTCGGTGCCTTCCCAAGGGGACATGAAGTCGAAATTGCGGAATTCCTGCTTCAGCTCGACGGGTTCGTAGACGACACGCTTGGCGGCATCGTCATAACGCACTTCGACGTAGCCAGTCGTCGGGAAGTCCTTGCGCAGCGGATGTCCTTCAAAGCCGTAATCGGTGAGAAGACGGCGCAGGTCGGCATGGCCGGAGAACGGAATGCCGTACATGTCCCAGGCTTCACGCTCGAACCACTCGGCACCCTTGTAAACCGCGGTTGCCGACGGCACGGACTCGCCGTCAGCCACAGCAACCTTGATGCGGATGCGCAGGTTCTGCTTCGGCGACAGTAGGTGATAAACGACATCGAAACGCTTTTCGCGCTGCGGCCAGTCGACACCGCAGATATCGATCATGCTAATAAAGCCGCAACGTGCGTCGTCGCGCAGGAACGTCAGCAGCGCCAGAATCGTTTCCGGCGTCGCAGTTACGTTCAGCTCGTCATAGCTGATGGATGCATCGAGAAAGAGATCACCACGCATCTCCCGGAGATACGAGGACAGTTCGCTCAAGGCTTCACTCATGACAGTCCTCCGCCCTTAGCGCTCAATCGTTCCGGTTCGACGGATCTTCTTCTGCAGAAGCAGCACCCCGTAGAGCAGCGCTTCCGCCGTGGGGGGACAGCCCGGCACGTAGATATCGACAGGAACGACACGGTCGCAGCCACGCACGACCGAATATGAATAATGATAGTAGCCGCCGCCGTTGGCGCAGGAGCCCATCGAAATGACGTAACGCGGCTCAGGCATCTGGTCGTACACCTTGCGGAGCGCAGGCGCCATCTTGTTGGTCAGCGTGCCGGCAACGATCATGACGTCGGACTGGCGCGGCGAGGCGCGCGGAGCAACGCCGAAGCGCTCCATGTCGTAACGCGGACCGGAGACCTGCATCAGGCCTTCAACGGCACAGCAGGCGAGACCGAACTGCATCCACATCAGCGAGCCGGTGCGGGCCCAGGTAATCAGATCGCGGGTCGACGTAACGAGGAAGCCCTTGTCTGCCAACTCATCGTTGATTTCGCCGAAGAAGGCGCTGTCGCTGCCGATCGGCTTGCCCGTTGCGGGATCAATGATGCCTTTCGGGTGCGGCGCGACGAGCGCCTTGTCGCTTGGGGCTACTCCCATTCCAGGGCTCCCTTTTTCCATTCATAGATAAAGCCGATGGTCAGCACGCCGAGGAAGACCATCATGGACCAGAAGCCGAACCAGCCGATCGCGCCGAACGAAACGGCCCACGGAAAGAGGAAGGCCACTTCGAGGTCGAAGATGATGAAGAGGATCGACACCAGATAGAAGCGGATATCGAACTTCATGCGAGCGTCATCGAATGCGTTGAAGCCGCACTCGAAGGCCGAAAGCTTTTCCGAATCAGGCGCCTTGAAGGCAACGGCAAACGGCGCAATCAGAAGCGCCAGGCCGATCACAAGGGCGATAGCAATGAAGATAGCGATCGGAATATAGGAACTGAGCAGTCCAGTCATCAGGTTCTTCCCTGCTTGCGGGCTGCGCCAGGCGGCGCACCTGGGCAATTGCCCGGCAAGCGAACGTGCGTTGCAACAGAGCCGTGGTTAGCGCAGCCGGGGCCACGGCGCAAGACTTTTAGAGCACCAATTCGACTGTCGAGGCGCGACATTATCAAGCAGATGCAATGATGTCGCGACAAATCCACACAAGTTGATTCAGACTGCATGCCAGCCCGTCGGATATTGCATGGCTAACGGCAAAAGACAAAGTCGCAGCAGAGCGATAACAGCGAAATCGGCGACCACCTAGACGTCAATATAGAGAAGGAGAATGGCGCGAGTGACGGGGCTCGAACCCGCGACCTCCGGCGTGACAGGCCGGCACTCTAACCGACTGAGCTACACCCGCGCATCATGGACAAAAAGACCGGATCAAGCACTATGCAGCGCCTTTCTTGAAATGGCGCGAGTGACGGGGCTCGAACCCGCGACCTCCGGCGTGACAGGCCGGCACTCTAACCGACTGAGCTACACCCGCATTCATTTCAAGCGATCCGGAAGCTTTCGCGTCCGTGTCAAAGCAGCTTCGCCGCTTCGATGAGCGGCTAACTAAGGGGTTCGCATTTGAGTGTCAAGCAGCTTTGGAGACAAAACGATGACAGTCCGCGAATTGTTTTTAGCGAGCCAAGTTCTCCGGGAAAATTCAGAGCATTATTAAAGACGTGCCTTTAGAGCCACGCGGAAATAACCACCTGTCCCTGACGCCCGCCCCGCCTGCCAGCGGTGTCCGGTTTACGCATTTGGCCGTGCCACCACGTTTCTCGCCCAAAGCTGGGGCCGCAAACACTAATTTACCTCGTTTTAATTGAGCTCGGTAGATAACATTCCTCTAAGTTGCTTTGCCGCTTACGCATGATGCGTCAGCGGCGCTTTATCACCCCTGCCTCATGCCCTCGGCAAACCCGATGAAGGCCGCCGAGATTCACAGCATATCTTGCCTACCTCGACGAAAGTGCATCGGGGTCACCGCCCCAGGTGCAATTCGTTGACGATAACGCAGCGTCACGTCGGAGAGCATCTGGTGCAGCCTAACACATCTACGAATCTCGCCTTTCGCGTTGCAACGATTCTGCAGCAACTAGGCATCGAGGGCCTGCCAAGGAATTATGAGCTTATATTCGAGGCGATGACCGGCAACGCGCCTGATCTCGCTCGCGAGATCAGGTCGCTCGGCGCGATAAAGACGCAGGAGGCCCTGGATCGACTTGGCCGCCGGTATCTGCCGCATCATTTCGAGGCCGGTCTGCTTGAAGCACGCTCGAGCCAAGTACAGCAAGAGCTGCAAAGCATCCTTTCCTTGCTCGACGAGGAGAAGTCGGCGCTCTCGCGCTACGGCAGTGTCATCAACCAGGCTGCGCGGATATTCGACAGTAACGATCTAAGCGACAAGGGTGCCCTCACCCATTCGCTCCAATCGGTGAGTTCTGCAACGCACGCACACGCGGCACACAGCGCCATGCTCGCCTCGAAGGTTGTCGAAAAATCGCAGAAGCTCGAAGAGGTGCAGCGGGAGGCGGCCGCCGCGAACGCCGCAAGATTCACCGATCCCGTGACCGGATTGGGCAATCGCCGGGTATTCAACAAGGAGCTCGCGAGAATCTATGAGAAGGCAGGCCTGCCGGACCTGTGTGGAATCGCGTTTGCGGACATCGACAACTACGAGACAATCGCGAGCATTCCGAATCTCATCGAGCCTGTTCTGAAGAAAACGGGTGAATTGATCCGCGCTGTGTTCGGCAAGGAGGATGTTGCCTGCCGATTCGACCGCGGCCGTTTCGGCTTCGTTTTCCGGACCGCCGACGAATCCGAGATCATGCGGCTTGTCGACCGGCTTCGCGATCGCTTGAAGGGAATTTCCGTTGCACACCCGGTAACTGGCAAACAGGCGGCGGTTCTGTCGCTGGCCGTGGGGATATGCATGTCCAAGCAGGCACGCACAGCCGATTCCCTGATGGCCTTTGCCGAACAGGCGCTTGGCATGGCGAAGGCATCGGGCGGAGACAGCGTTTCCGTGCACGGCGTGACCAATGTCGCGACTGTACCCAAGGATTGGCTGATCTATCGTTAGACTTTGCATCGCGGCCAACGGTGTCGCACGTTGTTCGTCCGATAAAGCCTAGCCAAGGTTGCTGAGGGATGGCTATAAGGTCGTTTCGCGGGCCTAAGCCCTAAGACACTGAAGCCATATCCGAGACATCATCATGAAGACACGCGAAGAACGGCAGGCGCAGCGGGCGGGGATGCCGCGCACGCAGTTGAGCGCGCACCATATGGAAAATGCACGGCTGCTGCCGGATCGCGGCGAGCTCTTGTACCGGATCCCGAATGGCGGCGTTGGCGTCGAGGTGGGAGCAGCGTTCGGAGAATACACGGCCGAGATTCTCGAGAAGAACCGGCCCGCGCAGCTTTACCTGATCGACCCCTGGAGCATGGACCGCTACAGTTCGGGGCTCGATCAAATCCACACCCAGTTCAAAGACCAGATCGAGAGCGGGCAACTGCACCTGATGCAGGGAACCTCGCTCGAAAAGCTTGCCGAATTCGAGGACGACTTCCTCGATTGGGCCTACATCGACACGGACCATTCCTTCGAGCTCACCTGGCAGGAACTTCTGCTCTGCGAGAAAAAGGTCAAGCGAACGGGAAGAATTGCCGGGCATGACTTCTGCACCGGCAACACTGTGAAGCCAATCGTCTATGGCGTCGTCGAAGCGGTCACCAAGTTCTGCAAGGACCACGGCTGGCAATTCGAATTCCTGACGGTCGAATCGCACGCGCACTTTTCTTACTGCCTGAAGCGGCTCTGACCGGCTTCAGGCCTTTCCGGCGTATTGCTCGTCGCTGACGTGCTCCATCCAGTCGGCGGCGCTGCCATCAAGTGCTTCCTGAATTGCAATGTGCGTCATCGCGGTATCGGGTGCGGCGCCATGCCAGTGTTTTTCGCCTGGCGCAAACCAGATCGTGTCGCCGGCGCGAATTTCACGAAGAGGGCCGCCTTCGCTCTGCGCGAGACCCTTTCCGGCCGTCACCACAAGGGTCTGCCCTAGAGGATGCGTGTGCCAGGCGGTTCGCGCGCCCGGTTCGAAAGTGACGCTGACCACCCTGACTCGCGCCGGGCTCGGCGCGTCCATCAACGGATCCTGGCGTACCGCTCCCGTGAAATATTCCGCCGGCGCCTTCATTGAGGGCCGCGATCCGCAGGGTTTGATCTCCATCAGATTTTCCTTTCGAAGATGATCTGGCCAATTGAGCCGACCGTAAGCCAAGCGTCCCCGGCATCCAAGCGATACCTGCTTGATCGCACGTGCTGTCATGTCAACTTCCTCCGCCGCATCACCAGTCGGAGACTTCGGCGCGTCCGACGATAGGCAACTCGCAAATCACTCGCTCAGCTACGCCATTGCGTCGCTTCTCGGAAGAAATGGCGACGACCGCAACACACCGCCCTATCTCCGCTGCAGGCGCTTGCTCCTTGCCTGGGCGACTGCTAGTGGCGAGGCATTTCATCACGCGGAGGATTTCCATGAAACAGCATTCTTTCGGCCACCTGCCCCATACCGTCACGAATATCGGCTTCGGCGCATGGCAGATCGGCGGCGCCTGGGGCGATGTGAGCGAAGCGGACGGTCGCGATGCGTTGAATGCGGCGCTCGATGCCGGTATGACCTTCATCGATACCGCCGACGTTTACGGCGACGGCCGGTCGGAAAAGATCATCGCCGACGTTCTTGCGACCCGTGGCGGAGAACGGCCGATGGTTGCGACAAAGGCAGGTCGCCGGCTCAACCCGCATGTCGCCGATGGCTACACCAAAGCCAACCTCGAAGGCTTCATCGATCGTAGCCTGAAGAACCTGAGGGTCGACAGCCTCGATCTCGTACAATTGCATTGCCCCCCGACCGAAGTGCTTTATCGCCAGGAGGTCTTCGAAGGCCTGAACGAATTGCAGAAAGCCGGCAAGATCATGGGCTACGGCGTCAGTGTCGAGAAGGTCGAGGAAGCGCTGAAGGCAATCGAATATCCTGGCGTCGTCAGCATCCAGATCATCTACAACATCTTCCGCCAGCGGCCCGATCACCTGTTCTTCCAGGAGGCTCGACGGAGGAACATCGCCGTCATCGCCCGCGTGCCGCTCGCAAGCGGGCTGCTGTCAGGGAAGATCACCCGCGAGACGAAATTTGCGAGCGACGACCACCGCAATTTCAACCGCCACGGCGAGGCTTTCGATGTCGGCGAGACCTTCGCTGGCGTTCCCTTCGAGGTCGGCCTGCAGGCCGTGGAGGAAGTGCGCAAGCTCGTGCCATCAGGCACGACCATGGCGGCCTTCGCGCTGCGCTGGATCCTGATGAGCGATGCGGTCACTGTCGTCATTCCGGGTGCACGCAACGCCGAACAGGCACGCGCCAACGCTGCTGCAGCAAGCCTCGCGCCGCTCTCACACGAAGTGATGGAGGCCACGCGCGAGATCTACGACCGACTGGTCGCCCCTTACGTCCACCAGCGCTGGTAAGGCAGGCATTGCAAGAAAAATGGCCGGGCATAGACCCGGCCATTCTGTTTCTGGCTCAATCAATCTCAGTTCGTACCGACGAGGTTGACCTCGAAGAACAGAGTTTCACCCGAGGAATCATCCACGCCATCATTGTCCGTGACAGCGTAAGCCTTGCCGGAGGCGTCGAAGGCGAAACCTTCCAGCTTGTCGAGGACGTAGCCGTTGGTGGCAGTCTTCAGCTCCGGAAGGAAGTCGTGGGCTTCCGTCTTCTTGACGAGCGGCAACTCGCCTCCAAGCTTGCCGGGCTTCAGATCCGATACCGCGACCTTGTAGAGCTTCTTCAGCTTGGCTGCGTCACCGACGAGGTTGTCGCGCTCGATGATATAGACGCCGTCGCCCTGAGCGGAAATCTCAGACAGACCAACCCAACCGGCTTCGGACTTGTCCAGCGGATAGCGGACGGCGCCCCACTCCGTGCTCTTCGGGTTGTACGAGACGAGCTTTACGAAACCCTTCTCGTCATCCTTCCATTCGCGCTGAACAGCCATCCACAGGGTGGCATCGTCGCCGGAACCGATGATCGTCACGCCTTCGAAGCCGTAGCGGATTTCGTTGGCGGTCAGTTCGCTCGGCAGAGCGATTTCTTCCTTGATCTCGCCCTTCGGGTTTACGTGGTACAGCGCGTGCGGCAAAAGCTTCTCGCTGTTGCCTTCCGAGGCCAGCCAGAACCAGCCCTTCTCGTCGACGGCGATACCCTCGATATCGAGCTTTTGGGCCGGCTGGCCATCGCGCTTGACGGTCAGCGATTCGGTGATGACGGCCGGTTTCTTGGTGGCGTCGATAGTGTAGATCGTCGGCTGCATGCCGAGAACGCTGTCGCTGACGGCAAACAGCTGGCCCGGCTTTTCCGGAACGGCGGCAAGACCCGAAAGTGCTGCAAAGCCGAGCGGATTGCCCTCCTTCTCCGCCGCAACGATCTGCGGATAGGCCATTTCGCCTTCCGCAAGTTGATAGATCATTACGTGGGATCGCGGTCCGCCATCCTTGCCGAGATCGACTTCGTTGGCGGTGGCAAACAGATTGCGCGACGGGACGGCCACGCCACCCTCGGGCGAGACGCCGGACGGAAGGATCTGGACGAGTTGCGGTTCCGCGCCGGTATCCTTGTAGACGCCGACGACCGAAGCTCGCTCCGAAAGCAGGAAGATGTATTTCTGGCCGCCGAAGGTCGCGACCTCCAAGCCTTCCGGCTCAACACCCTTGGCGGAAGAGCGCTTGTCCGGATAGTGGCCGATATTGGCGACAGCGCGTTCGAACGAGGCACCGGATTCGTAAAGTACCTTTCCGGTCTTGTCGAAAATCGTGAAGCCGCGCGAGCCGCCTTGATAGTCGCCTTCGTTCGCAACGACCAGACGGTCGTTGTCCAGCCACTTCACGGCGTCGGGCTCGCGCAACACGCCCTTGAGTTCGCCGGTGAACCTCAGCGCGCCGTCGCGCTTGGTATCGATACCCGCGAGATCGACGCTGCCCGCAGGGAAGTGCGCCTTTACCGTTGCGGTCGCCGCGTCGATAATGACGATCTCGTTGTTTTCCTGCAGGGTCAGGGCGATCTCGTTCTGGTCGTTGAAGGAGACGAATTCCGGCTCCGGATCTTCGGGTGCGATGCCCGCCAGTCCAGTCAGCATCACGTGCTTGATCGAACCGCAATCGACCGCGCCGTTCTTGACCTGGAACACGACAAGGTCGCCTGCCGGCATCTGCGGAATCTTGCCGTCGTTCACCTCTTCGTCACGCTCGTTTTCGATCGCGATCGCGCCGAGCGTCTTGTCCTTGTTGAGTGCGATCGAATCCGGCTGCCCCCCAAGGTCGCATGCGTTCTCGATCTTCTTGGTGGCAACGTCGACGATCGCGAGACGCCCAGAAGGCTTTGCCTTGCTCTTCGACGTATTGACGGCAACGAGCGCCTTTCCGGCGGTTGATGTCACGGATGTCGGCTCGCCGTCCATCATCAGCGCGCCCCCGGCCTTCGGAGCCTTGGCGTCTGAGATATCGACAAAACCAATCGCTCCGAGTGGGCTGTCGCTAAAGATCAGCGTCATGCCGTCGTCGGTAGCCGTGATGATTTCCGCCGAAGTGGCCGAGAGCTTGTCTTTCTCCTGTGGCAGGTTGGATGCCACCGGAAAGGTTGCGATACGATTGAAAACGGGCTCTGCGGCGGCCGGAAACGCGGCCGTCGCCAGGAGCGCCGCAACGAGCACTGTCTTGCGCGATACAGTTGTCATGAAATCCCCCATGAGTTCACACAAGGTTTTTCTGGGGGATGGGCATGACACCGGGATGACACCGATGTCATATTTTGAACGCGCTAGCGGGTCTCCCGCTCCTTCTTCATTTCGTTCCGCATGATGAAGAGCGATGCCCCAAGGATCAGCACCGCGCCCAACCACAGATAGCCGGTCGGCGCATAGCCGAAGACCAGCCAGCCGGCGAACACGTTGAGCGGCAGCTTGAGATCGTCGAATGGCTGAATGTAAGCGGCATCGGCTGCCGAATAGGCTAACGTCAGGAAAATACTGCGCCATCACGGTCAGGAGGCCCGCCGCAACGAAAAGCAGGAGCGTCAAGCCGGTCGGAATGTCGAAGCCAGCCGCTAGCGCCAATCCGCCGTTGATCGGCGTGAGGAGCGCGAGCAGCCAAACGGTGATGGTCTCCGGTCGCTCGACTCCGGTAAGGCTCTTGGTGATCAACGAAGAGGCGCCCCAGAGAAGGGCCGAGAGGATCGGCAGGAGCGCCGCCCAACTGAAGCTGTCCGACCAGGGCTGCAGGATGATCATCGCTCCCAGGAAACCGGTTGCGGTCGCGGCCCATCGCGCAGGGCCGATATACTCACCAAGGTAGATGCGTGCGCCCATGATGATGAAGAACGGAGACGTCATTACCAGCGCAATCGCCTGCCAGATGGGTACTTGCGCAAGCCCCGCGACCCAGGTCGTTACCCCCAAAGGCAGCCAAGGCGACTCGTACAACATGACGCCAGTGATAACGCGTTCTCATTGCCCCAAGACCGGCGCGCCAGAGAAAGGGCAGCGAGAACACCAGGGCAAAGGCATATTGCCAGAAGGCTGCCGAGGCCGAGAGGAAAGCGAGCTTCATCGTCAGCCATTGCGTGACGATATTGAGGATAGAGAAGGCGATGCCCGCGGCAATCATCCAGGCAGCACCGACCATTGCTCGCGAAGCGGAAAACGTAGGGGAAGTCTGATTCATGTCTTTCTTTCCGAAACCAACACAAATCAGGACGCATGAGCGCGATACCGCAGCGAGGGCAGAATCCACCCTCGCCCGCTCCGCTCATTCTCTTTCATCCGGACTGTAACCGTCGGCTCCGGAATTGCACCGGATCTGCCGACCCTCTCGGCACACGACCAAAAGGCGCTCGCGGGCGGGCCAAGGCCTTTACCGCCGGTAGGTACTTTCACCCCGCCCTGAGAACGGTCATTTCGTATGACATGCCGCGCGTGCCGACAAGGCCGCGAAAAGCAAAAAGGGTTCGGCCGTGGCCGAACCCTTCGAAACTTGTGCCGCCGGTCTCGTTGCCCGGCCGCCAAGTAAATTCATATCAGCCGTTGACGGCGTCCTTCAGGCCCTTGCCGGGCGTGAACTTCGGCACGTTGCGAGCCGGAATATCGACTTCTGCGCCGGTGGACGGGTTGCGGCCCTTCGTGGCTGCGCGATGGGAGACGGTGAAGCTACCAAAACCAGCGAGGCGAACGTCGCCCTTGCCCTTCAGTTCAGCCTGGACGACTTCGAAAACAGCATCAACCGCGGAAGCAGCGTCGGTCTTCGAGAGTCCTGCCTTTTCGGCAACTGCGGACACGAGTTCATTCTTGTTCATGTTTCCACCCCTTTCTAAATGGTTCGAAACGACTCAAATCTATAAGCCAGGCGCAGAATAGAGTTCATCAGGCCCGCCGCACCCCAAAGAGCCTGCAAATCAAGGAAATGCAAGCACCCGTGTGCCAATTTCACAAAAAAAGGCTGGCGAAAACGCCAGCCTTTTCAGGGTTTTTAAGCAATTGGGCACGAATGTGGCAAACAAAGCTCAGTGAGCTATGGTTGCACCCGTTTCGTCGAGCCCTTCGACCGTTGCGATGACGGGCGTTTCCACCGTGCCATCCCACTCGATTGCTTCCGGTCTGCGGACCAGCGCATGCTTGATCACCTCGCCCATGCGGGACACCGGGATGATCTCCATGTTGTTCTTCACGTTATCCGGAATCTCCGCCAGATCCTTGGCGTTTTCTTCCGGAATCAGCACCTTCTTGATGCCACCGCGAAGCGCTGCGAGCAGCTTTTCCTTGAGGCCGCCGATCGGCAGAACACGACCGCGAAGGGTGATTTCACCCGTCATCGCCACGTTCTTGTCGACCGGGATGCCGGTCATGATCGAGACGATCGCGGTTGCCATGGCAACACCGGCCGACGGACCATCCTTCGGCGTCGCACCTTCCGGTACGTGCACGTGGATGTCGCTCTTGTCGAAGCGCGGAGGCTCGATGCCGAAATCGACGGCGCGCGAGCGGACATAGGATGCCGCTGCGGAAATCGATTCCTTCATGACTTCCTTCAGGTTGCCGGTCACGGTCATGCGACCCTTGCCCGGCATCATGACGCCTTCGATCGTCAGCAGTTCGCCGCCGACTTCCGTCCAGGCCAGGCCCGTTACCACGCCGACCTGATCTTCGCGCTCTGCTTCGCCGTGGCGGAAGCGCGGAACGCCCAGGTAGTCGTCGATGTTTTCGGCCGTCACATGAACGGACTTCGTCTTGCCCTTGATGATCTCGGTGACCGCCTTGCGGGCGAGCTTCATCAATTCGCGTTCGAAGTTACGAACACCAGCTTCGCGGGTGTACTGCTGGCTGATCGCCATCAGGGCATCGTCGCTGACCGAGAATTCATTCGGCTGCAGCGCATGTTCCTTGATGGCCTTCGGCAGCAGGTGCCGCTTGGCGATTTCGCGCTTTTCGTCTTCGGTGTAACCGGCAATACGGATGACTTCCATGCGGTCCATCAAAGGTGCCGGAATGTTCAGCGTATTCGCCGTCGTGATGAACATCACGTCCGACAGGTCGTATTCGACTTCCAGGTAGTGATCCATGAAGGTCGAGTTCTGAGCCGGATCCAGCACCTCGAGCAGAGCCGACGACGGATCGCCACGGAAATCCTGGCCCATCTTGTCGATTTCATCGAGCAGGAAGAGCGGGTTGGACTTCTTCGCCTTCTTCATCGACTGGATGACCTTGCCGGGCATCGAACCGATGTAGGTGCGGCGGTGACCGCGAATTTCAGCTTCGTCACGAACGCCACCGAGAGCCATGCGGACATACTCACGGCCGGTCGCCTTGGCGATCGACTGGGCGAGCGAGGTCTTGCCCACGCCCGGAGGACCAACGAGGCACAGGATCGGACCCTTGATCTTGGTCGCGCGGGCCTGGACAGCCAGATACTCGACGATACGCTCCTTGACCTTATCGAGACCGAAGTGATCGGCTTCGAGGATCTTCTCGGCGTTGTTGAGATCCGACTTGATCTTCGACTTCTTGCCCCACGGAATTCCGAGCAGCCAGTCGAGATAGTTGCGGACAACAGTCGCCTCAGCCGACATCGGGCTCATCTGCCGCAGCTTCTTCAGCTCGGCGTCAGCCTTTTCCTTGGCTTCCTTCGAAAGCTTGGTCTTGGCGATGCGCTCTTCCAGTTCGGCCATCTCGTCGCGGCCTTCCTCGCCGTCGCCAAGCTCCTTCTGGATCGCCTTCATCTGTTCGTTCAGGTAGTACTCGCGCTGGGTCTTCTCCATCTGGCGCTTGACGCGCGAGCGGATGCGTTTTTCGACCTGAAGGACCGAGATCTCGCCTTCCATGAAGCCGAGCGCCTTTTCGAGGCGTGCCTTGACACTGGTGGTTTCCAGCATCTCCTGCTTCTCGGTGATCTTGATCGACAGGTGCGAGGCAACCGTATCGGCGAGCTTCGAATAGTCGTCGATCTGGCTGGCAGCGCCAACGACCTCGGGCGAGATCTTCTTGTTGAGCTTTACGTAGCTCTCGAACTCGGAAACGACCGAGCGGCTAAGCGCTTCAAGCTCGACCGGATCGTCATGCGGTTCTTCGAGAACGTGACCAAGGGCTTCGTAAAAGTCCTCACGATCCGTGTAAGCGTCGATCTCGGCGCGGGCGCGACCTTCGACCAGAACCTTGACGGTGCCATCAGGCAGCTTCAGCAGCTGCAATACGTTGGCGACAGTACCGACATTGTGAATGGCAGACGGTTCCGGATCGTCATCGCTCGCATTGATCTGCGTGACGAGCATGATCTGCTTGTCCGATCCCATGACCTCCTCAAGCGCACGGATCGATTTCTCTCGGCCGACAAACAAGGGCACGATCATATGCGGGAAGACGACGATGTCGCGCAGGGGCAAAACCGGATATGCTGTGCTCGCAACTGACGTTTTCTTCGTCATTTTATTTCCTTTCCATCGTCCCGTTTCCGGGCTCTTCTGGCGCGGCCACTAGAACCGGGCCGCACTCCACTTGAGACAACAAGTGGAGGTTCTGATTATGCTTTTCAAGCTGCGCCATGGCCGGTGTCCCCCTGGACATGACAGCTATGCTACAACGGAATACCTTCATTCTGGAGCGCCGTGCCAAGTCAGCGGCTACCACTTCCGAAGCGGCTAAAACACAAGACCGAAACACACCAACGGAATCATTCCATAATTGCCAAGGGCGGGGGAATCCGCAACGGCAACAGAAGTGGTTTCAGACCTCTTTAGCAAGATTTATCAGGGTCGTGCACTGATTTTGAAATAGAAAGGGGCCCGCCAACGGCAAGCCCCTCAAATTCACAGTTCGTATCGTAAAGATATCTCTAAGGTCACGCGGAAGCGTTGGCCTTCTCATCTTGACGATCGGCGTAGATGTAAAGCGGACGGGCGGAGCCGCGTGCCACTTCCTCGGAGATGACGACTTCGCGTACGCCTTCCAGCGCCGGCAGTTCGAACATCGTGTCGAGGAGGATCTTTTCCATAATCGAACGAAGGCCGCGGGCACCGGTCTTGCGAATGATCGCCTTGCGGGCGATCTCGCGGAGAGCGTCCTCGTGGAAGGTGAGTTCCACGTCTTCCATCTCGAACAGGCGCTGGTACTGCTTGATCAGTGCGTTCTTCGGCTCCGACAGGATCTGGATCAGTGCATCCTCATCGAGATCCTCGAGCGTCGCCAGGACAGGCAGACGGCCGATGAATTCCGGGATGAGGCCGAACTTGACCAGATCTTCCGGCTCCAGTTCGCGCAGGACTTCGCCGACACGACGGTCGTCCGGGGCCTTAACCGTTGCACCGAAGCCGATCGAGGTCTTCTCGCCGCGAGCCGAGATGATCTTGTCGAGACCGGCGAATGCGCCACCGCAGATGAACAGGATGTTCGTGGTGTCGACCTGCAGGAATTCCTGCTGCGGATGCTTGCGGCCGCCCTGCGGGGGCACCGAGGCAACCGTGCCTTCCATGATCTTCAGAAGCGCCTGCTGCACGCCCTCGCCCGATACGTCGCGGGTGATCGACGGGTTGTCGGACTTGCGGGAGATCTTGTCGACTTCGTCGATGTAGACGATGCCGCGCTGGGCGCGCTCGACATTGTAGTCGGCAGCCTGCAGCAGCTTCAGGATGATGTTTTCGACGTCTTCACCGACATAACCGGCTTCCGTCAGCGTCGTCGCATCGGCCATCGTGAACGGAACGTCGATGATGCGGGCGAGCGTCTGGGCAAGATAGGTCTTGCCGCAACCGGTCGGTCCGACCAGCATGATGTTCGACTTCGCCAACTCGACTTCGCCGTTCTTGGAGGCGTGTGCGAGGCGCTTGTAGTGGTTGTGAACGGCAACCGACAGGATCTTCTTCGCCTGGCGCTGGCCGATGACATATTCATCGAGGACCTTGATGATGTCCTGAGGCGTGGGAACGCCGTCACGGGACTTGACCATCGAGGATTTGTTTTCCTCGCGGATGATGTCCATGCACAATTCGACGCATTCATCGCAGATGAAAACGGTCGGTCCGGCGATAAGCTTCCGGACTTCGTGCTGGCTCTTTCCGCAGAACGAACAATAGAGGGTGTTTTTGGAGTCGCCGCCGTTGCTGCCGCTGACCTTGCTCATATCACTTTCCTTCCAGCACGCCGCATTTCAAGGTGAAATAACGGTCCACTCATTGGCCTGCTCCACGCTTGGAGCCCCAGCCGGCCAAGGCCGTTTAAGGGGTACGAACCGGTCCAAACTAAGCTGTCCTGGCGCCGGCGGCAACGAACTCCCCTTCGACTGCCGATGCTATGTCATAAAAATTCAACATAGCATTAATACTTGAGATTGCCGCACCCGCCACCGGGTTTCTTCCCTTGTTCGATCACAAATGAGATAGAACTGTGGCGGATACAACACCATTCCTACTTCTCACTAGGCGGCATCACCTTCCATCTCGACGCGAGATGTCAGGACCTTGTCGATGACACCCCAGGTCTGAGCCTCGTCCGCATCCATGAAGTGGTCGCGGTCAAGGGTCTTTTCAACTTCCTCGTAGGTGCGGCCTGTATGCTTGACGTAAACTTCGTTCAGGCGGCGCTTCATCTTGAGAATATCGCGGGCGTGACGCTCGATGTCAGATGCCTGACCCTGGAAGCCGCCTGATGGCTGATGCACCATGATGCGGGAATTCGGGGTGGCAAAGCGCATGTCCTTGTGGCCGGCAGCAAGCAGCAGCGAGCCCATGGACGCAGCCTGGCCGATGCAGAGCGTCGAGACGGCTGGCTTGATGAACTGCATCGTGTCGTAGATCGCCATGCCGGCAGTCACAACGCCGCCTGGAGAATTGATGTAGAGCGCAATTTCCTTCTTCGGGTTTTCGGCCTCGAGGAAGAGGAGCTGGGCGCAGACGAGCGTCGCCATGTGATCCTCGACAGGCCCGGTCAGGAAGATGATGCGTTCCTTGAGCAGGCGCGAATAGATGTCGTAGGAGCGTTCACCGCGATTGGTCTGTTCCACGACCATCGGCACGAGGGCCATAGCGGTATCGACTGGGTTTCTCATGTGCGTCCTTTGTCAACGTCTGCCGGCTATGGCCGGGAATCAAAGAAAATGCCTATCCCTACATAGAGCTTCCCTGCCCTCCTCTTCAAGACGCGCCGATGGATAACGTGAAGAGGGACCGGAGCAAGGCGAACAACTTTTCGCCCGATGTACGCTGATTCCGACGAAATAGATTCGAGGAACGGGCGACGATCGCGCTGTCGCACAGCTTTTGTCGGCATCAGGATAAACGAATTCTGAATCCGCCCGCAACTGCCCTTCATTCACAGAAAGGAAAGCCTAAAGACAACTCCGCACAAAAATGCAGTGGCGCGCAAGCACAATTAATGAAGTTGCCAGTTTTTTCCGAAAGGATACGCGCAATACAAGGGGTACTGCCGTGTTCAATGTTACGACTGGATTAGCCATTTGGTGCTCCGAAGCCATGACGCTCGCGCTGGTAGCGTTCATGGCCTGGCGCCACAATGTCCGAAACAAGGCCTATTTCTATTGGGGAACGGGCTTTCTCCTTAGCGGCGTGGGTTTCGCAATGGCGGCCCTGCGCGGGCAGATACCCGCCATCCTTTCCATCGAGATCGCCAACACGATCGCACTATCTGGGCAGAGCGCGTGGGTTGCCGGGTACCTCGCGCTTGATCGTCGCAAGCTCGAATGGTGGGCATTGCTGCCACCGCTCGTCTGGCTGGGCGGCGTCTTCCTGCCGTGGGTCAACGACGACTACACCAATCGCGTCATTCTCTACAATCTAGCCTCAGCCACCGGCGCGACGGCACTCGCGATGGCAGTCTGCATGGCAGGCAAGCGCAACGAGGGCTCGAGAGGCAAACTCGGCGCCATCTTCGTGGTCCAGGGCGTCCTGTGCTTCGGTACTGCGCTGGCAATGGCAATCCTCGGCCCCACTGATACGGAAGCTGTCAACTTCGCGGGCAGCGCCGCGATGGCAACGGGCTTCCTGCTCATCCTGGCGTGCGCTCTCACCTGCCTCGTCATCATGGAGCGCTCGGAGAAGCATCTTCGCATGCTCAGCCTCACCGATTCTCTGACTGGCGTCTTGAACCGACGCGGCCTCTTCGGACGCTTCGATGCCATCCGGGAACGTGCATTCAACAGTAACCGTCAGGTCGCCGTGTTGCTTTTCGACCTCGACCACTTCAAGCGCGTCAACGACCGGTTCGGCCATCAGGCCGGCGACGTCGTGCTGACAGTGTTTGCCCGATTGGCCAATCAATTCGTGCCGGATGGAGCTTTCGGCCGCATGGGGGGCGAGGAGTTTGCAGCCTTCACGACCGTCGCCGACCAGACAGAAGCTGAAGCGCTGGCAGAGACGATCCGGGCGGAGTTTTGCCGTGTGCCCGTGAGCACCGGCGACGCGATCGTCCCGGCAACATTCAGCACCGGCGTTGCCCTTGCCTCAGCCATCGAGGCAAACATGGACAAGCTCGTATCGGCAGCCGATCGGGCGCTCTATGCCGCAAAGGCAGCCGGCCGCAACTGCACCGTCATCTTCGGTGAAGCCGAAGCCGCGGCACCACTGCCTCCGCAGCCGGATCAAACAAGTGGCGAACTGGTTCCAACACTCGACGACCAAATCCACGCGCTCCGCCGCGTTGGATCGCTGTCGAGAGGCTGACCCTATCTTTTCGAGGCTTGGCAAATCCGCTAAGCCTCGAAGCATGATGATCCCACCATTTCTTTCCATCGATCCCGCCACACGCCACGTCTCGCTGGACGCAAGCAATCCTGCCTTTTACAGCGATCCGAACAGCGTCTACGCGGCTCTGCACGCGCATTGCCCCACATTCTATTGGGAGCAGCAGAAGCAGTG
This sequence comes from Rhizobium sp. 42MFCr.1, assembly GCF_000377185.1. Lineage (NCBI taxonomy): Bacteria > Pseudomonadati > Pseudomonadota > Alphaproteobacteria > Hyphomicrobiales > Rhizobiaceae > Rhizobium > Rhizobium sp. 42MFCr.1. Next base: position 128,975 of record NZ_KB897827.1, read on the forward strand.
GTTCTTCACAGGCTATGACCATGTGAACGGCCTGCTGCGCGATCGCCGCTTCGGCCGCCAGATCCAGCACATCGCAAGCCGTGAAGAACTCGGCCTTCCCGAACCGGAACAGCACGTGGCGAATTTCGATCTCGCGGAACGATACTCGCTGCTTGAACTGGAGCCGCCTGAACACACGCGTCTGCGAACGCTCGTCAACCGCGCCTTCGTGTCTCGTCACGTTGAGAAGATGAAGTCGGAAATCGCCGAGCTTGCCAACAAGCTCATCGACGGCTTCGGGAAAAACAACGAAGTCGAGCTGCTTTCGGCGTTTGCCGACATCATTCCGGTGACGATGATTGCCCGCATGATCGGCATTCCGGAGGAAATGGGACCGCAACTCCTGGAGTGGTCGCATGCCTACATCCGCATGTATCTCTTCGGCCGAACCCGCGAGGACGAGGATGGCGCCGAACGGGCCGCGAAGGCGTTCTCGGACTATGTAAAGACGGTCATTGCCGAGCGTCGCGCCAACCCGCGGGACGACCTTCTGACGCACATGATCCACACCGAACACAAGGGCCAGTATCTCACAGAGGACGAGCTCGTTTCGACGACGATCGTATTGCTCAATGCCGGTCACGAGGCGACGGTGCACCAGATCGGCAACTCGGTGCGCATCATTCTGGACAGCGGACGCGATCCGGCCGACCTTTTTAAGGACGAAGCCACCACCGAGCGAACCGTCGAAGAGTCCCTGCGTATTTGCGCACCGGTCCACATCTTCCAGCGCTGGGCGCTGGAGCCCGTCGAGATCGACGGCATTTCGTTCAAGCGCGGCGACAAGGTGAGCCTCATTCTGGCGGCAGCCAATCTCGACCCGACAAGATTCAGTGATCCGCTGACGTTCAAGCCTGACCGCAATGAGGCCGCCAACGTGTCCTTTGGCGCGGGTATCCACTTCTGCATCGGGGCGCCGTTGGCTCGGCTCGAACTGAACGTCGTCCTGCCAATTCTCTTCGAGAGACTACCTGGGCTCAGGCTTGCCCGTACACCTGTTGTGAAGGACGTCTATCACTTCCACGGATTGGATCGGCTGGATCTCGCCTGGTAGGCACCAATGGAAAGGGTCCGCGTTCCGGAGAACGCGGACCTCTCTGTCATGCTTCCAACACCTTACGGTTTGGCGTTATTCCGCGGCCTGCAGAGCCGGCACACCGTCGACCGGTTCCGGAGGCAACCTGCCGGCCATGGCCGCAGCAAACCTCGTCTGATCAAGTTCATTTTCCCAGCGGGCGACGACGACCGTCGCGACCGCGTTGCCGACAAAGTTGGTCAGCGCGCGGCATTCCGACATGAAGCGGTCGATACCGAGGATTAGCGCCATACCTGCCACTGGAACCGAGGGCACTACCGAGAGCGTTGCGGCAAGCGTAATGAAGCCGGCACCGGTGATGCCGGCAGCGCCCTTGGAGCTCAGCATCGCGACCAGCAGAAGCAGGATCTGGTCTGCCAGCGTCAGCGGGGTATCCGTCGCCTGAGCGATGAAGAGGGCTGCGAGCGTCATATAGATGTTCGTGCCGTCGAGGTTGAAGGAATAGCCGGTCGGAATGACGAGACCGACGACAGAGCGCTTGCAGCCTGCCTGTTCCATCTTGGCCATGAGGCCCGGAAGCGCGGCTTCCGAAGAAGACGTACCGAGCACCAGCAGCAGCTCCTCCTTGATGTAACGGATCAGCGCAAGGATCGAAAACCCGTTGTAGCGGGCAACCGCACCGAGAACGACCAGAACGAAGAGCAGCGATGTCAGATAGAAGGTACCGATCAGCATTGCCAGGTTTGCAATGGAGCCGATGCCGTATTTGCCGATGGTGAACGCCATGGCGCCGAAAGCGCCGATCGGAGCTGCCTTCATCAGGACCGCCACCAGCTTGAAGACCGGCACCGTCAGTGACTGCAGGAAGTCAGCGACCGGCCGACCGCGATCGCCGACCATGGCAAGCGCGATACCGAACAGGACGGAGAAGAACAGCACCTGAAGAATGTCGCCGTCGGCAAAAGCACCAACGATCGTGTTCGGGATAATGTTCATCAGGAAGCCCGTGACGGTCGAGTCATGAGCCTTTTCCGCGTAGCTTGCGACGGCCTTGGTATCCAGCGTCGCCGGATCGATATGCATGCCGGCGCCCGGCTGTATCACGTTGGCCACCAGCAGGCCGACAGCCAATGCCAGCGTCGAAAAGACGAGGAAGTACAGCATCGCCTTGCCGGCAACGCGTCCAACCTTCTGCAGGTCCGACATGCCGGCGATGCCGGTTGCAACGGTCAAGAAGATGACGGGGGCGATGATCATTTTGACGAGCTTGATGAAAGCGTCGCCGAGCGGCTTCAGAGCCGTGCCGATATCGGGATAGAAATGACCGAGCAGGATGCCAGCACAGATGGCGGCAAGAACCTGCACGTAGAGAAGCCGATAGAAGGGAACCTTGCCGCGCGGCTGCGCGACTGGAAGTGCTGCACCCATGATGTCCTCCATGTGCCCCAAAACCAACGGTGGCCTCCCGGGGCGATTGCGTTACCAATTCAACAGCCACGCGGCTGTTTGCGGAGGTTTTGCAACATGCGTGCCAAGTTGCGACGCCGCTATTAAGATATTGATTTCGCAACAGTCTATTGTTCGTCCGCGCCGTAAAGCAAAAGAGATGAGCGCATTTTCGCACAAATTGATTTGACGTGAGTGCGGAATTACGCACAGAGTGAACAATGCTTCAATCCTCTTCGAGATCGGATTTCGGTTCCTTCCACCGTGCCAGCCGGCGGGTACGGCGAACGTGGATCCTCTTTGCTTCGGTTTCGGCAGCGCTGATCCTTGCCACGCTGTTCGGCGCGACCGTCTATGGGCGTCGCGCCGCCATCGATACGATTGTGAGCCAGAGCCGGACCGATGCGAGCCTGAAGGTGGCGCTGCTCAACGCCGTTCTGGAGAGGCCACGCGCCCTGCCCCTGCTTCTTGCCGAGGACCAGCAGGTTCTCGATGGCCTCTCGTCCAAAAGCAGCGATGCAATCGACATCTTGAACCGGAAGCTGGAGCGACTTGTCACGGGAACGCAGGCCGCGGTGCTCTACGTCATTGGTCCCAACGGTATCGCTGTCTCCTCGAGCAACTGGCGGGAGCCCATCAGCTTCGTCGGCAACGACTACGCCTTCCGCGATTACTTCCGAAAGGCGATGGATGAAGGAACCGCCGAGCATTTTGCCCTAGGCAGTGTCAGCAAGCGCCCTGGCCTCTACATTTCGCGCCGCGTCGGCAGTGCGGCGGCGCCCCTTGGCGTCGTGGTCGTCAAGCTCGAGTTCGACCAGCTTGAGAGCGATTGGCGCGATACGCATCGTCCTGTTTATGTCACCGACAATCGCGGCGTTGTTCTGATCACCAGTATCCCCTCCTGGCGTTTTATGATCAACGGTCCGGTGCCTGAGGCTGAGCTTGCCGCCATCCGCAACAGCCAACAGTTCGGCGATGCGCCGTTGGCGAAATTGCCTATCATGCGGCCCCGGCCAATCGATGCCGAGGCCTCGCTTGTTTCCGCCGTTCTTCCCGGCAGTGGCGAAGGCGAATATTTGCGCCTAGCAACGCCAGTTCCCACCACCCCATGGCATCTCGAGTATCTGGTACCGACCGATGCCCCGGTCGCCGCGTCCGTTCGAGAAATGCGCCTACTGTCGCTTGCCGTCCTTCTGCCCATTCTCGCCATCGCAGCGTTTCTCCTATGGAGGCGCCAGGCGGCCGCGACCAAGATCGCGGAAGAACAAGCCATGCGCGAGGAGCTGGAGCGAAGGGTCGTCGAGCGAACCGACGATCTCAGCAGGGCGCGCGACCGTCTGCAGGCCGAAATCTCCGATCACAGGGAAACCGAAGCAAGGCTGCAGGTCGTGCAGCAGGAACTGGTGCAGGCGAACCGGCTCGCGATCCTCGGCCAGGTGGCGGCGGGCGTGGCCCACGAGATCAACCAGCCGGTCGCGACCATACGCGCCTATGCAGACAACGCCCGCGTCTTTCTGGAACGCCGGCAGACGAATCAGGTGGACGAAAACCTGGAGGCGATTGCCGGCCTCACCGAACGGATCGGAGCGATTACCGACGAGTTGAAGGCATTTGCGCGCAAGGGCCGCGTGGCGCCGGAGCCCGTGGAATTGCTGAGTGTTATTGATGGAGCGGTTGTTCTGCTGAAAAGCCGCTTTGCCGGACAACTGGAAGCACTCGATATTCGGCCGCCTCCAGCGAGGCTATGCGTACTCGGCAACCGGATCCGGCTTGAACAGATCCTGATCAACCTGTTCCAGAATGCTTTGGAGGCCCTTGACGGGCGAGCCGACGCGAAGGTCGACGTCTCGGTGACAGAGACAGGCGACGAAGTTGCAATCAAGGTCGCCGACAACGGCCCGGGGATTTCGCCTGACATCCTGAAGTCGCTCTTCACGCCGTTCAATACGTCCAAGGAAAGAGGTTTGGGTCTCGGCCTCGTCATTTCCAAGGACATCGTGGCCGACTATGGCGGCCGCATCGACGTGACGAGCGATGCGAACGGAACCTGCTTTACGGTGCACCTGCGGAAGGCCATGGCATGACCGATGTAACGCCGATTTTTCTCATCGATGACGACAAGGACCTGCTGCGGGCAACGAAGCAGACGCTTGAGCTCGCCGGCTTTTCCGTTTCGGCTTTTTCCGACGCGGGGGAAGCACTGGCGGCATTGAGCCCGGAATTCGCAGGCGTCGTAGTTTCCGATATCCGGATGCCTGGGATCGATGGCCTGCAGCTCTTCGGTCGCGTGCGACAACGGGACGAGGATCTGCCGGTCATCCTGGTCACAGGACATGGCGATATTCCGATGGCGGTGAAAGCCATGCAGGACGGAGTCTATGATTTCGTCACCAAGCCGTTCGCGACAGACCGGCTCATCCAGAGCGTGCGGCGCGCCGCCGAAAAGCGTCGTCTCGTGATGGAAAACAGGTCTCTGCGCAAGGCGACCGAAGAGGCACGCGACGACCTTCCGCTGATCGGCCAGACGCCGGCGATGGAGCGGCTGCGCCACACCCTGCGACAGATTGCCGACACCGATGTCGACGTTCTCCTGATGGGAGAAACCGGCAGCGGTAAGGAGGTCGTGGCAAGCCTGCTCCACCGCTGGAGTCGACGCGCATCCGGCAATTTCGTCGCACTCAACTGCGGTGCGCTGCCGGAAAGCGTGGTCGAAAGCGAGCTGTTCGGTCATGAGCCCGGCGCCTTCACCGGCGCGCAGAAAAAGCGCATCGGTCGCATCGAGCATGCGAGCGGCGGAACGCTTTTTCTCGACGAGATCGAGAGCATGCCGCCGGCAACCCAGGTGCAGATGCTGCGTGTGCTCGAGATGCGCGAGGTTACGCCGCTTGGCACCAACGAGGTCCGACCGGTCGACCTGCGTGTTGTCGCCGCCTCCAAGATCGATCTCAGTGATCCCCGCCAGCGTGGCGACTTTCGTGAGGATCTTTATTATCGGCTCAATGTCGTGACGATCTCGATCCCGCCACTCAAGGAGCGAAGGGATGACGTTCCGCTGCTTTTCGGCTACTTCGCCGAGCGCGCCGCGAGCCGCTTCAAGCGAGACGTGCCCACGATCCCCTCGTCGATCCATCGCCACCTGCGGGAATACGACTGGCCGGGCAACGTGCGCGAACTGTCACATTTTGCCGAACGGTTCGTGCTCGGCGTCGGGCAGGTCTCGGATCGTGCTCCGGCAGCAGAACCGGAGACGGATGGAGCCTTGTCGCTTCCGGACCGGCTCGAACGCTACGAGGCCCACATCATTCGCGAAGCTCTGAACGCCAATGACGGCGACGTCCGCCGCACGATCGCGGACCTCGGCATTCCCAGGAAGACATTCTACGACAAGCTCCAGCGCCACGGCATCGTCCGCAGCGATTTCGCCTCTTCCGACAGAAGCTAGCGCCTGTGACCGCCGTGCCGATCGGTGACCAGACCTTCGCCTTCCGCCACGCAGTCAAAGGCGGACGACATAATCCTTGCGAGTCGTTTCAACCACTTCCCAGGTTCCCCTAAAGCCGGGCCTGAGGATCATCCGATCGCCTGCGCGAAGATGCACAGCGTCACCACCGTCCTCCGTGACAACAGAGTGGCCCGAAAGCACGTTGAAATATTCCCACTCGTCATAGGCGATCCGCCACTTGCCGGGCGTCGCCTCCCATATGCCGGAATAGAGGCCGCCATCGGCCTCCTCCAAGTTCCAGGTTTTGAACCGCGGGTCGCCGGCCAGTATGCGGTCGGCATCCGGGGCGCCGAACTCCGGTTCGACGCCGTTGATGTCAAAAGTCAGGTAGTTTGCCATTGCCTCAAATCTTCGCCAGCGATTGCTCGAGATCGGCGATGATATCCTTCACGTCCTCGATGCCAACCGAAAGGCGAACGACGTCGGGCCCGGCGCCGGCGGCGATCCTTTGCTCGTCCGTCAATTGCCGGTGCGTGGTCGATGCCGGATGGATCACGAGCGAGCGTGTGTCGCCAATGTTGGCGAGATGCGAGAACAGTTCCAACCCCTCGACCAGCGTCTTGCCGGCCTCGTAGCCGCCCTTGACACCAAAGGTGAAGACGGAGCCGGCGCCCTTCGGCGAATAGCGCTGCTGCAGCGTGTGGTTCGGGTCGTCCTCGAGGCCGGCATAATTCACCCAGGCGACCTTGCTGTGCGCCTTCAACCACCTTGCGACGGCAATCGCGTTATCGCTGTGGCGCTGCATGCGCAGCGGCAACGTCTCGATGCCGGTCAGGATCAGGAATGCATTGAAGGGAGAAATGGCCGGACCGAGATCGCGCAGGCCAAGCACGCGGCAGGCGATGGCAAATGCGAAATTGCCGAATGTCGAATGCAGGACCACGCCGTTATATTCCGGCCGCGGGCTAGACAGCATCGGATAGTTGCCGGACTTCGACCAATCGAAGGTCCCGCCATCGACGATCATGCCGCCCATGGAGTTGCCGTGACCGCCCAGGAACTTCGTCAGTGAATGCACGACGATATCGGCACCGTGTTCGATCGGCCGGATGAGATAGGGGCTCGCCATGGTGTTGTCGACAATCAGAGGCAGGCCATGCTTGTGCGCCACTGCCGCGATCGCAGCGATGTCGACGAAGGTACCGCCGGGGTTTGCGAGGCTCTCGATGAAGATTGCCCGCGTCTTGCCATCGATCTGGCTTTCGAAGCTCGCGGGATCCGCGGAATCTGCCCAGCGAACCTGCCAGCCGTAATTATCGAAGGCATGACCGAACTGGTTGATAGAGCCTCCGTACAGGCGCTTCGCGGCCACGAAATTCTCGCCGGGGCGCATCAGCGTGTGAAAGACAATCACTTGGGCCGCATGGCCGGACGCAACGGCAAGCGCCGCGGTGCCACCTTCGAGTGCCGCGACGCGCTCTTCGAGCACGGCCTGGGTCGGGTTCATGATCCGGGTGTAGATGTTGCCGAACTGCTGCAGACCGAAGAGGGCCGCCGCGTGATCCGAATCGTTAAAGACAAAAGCCGTCGTCTGGTAGATCGGTGTCGCGCGTGCGCCGGTCGTGGGGTCGGGCTGTGCCCCCGCATGAACTGCCAACGTATTGAAACCCGGACCGCTCTTGGCCATGAAATCCTCCCATTCAGCTTGATCGAATGGCGGCGAGCATAGCGAACAACCGCGAAAAGTTAATCGCGTTCTTTTTCAACCCAGGCACGTTACTTGGAAAATCCAACCACTCAGCCGATGAGGCGGGGATACTCAATTGCCGGGCAGCGATCCATGGCGACCTTGATGCCGGCAGCCTCGGCTCTTGCCGCTGCCGCATCGTCACGTACACCAAGCTGAGACCATATCACCTTCGGCCGCGGGCTCATTGCCAATGCCTCGTCGACAACACCCGACAGAAATTCCGAAGCCCGGAAGACCTCGACCATATCGACCAATACCGGGACATCGGCAAGCCGAGCGTAGACCGTCTGGCCATGGATCTGCTTACCTGCCTGACCGGGATTCACGGGGATAACGTTGTACCCCCGAGACAGCAGATAGCCCATCACGCAATTGCTCGGTCGCGCGGGGTTCGGTGACGCGCCCGTCAGGGCAATCGTCTTCACGGAACGCAGAATACCGAGGATGTAGTCATCCTCATACCTATCGTGATTCAAGGACTTCGCCTCCAATAACAATCGCGTTTACTTCGGGGTTGGTTGAAACCAGGCTGATCGTTTCAGCGTATATAGGAATTAGGACGCAGCAGGAGGATTTTCCCATGAAAAAATTGGTTGTCGCGATCGCCTTCGTCATGGCCGCCTCCCCGGCACTGGCCATTTCGAGATACAATGCGCTCAACATGAGCTGCCAGGCAGCGCGCGCGGCGATCCATAACGAGGGCGCCGTGATCCTTCGGTATCCGTCGAAACGAGTGAGCGGCATGACATTGTTCGACCGCTACATTCGCAACAGCAACTATTGCGACCCCAATCAATATGCTGAATGGACGACCATTCCTACGAAGGACAATCCGAGGTGTCGCGTGCTGAACTGCCAGAATATAGACAACTTAGACGGGATGTTTATCATTCCCAATTATTCGCTGTAAAAGCTTGTTTCTGCTGTCCCAAATCGCGACGCTTTAGCCTCGCGGGCTCAAGCGCGCGCGTCACAAAATTTCGGCTAAGCGATGGATTCCGTGATGGCTTTTGTCACAGTTTTGTGAGAATCTGCGGTGGCAAATCCGTAGCCTCCGTCACCGTTCTATGTATATCCTGTATATGTTCACATATGTTCTTGCATATGTTAGCAACGCCTCATGGTTGAACAGGCGACCATCGAGCAAATACCTCTGGTGTACGTTCCTCTTTTATCGATTTGAGGGCCAGCATCCTCAGGTTGCTTGACGGGCGACCGGGAGCCAGTGTGGTCCGTCCTGTCATCGAACGGGATTGATTTTTACCAAGAGCGGCGTAACAACAATTCCACAATCGCTGTTTTCACACCGCCCGGTGGTCTTTTTGCCAATCCACGTCATTTTGCTCGTTCTATTTGGTGCCCTGTTGCACGCGACATGGAACGCCATGATCAAGGCGGGCACGGACAAATCGCTCGATGCCAGCCTCATTTCGGCAGGCGGTGCCGTGTGCGCTCTTCCCTTCCTGATGTTCCTGCCATTGCCGAACTCGGCCGCATGGCCATTCATCGGCGCTTCCGCTGTTCTCCAGTTCGCGTATTTTCAGCTCGTCGCAGGCGCATATCGCGCAGGCGACATCGGCCTTGTCTATCCGCTGATGCGCGGGTGCGCTCCGCTGCTGATTGCAGCCACCAGCGGTTTCATCCTGAACGAGACACTGTCGACCGGCTCGCTCCTCGGCACGATGACGATCTGCGCCGGTATCCTGACGCTGGCCTTCGAGGCGCGAAAAGGCGGCGGCCACGCGATCAGGCTGGCCCTCGCCAATGCCTGCGTGATTGCGACCTACACCTATGTCGACGGTGTCGGCGCCCGCGTCTCGGGCAATGCCGTCTCCTATACGCTATGGATGTCGCTGCTGCCGCCGGTATTGCTATTCACCTGGGCGATCTCTAAGCGCGGCGCCGTCGCAGTCGCCATGCATGTCCGCTACAACTGGTGGCGCGGCCTGATCGGTGGCGGCGGATCGATCGCGTCCTACGGCCTCGCCCTTTGGGCGATGACCAAGGCCCCGGTGGCAACTGTTGCGGCGCTGCGCGAGACGTCGATCCTCTTCGCCCTGCTGATCTCAGTCATCGTTTTGAAGGAAAAGGCCAGTCCCTGGCGCTATCTCGCCGGCGCAATCATCGCCGCAGGCGGGCTGATCCTGAAACTCGGCTAGCTATTCGCCGGTCCACTGCGGCATGCGCTTGGACAGGAAGGCCCCAATCCCCTCCTCGGCATCGGCGGTCAGCATATTGTCGACCATGACCTGAGCAGCATAGCCGTAGGCTTCCTCGACGGGCATTTCGAGCTGGCGGTAGAATGCCTCCTTGCCGATCTTCAGCGTCAACGGCGATTTGCTTGCAATGACGGACGCGTATTTGGTGACGACCTGCGTCAGATATTGCTTCGGCACGATGCGGTTCACCAGGCCGAAATCCTTCGCGGTCGAGGCGTCGATCGTCTCACCGGTGAGCAACATCTCCATCGCCTGCTTGCGATGCGCCGCGCGGGACACGGCCACCATGGGGGTCGAGCAGAACAGGCCGATATTGACGCCGGGCGTACAGAAGGTTGCCGTATCGGTGCAGATCGCAAGATCGCAGGAGGCGACAAGCTGGCAACCGGCAGCCGTTGCGAGGCCGTCGATCTCGGCGATGACAGGCTTTGGCAAGCGGGTGATTTCGAGCATGAGATCAGCGGCCAGCGCAAAGGTTTCTTCGAAGAATGCCTCGCCGCCGTCCTCATCGGCCCGATGCGCGGTCAATTCCTTGAGGTCGTGGCCGGCAGAGAAGACATTGCCGGTCGATGCGATGATGACGACGCGAACGGCAGCGTCCTCGGCGGCGCTCTGGAGCTCACCGATCAGGGTCTCCATGACGGCGATCGAGAGCGCATTTGCAGGCGGATTGCTGAGCGTCAGCCGCAGGATGCCATCGCTCAATTGCGGGATGACGAGCGCGCCCTCGCCCGCTTTGCTCGGGTCCTTCCGAAAGGATACGACTTCGGCCATGGTCTAACTCCCTGCATTGCTATTTCGTGCTAATTGTTCTGCCACAGGCGACAAGCAATTTCGAGGCAAACTCATGCAGCCGGTCATGACGATCGACGAGCTCCACCGTTTTCTGGATACGGACTTTCCGCAGATCCACACGGGTGGGCGCGTATTTGCGATCACCGAGATCACACCCGGCAGCGTCTCGATGCGGCTGGACCCGAGCGAGAGGCACTTGCGCCCCGGCGGCACCGTCTCCGGACCAGCCCTTTTCACCTTGGCGGATGTGACGGCCTATGCAGCAGTATTGGCGCATATCGGGCCGGTGGCGCTGGCGGTTACCGCCAATCTCAACATCAATTTCCTGCGCCTGCCGAAGCCTAGACCGACGACTTGCACCTGTCGGATTCTCAAGCTTGGCAAGCGGCTCGCCGTCATCGAGGCCTCGATTTTCCAGGAAAGTGCGGACGAGTTGATCGCTCATGCGACGGCGACTTACTCCATTCCGCCGCGCGAAATATGAGGTAACACAATACCACATATATAACATATTGATTTTACTGATACATTTTTGCTGCACGCCAATTCGTAAATATTGACCCCAGGCTGCTTTGCCTCTATAAACACCACCAGAAATGCAGCCTTTCCGGGCTGCTTTCTTTTTGGTGCGTCTTCGGACAGCCAAACCAAGCAACAAGAAACGCCCTCTCGCCTTCGGGCCGAGGGATCCAAAAGAGAGTAACAACTATGGCAACCTTCTCCCAGAAGCCTGCAGAGGTGGAGAAGAAGTGGGTCATCATCGACGCCGAAGGGCTCGTCGTTGGTCGTCTCGCTTCCATCATCGCTATGCGTCTGCGCGGCAAGCACAAGGCAACTTTCACGCCTCACGTTGACGACGGCGACAACGTTATCGTCATCAACGCCGACAAGGTCGTTTTCACCGGCAAGAAGTACTCCGACAAGGTTTACTACTGGCACACCGGTTATGCCGGCGGCATCAAGGAGCGTACCGCTCGCCAGCTCATCGAAGGCCGCTTCCCGGAGCGCGTTCTCGAGAAGGCTGTTGAGCGCATGGTTCCGCGCGGCCCGCTCGGCCGTCGTCAGATGAAGAACCTCCGCGTTTACGCTGGTTCCAATCATCCTCATGAAGCACAGCAGCCTGTCGTTCTCGACGTCGCCAAGCTGAACAAGAAGAACGTAAGGAGCGCCTAAGAATGGCTGACCTCTCCTCCCTGAAGGATCTCGGCACGTCCGAAGCAGCTGCTGCTCCGGCTCACGTCCGTAAGGTCGACTCGCTTGGCCGTTCCTACGCGACCGGCAAGCGCAAGAACGCTGTTGCCCGCGTTTGGGTCAAGCCGGGTTCCGGCAAGATCATCGTCAACGGCAAGGAATTCGCGGAATACTTCGCACGCCCGGTTCTGCAGATGATTCTGCGTCAGCCGATCGTCGCTGCTGCCCGTGACGGCCAGTTCGACATCGTTGCAACGGTTGCAGGCGGCGGTCTTTCCGGCCAGGCCGGCGCCGTTCGTCACGGTCTTTCCAAGGCCCTCACCTACTTCGAGCCGGGCCTGCGCTCGGTCCTGAAGAAGGGCGGCTTCCTGACCCGCGACAGCCGCGTTGTTGAACGTAAGAAGTACGGTAAGGCCAAGGCCCGCCGTTCGTTCCAGTTCTCCAAGCGTTAATCGCTGCGGAATATCGACTACGAAAGGCCGGGCGCTTCGCCCGGCCTTTTTGTTTGGTGGCTGCTTGAAGCGGCCCGTTCCCTTGCCAGTTCTACTGCATTCCAGGCGCTTCACGCGCATGCCAAGGGAGGCAGGAATGACCAAGCAAGCAATCTATGTCGAACTGAAAGCAAAATCCGGCAAGGAAGAAGAAGTGGCGACGTTCTTGAAGAGCGCGCAGGCGCTTGTCGAACAGGAGCCCGGTACTGTGACGTGGTTTGCCATTCGCTACGACCAGAGCACATTCGCCATCTTCGATACCTTTGACGATGAGGCAGGCCGGCAGGCGCATTTGAACGGCAAGGTGGCCGCGACGCTGATGGCACGAGCAGCTGAACTGCTTGCCGAAGCGCCGCAACTGAAGACACCCGAGGTGTTGGCCGACAAGCTGCCGGGGTAAAACCAGTTTGGCCGAGCGACCAGAACCGTTTTGGCCTTTCGGTTTGAGATTCGTTTCTGGTAGGCATAGCGACCAACACCCTCGAGGAGCATCTCTTGGCCAACAAGTCGATCGACCACGCATTCACGGCAACGAGCCTCAAATCGGCCGCCAGCGACCCCACCTTCGCCGGGGCGCTGTCGTTCATGCGTCGCCGCTTCACCAAGGAACTGGCCGGCGCGGATGCGGTCGTCTGGGGCATCCCCTTCGATGCCGCGACATCCAATCGGCCGGGCACGCGGTTCGGACCGCAAGCGATACGGCGTGCGTCGGCGATCTTCGACAACGACCCGCAATATCCATTCAACCGCGATCTCTTTGCCGAGATGGCCGTGATCGACTATGGCGACTGCTTGCTCGACTACGGCAACCACCACGAGACGCCCGCAGCAATCGAACGGCAGTCGAAGGCGATTGTCGACAGCGGTGCATTCATGCTGACCCTTGGCGGCGATCATTTTGTCACCTGGCCGATCCTCAAGGCGCATGCCGCCAAGCACGGACCGCTAGCACTCGTCCAGTTCGATGCGCATCAGGACACCTGGTTCGACGACAACAGGCGGATCGATCATGGCTCGTTCGTGGCGCGGGCCGCGCGGGACGGCATCATCGATCCCGATCGGTCGATCCAGATCGGCATCCGCACCCACGCACCCGAGGATTTCGGCATTCATATTCTCTACGGCCATCAGCTTGAGGAGATGACTCCGAGCGATATCGCCTCGACGATCATCTCGCATACCCGCGGCGCGCCGGCCTACCTGACCTTCGATATCGATTGCCTCGATCCCGCCTATGCGCCCGGCACCGGTACGCCTGTGGCAGGTGGTCCCTCGAGCGCCAAGATTCTCTCGGTGCTGCAGCGTCTGCACCAGCTGGATATCCGCGGCGCCGACGTCGTCGAGGTCTCGCCGCCCTACGATCATGCGGACATCACCGCCATTGCGGGGGCGACGGTCGCGATGTATATGCTTGGCCTACATGCCGAGCGCCGCGCAAGCGCGTCACACGGCTGACTCATCCCTCTTACAAAATGATTCCGGACTTCTTTCTAACCTGTTGAAAGTGTGAGCGAGACAATGGCACCGAAGATCTTCATCGATGGCGAACATGGCACGACGGGCTTGCAGATCCGCACGCGCATGGCCGGCCGCCGCGATGTCGAGCTTCTGTCGATCCCGGAAGCGGAGCGTCGCAACGCCGCGATGCGCGAGGACATGCTGAACAGCGCCGATATCGCGATCCTCTGCCTGCCCGACGACGCTTCGAAGGAAGCGGTGCAGATGGTCTCGGGCAACAACAACGTGCGTGTCATCGACACCTCCACGGCGTTCCGTGTCAATCCTTCCTGGGCCTATGGCTTCGCGGAGATGGACAAGGAGCAGGCAGAGAAGATCAAGGCGGCGCGTTTCGTCGCCAATCCGGGCTGCTACCCCACCGGCGCGATCGGCCTCATCCGGCCGATGCGCGCTGCCGGCATTCTGCCCGACGGCTATCCGGTCACGGTCAATGCGGTCTCCGGCTACACCGGCGGCGGCAAGCAGATGATCGCGCAGATCGAGGATCAGAGCCGGGAGGATGCGATCACCGCGCCGCACTTCCTCTACGGGTTGACGCTGGCACACAAGCACGTGCCCGAGATGAAGATCCACGGCCTGCTGGATCGCGCACCGATCTTCTCGCCGTCTGTCGGCAAGTTCCCGCAGGGCATGATCGTTCAGGTACCGCTGCATCTCGACGATCTTGCCGAGGGCACGACGCTCGAAAGCATCCACGCTGCTCTTGTCGCTCACTATGCGGGCCAGGACATCGTGACGGTGGTGCCGCTGGACGAGAGCCGCAAGCTCCCCCGTATCGATGCCGTCGAGCTTGCCGGCAAGGACACGATGAAGCTCTTCGTGTTCGGCACGCCGGGTGCGTCTCAGGTCAACCTCGTTGCGCTGCTCGACAACCTTGGCAAGGGTGCCTCGGGCGCCGCGGTTCAGAACATGGACCTGATGCTCGCCTCCTAAACCCGGAACCGATCATGTCGCTTGAGACGCTGCTGGCGAACACGAGCGCGTGGTTTGTTGCCGCCCTACCAGACCGCGGCATTTCATCGCTCGTCGCCATAGCCTTGATTGCGGGACTGGCACGCGGCTTCTCCGGATTCGGCGCGGCGCTGATCTTCGTTCCGCTTGGCGGCGCAATCATAGGTCCGAAGCTGATATCGCCCGTCCTGCTCGTCATCGATGGCCTGGCGACGCTTGGTATGATTCCCCCGGCTTGGCGCAGCGCAAACCGGCGTGAAGTCTTCACCATGGCAGCGGGCGCGGTGCTTGGCGTGCCTGCCGGGACGGCAGCGCTGGCGCTGGTGGATCCGCTGACGTTGCGCTGGGCGATCACCGCGATCGCCATTTGCCTGCTTGCGTTGCTGGTTTCCGGGTGGCGATACCATGGCGAGCCACTGGTATCGCTGACCTCCACGACAGGTCTCGTTGCCGGCCTCTTCAGCGGCGCTGCCCAGCTCGGTGGACCGCCGGTCGTTGCCTATTGGCTCGGCGGCAAGACCGATTTTGCCCGGGTGCGGGCAAACTTCATTCTCTATTTCGCGATCTCCACCTGCTTCAGCGTCGTCAGCTACTATTTTGGCGGGCTGTTCGTTGAGGCCGTGTTTGCCCTGACGATCGTTATCCTGCCGAGTTACACCATCGGTCTCTATGCCGGCTCGAAACTGTTCGGGCTCGCCAAGGAGAGCACGTTCCGAATGATCTGTTATCTGCTGATCGCAGCCTCCGCCATCATGGGAATGCCGCTGCTCGATGGGGTCCTCCGGTAGGGTCCAACACACCGCCGAATGGCGGAGCGCGAAGCCGCGCAACCGTCGTTGATCAATGGTCCACTGCCGCATAAAGTCGTGCCCGACCTTGGGGGAGCGCGCATGAGTGCAGTCGTCCTGTTCGGTGTTGCCTTTATCGGCGGTACGGTTCTCGTAACGCTGGTCTTCTATTTTGTGATGCGTCTGATCATGGGCGGCGATCCGACTGGCAAGGACAGAGAGCTAGCCGGCGCCATCGTCATGCGAATATCGTCGCTGCATGCGCTGATCCTGGCGCTCGTCTTCGCCCAGGAGATGATCGAGTACCAGCAACTGAAGTTCGAAAGCGTCACGGAAGCGAACGCAATCGCAGACGTGTATTTCGACGCTGATCGCTACGGCGTCAACGAGAAGGCGCCCATCCAGCAAGCGCTCTTCGAGTATGTGCAGATCGTCGTCGACGAGGAGTGGCGCATGCTTGGAGACACTGGGCAGCTATCGCCCACGGCGTGGAACAAGTGGGACAGCGTCTATCAGCGGGTGCTCGACCTGACGCCGACCAATGTGCGCCAGCAAAGCATTCGCGAACATATGCTTGGTGATGTGCACCGTATCGCGGAGGCGCGGGACAAGCGTGAAAACAGCGGCACCGATTCCATCAGCATCATCTTCTGGTTCGCGGCGATTTCGGGGCTCGTGTTCATGGCGCTCGGCTACTATCCCTACCCGCCGGATGCGCGAAACCTGCTGCTGCTTTCGGTGCTCGGCGCGTTCACCGGCATCATTCTTTTCTTCATCTACGCGTTCTCAGACCCCTACAACCCGCCGGCTACGATGAAGCCGACGGCGTTCGAGCGCCTGCTCGATGAATTGGCAAACCCTCCGCCCTCCGGATAGCTGACCTATCGAGCCATCAGCGGCGAGCGCGTCTTCAGGACCAACGCGTCCCCCGGTCCATGCACCGCCGCGTAGAGCAGGCCTGCGAGGAAGGTGAAGTGATCCACGAAGAAACCGAACTCCGCCTGATTCGCGCTCCAATGGCTTGGGCCATGGAAGGCGAAGGCCAGGAATATCACGTAGATGCCGGCCAGAACCGAGGCTTCCGAGAAGAAGGCTCCCGTCAGGAATGCCAGCGTCAGGGCAAGTTCGAAGAACGCCGCTATCCACGCCAGGAAGAGCGGGAAAGGAAAGCCCGCCGCGGCGATATAGCTCGCGGTGGCTTGTATATCCATGAACTTGAAACTCATGGCCATCGCGAAAATGGCGCCGAAGATCAGTCGCGCCAGCAGAATTGCGAACGTTTTGCTCATGCTATCTCTCCCTCGGCCCGAAGCCGTTCGTTGTCCAAATTTCCGGCTTTCTGCGTCCCGCGATTGCGGTTCTACTAACCTTCCCCCATAGGACGCAGCGGGACCTTCTCTCCCGACATCCAGCCGCCATTATTTTCGACAGCGCAATTCCGAGAGCGTCATGCCCACGCCAGGTAATCGGCCAGCACGTCTTCGATGACCTGCCAAGATCTCCTGACGTCTACGGGATTTGCGCCGGCCATGCCGGCGGCGACGATCAGGGCCTTCCATAGCGTCCATCCGCGGCCGCGTGCCCACGTCCCCGCGTCGAGCGGACGTGCCTTTCGAAACACCTGGCGGCTCTGTCCCTCGAACATGTGCCAGGTGATTGCGAGATCACAGGCGGGGTCGCCGACGCCCGACGTCCCGAAATCGATCACGGCATCGAGGCGACCGTTCCTGACTAGAAGGTTGCCATAGGCGACGTCGCCATGAAACCACACAGGCGCGCCTTGCCACGAAGTCGAAAGCGCGGCTTCCCAGACGTCCGTCGCCAGTTGCGTGTCGATCCGACCATCCAAACGCACAAGCGCCTCGCGCGTTTGCGCGTCGTAGACATACAGCGATCCGCCGCGAAAAAAGTTGTGCGAGCCGGGCGGAGGTCCCCCTCTGGCGTCCACCGCCTGCAACGCATCGAGGAAACCGGCCAGGGTGGTGGCGAACTCACTGAGGTCGTCGATGCGTTCCGTCAGCGCCGTCTCACCGTCACGCCACTCATAAACCGACCACGGCCAGGGATAGCTCTCGTCCGCCCTCCCCATCGCCAGAGGCACGGGTATCGGCAGAGGCAGCTGCGGCGCAAGAACCGGCAGCCACTGCTGCTCCTTGGCGACCTGTTCGGCATAGTGAGCAGCGCTCGGCAACCGAACCGTCATCGCCGCGCCAAGGTGGAATGTCCTGTTGTCCCATCCGCCGAACTCGACGGGCCGGATCGCCAGATCAGCCCACTCCGGAAACTGCGTGGCAATCAGCCGACGCACGAGCGCGGTATCGATTGCTGGGCCATCCATTGTTCTGGCAGTCCTCCCTGAAGGTGCCGGCATAATGTCGGCCTTTCCCAGCAGAGATCAATCCTAAGGTTGTCTTCGACCTTTCGACTTTGAATCAAGACCCTGAGAAGATGAATCCAAGCTCGCCGCTAATCGCCTGAAATTCATGGTATTTCTCCGGCGCCGCCGCCTTCGTCGGATCCGCGTCTTTATGCGATTTCTATATCACGCTGCTTGTACTCGAATGGAATTGCTACCGTGAATGGCGTTAGCCTTCCCATGAAATGCGAAGGTTGAAAGCCATGCGAGATTTCATGCTACCCAATGCCCCGATCCCCCGCCCGCGCCGCCCAGCACCGAAACGGCAGATGCGCGAGCGACGCACGGCCCAGGCGCTCATCCTGTTCGGGGTCGTGCTTGCCGCTGTTGAACTCTACGTCATTCTGGGCGGCCTTTGAGCGCAGCATGCCAGCTGACAGACCGTTGCGCCTCGGCGCCACCACGACCGCGCTCATCACGCCGTTTCGCGACGGAGCACTCGACCTTCCCGCACTGGAACGACTGGCGGAGCGACAGATCCGCGGCGGTGTCGACGGGCTTGCCGTCTGTACACTGACCGGAGAAGGACCGACCCTCACCAGAAGCGAGCGCGCCGCAGTCATCCGGACCTGTGTCCGCGTTGCCGGCGATCTTGTTCCCGTCATTGCCGCAACCGACACGAACGCTACGGCAACGACGATCGCCTTTACGCTAGACGCCGAGGAGCTTGGCGCCAGTGCTGCCCTAGTGACGCTTCCGTACTATTCCAAGCCTGGACAGAAGGGCATTGTCGGTCACTTCGCTCAGCTCGCGACCGCAACGAGCCTTCCCTTGATCGTCGAAAATAACCCGATGCGCACGGCAATCGATATGACCTTGCCGACACTCGCCGCGCTCGCCGATATCCCGTCAATCGTCGGCTTGGCCCTTGCGGAGGGCAACGCCGGCGCTAGGTGCCCGGTGCCCTTCTGGCGTCAACGCTTCCTGCTTCTTTCCGATCGCGACGCAACGGCCCTCTCCTTCCTCGGCAGCGGCGGCAACAGCATCATCTCGGCTGGCGCGAACGTGTACCCGCGTCTGTATGCCTCGCTGCAGCAGGCGGCGCTCGGCGGCAATCTCCCAGCTGCGCGCTTGCTCGATGACAGGCTGGCCCCACTGACAGGAGCGCTAGGCCCCGAGGCCGACCCCGCTGCAATCAAGAACGCGTTGCGGACATTGTTGCCGATCGATCCGGAAGTCCGAATGCCGCTTCTGGCCCTGGATGCCGATGGAGAACAGCTTATTTCGCAGGCGCTCTCGCGCGTTTCCGAGATTCAAGATGCCGCTTTATATATATGATATTTTTATATTTTCCTGATCACCGGCCAATGGAAGGCGAATGCGAGTACCACTACCTTCCTGAGCGTGGCACAGCGCTGCAATCCAGCGCAGAAGACAATTCGAAAGGAAATTCGATGCCCTCTCTTCAATCTGCGTCCGCAATCGAACCCCTCCAACGCCAGGGTTCTGCACGCTTCACCATCGGCCAAGACCGAAATGGCCGCTGGGTCGTGCAGGACCGCAAAGGGCTCGTTGGAGGCGTCTTCATCAGCGAACACGCAGCACGCCATTTCGCAGCCGATGAATGCGATCACAAGCCCGAGCAGATTTGCCGCGCCGCGGATGGCATCGTCCTGCAGTTCGGCGCGCTAGAGCGCGGCGAAAAGGAAATCCACTGATACATCGTGATTGGTGGCGGGCCAGCTGGGCCGTCGCCAATGGCAAACGCTTCCTTAACTGGAAGGGCCTATGGTGCTGGCGTAGAGAAGATGCCACGAGACCATGCCGAAACCAAACTTTCGCTTTACCCACTACGATCTGAAGGAACAGCGCGCCGGGACGATTATCGAGGTGACGTTGAACGCGGTGGCGAATGTGCGCCTGATGACTGCGCCGAACTATCAGCGCTTCACCGAAGTCCTCGACTTCAAATATGTCGGCGGCGTCGCGCGGAAGTCTCCCATCCGTCTGTCCATTCCCGACAGCGGACATTGGCATCTGGTCGTGGACATGGAAGGCCATCATGGCCTTGCGGAATCAGCGGTGAAGCTCGTCGCTCCCGCAGGGCAGATGCGAGCCTCCTGATCAGCGCTGATTGCGCTCCTTCCTGAGCTTTGCCCACCATTCAAGGCGTTTGCGGATATCCCGCTCGAAGCCGCGTTCTGGTGGATCATAAAAGGTCTGTCGGCCCATTTTCTCCGGGAAGTAATCCTGGCCCGAAAAGGCGTCCGGCTCGTCGTGATCGTAACGATAGCCCTCGCCGTAACCCTCGCCCTTCATCAGCTTCGTCGGCGCATTCAGGATGTGCTTCGGCGGCAGAAGCGAACCATTCTGCTTGGCGGCCATGGTCGCGGCCTTGAAAGCCGTATAGACGGCGTTCGACTTCGGTGCGGTCGCGAGATAGACGCAGGCCTGCGCCAATGCCAGTTCGCCTTCGGGTGAGCCCAGGTAGTCGTAGGCGTCCTTCGCCGCGTTGCAGATCACCAGCGCCTGCGGGTCGGCAAGGCCGATGTCCTCGACAGCCATGCGAACGAGGCGCCTGCCTAGATAAAGGGGATCTTCGCCGGCGTCGAACATGCGCGCGAGATAGTAGAGCGCTGCATCGGGGTCGGAGCCACGGACGGACTTGTGAAGCGCGGAGATGAGGTTGTAGTGCCCATCCTGGGCCTTGTCGTAGACCGGGGCGCGGCGCTGCACGATGCGCGTGAGGCCCTCCGTATCAAAAGTCTCCTTCTCGCGCGCGGCACGCCATACTTCCTCGGCAAGCGTCAGAACGGCGCGTCCGTCACCGTCCGCCATTCTAAGCAGACTGACACGGGCGTCTTCCGTCAGCGGCAGCGCCTTGCCTTCGGCAGCCTCGGCACGCTTCATCAATTCTTCGAGGCTTTCATCGTCATGCGACTTGAAGGTCAGCACCCGTGCGCGGGACAGCAAAGCCGCATTGAGCTCGAATGAGGGATTCTCGGTGGTGGCGCCCACGAGGATGACGGTGCCGTCCTCCATCACCGGAAGGAAACTATCCTGCTGCGCCCTGTTGAAACGATGAATCTCATCGACGAAGAGCAGCGTCTGCCGGCCATCCATTCGACGCAGCCGTGCCGCCTCGAATGCCTTCTTGAGATCGGCCACGCCTGAAAAGATCGCGGAGATCTGTTCGAAGGCGAGACCCGCCTCGCCCGACAACAATCGGGCGACAGTCGTCTTGCCGGTGCCGGGCGGCCCCCAGAAAATCATCGAGCCGAGCGAACCGCTCTCGATCATGCGCCGCAACACGCCGTCTTCGCCGGTCAGATGCTCCTGGCCAGTGACTTCCGAAAGCGTGCGGGGCCGCAGGCGATCGGCAAGAGGCCGCCGGTTGGCGACCTCCTCGGGAATGCGCGGTGCAAAGAGATCGTCACTCATCGGAAAAACTGTCGGATTCGCTGGCCATCGCGCTCGATCTCGACGCGCCAGAAGCTGGGATCCTCGTCGGCGATCGCTGCGAGTTCCTTGGTATTCTTCACTTCCGTGCCATTGATCGAGATTATGATGTCTTTTGGCTCAAAGCCGAGGCGAGCGGCAAGGGAGTCTTCCTTCACCTCGGAAACAACGACGCCGGTCGATTCCGAAGGCATGCGCAGCTCGTCGGCAACACGCGGTGAGAGATTTTCGACAACAGCGCCCGTGAAGGGCGTGCGGCCACCGATCGTACGCTGGTCGCGTGGCGCCGTCTCGGGCGCTCTGTCGAGCGCTAGTGCGATCTGCTGCTCGCGGCCGTTCTCGACCACGGTCAATTTAACCGACTTGCCAAGCCCTACCGTGGTCAGGCGATAGAGCAGCGCATCCGGATGCTCGACCGGAATGCCATCGACGGCGGAGACGATCTGCCCGGCTTTCAATCCGGCCTTGGCCGCCGGGCCACCCTCGGTAACCTTGACGACAAGCGCACCGCGCGCCTTGTTGAGGCCGAGCGCTTCGGCAACCTCGGACGTCACCGCATCGAACGTGGCGCCAACATAGGGCCGCTCGAAGGACTTCACGCCGGCATCCGCAGACGCAAGGAACACCTTCACGAGATTGGCCGGGATCGCAAAGCCGATGCCGTTCGAACCGCCGCCGCGCGAGAAGATCGCCGTGTTGATCCCGATCAGCTCGCCATTCATGTTCATCAGCGCGCCGCCGGAGTTGCCGGGGTTGATCGACGCATCCGTCTGAATGAAGAAGCCAAACTCGTTCTTGACCACCTGATTACGTGCCAGCGCCGAAACGATACCGCTGGTGACTGTCTGGCCGACACCGAAGGGATTGCCGATCGCCAGGACGAGATCACCGACCTCGACGGCATCGGAATTGCCTAGCGCGAGGGTCGGGAAGGTCTCTTTGGTGTCGACCTTGAGGACGGCAAGGTCGACACGGTCATCTCGCAGGACAACCTTGCACGGAAACTCCCGCCCGTCCGAAAGCGCGACCTTGATGTCATCCGCGCCTTCCACGACGTGGTTGTTCGTTACGATCGTTCCGTTCGCCTCGACGATGACGCCCGATCCCAGCGACGACTGCTTCTCGCTTCGGTTCGGCATCTGCTGACCGAAGAACTCTTCAAAGAAGGGGTCGCCCCCGAAAGGAGACTGCCTGCGGACGGTCTTTTCGGCATAGACGTTCACAACGGCGCCTGCCGTCTGCTTGACGAGCGGCGCGAAGGAGAGCTGCATCTCCAACTGGCTCTGCGGTACGGTCTTGGCGGTTTGAGCATTGGCGGAAACCGGCAGCGCAAGCACCAGAGCCACGAGAGGCAGGGCCGTGCGCTTCAACAGGTCATGCATGGGGATTCCTTCTGAAATTCGCTCTTGAACACGTTGTAGCGCCGGACGCTAGAAAGGAAAGAGGGCGGAAGCATGGAAGAACAAGGCAGCTCACGGACTACTGATCAAGCTTCGCAAACTGATTCAAAAACGAACTCTATGCGACTGATATCTAATGCCAAAGGCAAGCCGAAGTCACCCGAAGGAGACATCGCGCTCGAAGCATGTTGCACCTCTGCCCCATTCCTGGTGCCCAAGCTGTTGAAGCGCCGTTCGCCCACCGATTCCTTTAAGCCAAAGCAGGACCCGTCCTTGCCGCGTCGGCCAACTGCATCATGTTTGTCGCTGGACCCAATGAAACAGGAACTGATGCATGAGAGCTTTTCACCCCACGCTTTTCCCCGTCGCAGCATTCACCCTTTCAGCGCTCATGGCAGGCGCTTCCCATGCCGCGAGCTTTGATTGCGACGCAAAGGAACTGAAGCCGGATGAAACAGTGATCTGCGAAAACCGCGCGCTGAACGATGCCGATGTGAAGATGGTAACGACGTTCAACCTGCTGTCTGGGCTTATGGCGATGGGCTCGCGCGGCACCTTGCAGGACGAGCAAACGGCCTGGCTCAAGAAACGCCAGGAATGCGCCGCAGACGCGGCATGCATCAAGGCTGCCTATGACGAGCGCCTGAAACAGCTCGATGAAACCTACAAAAAAATAAACCGGCCGCTTTAGCGACCGGTCCATTTCACATTCTCTTGACAAGAAGCTCAGCGGCTGCCGAGATCGCGAACGGCTCCCCGATCGGCGCTGGTTGCGAAGGCGGCATAAGCCTTCAGCGCCGTCGTGACGTTGCGCTTGCGCTGCTCGGCCGGATGCCAGCCCCTCTCCTCCTGCTCGGCACGACGGTTCGCCAGCTCCTTGTCGTCGACGCGCAGGCTGATGATGCGGTTCGGGATGTCGATGTCGATCATGTCACCTTCGCGAACCAGACCGATCGTACCGCCGTTTGCCGCTTCCGGCGAGACGTGGCCGATGGAAAGCCCGGAGGTGCCGCCGGAGAAGCGGCCGTCGGTGATCAGCGCACAAGCCTTCCCGAGGCCCTTCGATTTCAGGTAGCTCGTCGGATAGAGCATTTCCTGCATGCCGGGGCCACCCTTCGGGCCCTCGTAGCGGATGACGACGACATCGCCGGCAACGACCTGGTTCGACAGGATGGCCTTCACGGCCGCGTCCTGGCTTTCGTAGACCTTGGCCGGGCCGGAGAACTTCAGGATGGATTCGTCAACGCCTGCCGTCTTCACAATGCAGCCGTCAAGCGCCAGGTTGCCCTTCAGAACAGCAAGACCGCCGTCCTTCGAGAACGGATGCTCCACGGAGCGGATAACGCCCTTTTCGCGGTCCGTGTCGAGATCGTCCCAACGGGCTTCCTGACTAAAGGCGACTTGGGTGGGGATGCCGCCGGGCGCGGCGCGGTAGAAGTTACGGACCGTCTCGCTGTTGGTGCGGGTAATGTCCCAGCGGTCGATCGCGTCGCCGAGCGTTTCGGCATGGACCGTCGGGCATTCGCGGTTCAGCAGGCCGCCCTTGTCCAGCTCGCCGAGGATCGACATGATGCCGCCGGCGCGGTGAACATCTTCCATATGGACATCACTCTTTGCCGGTGCGACCTTGGAGAGGCAGGGAACGCGGCGCGACAAGGCGTCGATGTCGGCCATCGTGAAATCGATCTCGCCTTCGTGAGCAGCCGCGAGGATGTGCAGGACGGTATTCGTCGAACCACCCATGGCGATATCGAGGGCCATCGCGTTCTCGAACGCCTTCTTGGACGCGATCGTGCGCGGCAGAGCCTTGACGTCGTCCTGCTCGTAGTAACGGCGCGCGAGATCGACGATCAGGTGACCAGCTTCGACGAACAGGCGCTTGCGATCGGCATGCGTTGCGAGCGTCGAGCCGTTGCCGGGCAGCGACAGGCCGAGCGCTTCGGTCAGGCAGTTCATGGAGTTGGCGGTAAACATGCCCGAGCACGAGCCGCAGGTCGGACAGGCAGACCGTTCGATGACCTTGACGTCCTCATCACTGATCTTGTCGTCGGCGGCGGCAACCATGGCGTCGACGAGGTCGAGCGCGTGGGTCTTACCATGCAGGACGACCTTGCCGGCTTCCATTGGGCCACCGGAGACGAAGACGGTCGGGATGTTGAGGCGGAGTGAGGCCATCAGCATGCCGGGCGTGATCTTGTCACAGTTGGAGATGCAGACCATCGCGTCGGCGCAGTGGGCGTTGACCATGTATTCGACGCTGTCGGCAATCAGTTCGCGCGACGGCAGCGAATAGAGCATGCCGTCATGGCCCATCGCGATGCCGTCGTCGACGGCGATCGTGTTGAATTCCTTGGCGACGCCACCAGCAGCTTCGATTTCGCGGGCCACGAGTTGACCAAGGTCCTTGAGATGGACGTGGCCAGGCACGAACTGGGTGAAGGAGTTCACCACCGCAATAATCGGCTTGCCGAAATCCGAATCCTTCATGCCCGTGGCGCGCCAAAGGCCGCGCGCACCCGCCATGTTGCGGCCGTGGGTCGTGGTTCTGGAACGGTAGGCTGGCATTGGCGTATTCCTTACGTGTCGGAAATCGTCGGCGATTGCGCGTCGCAGGCTTCAAGCGGCCGGGTTGTCGCCGTTTTTTGGAATTGTCCTAATCCAAACGGTGTGGGCTGTCACTACCGGGAAGGCCGAAACCGGTACGCTTCGGCTCCTGGGCACATCGAGCTTATACGGTCACGGCAGTCGTTTCGTTACAGACTATTGCATCAAGCAGCGAACACAAAAAGTTGGCTTTTCGCAGCCGTGCCTGTGGGCATAAACAATGATCTAAAGATGTGTTTAATGCGTTGAAGGTTTATACCGAGCTTACTTGCTCAGGAGGTTTCCGATGCCAGCCTATCGCCCCCCCAAGATCGCATCCTCGGAGATTACGCCGCAACAACTCTATCTGCGCCGCCGCGAATTCCTCGGCGCTGCGACGCTGGGCGCCATGGCGCTGTACGGAGCCGGCAAGGCCAGTGCAGCGGCACTGTCGGTCGTCGAAAGCAAATATACGGTCGATGAGAAGACGACACCCCTGAAGGACGTCACGACCTACAACAATTTCTACGAATTCGGCCTGGATAAGGGCGATCCCGCTGCGCTCTCCGGCGACTTTAAACCGCTGCCTTGGACGATTAAGGTTGACGGCATGGTCAACAAGCCCGGCACGTTCGATGTCGAAGCGCTGATCAAGGAATTCCCGATCGAGAGCCGCACCTACCGCATGCGTTGTGTCGAGGCGTGGTCGATGGTCATTCCGTGGGATGGCTTTCCGCTTGCTTCCCTGCTCAACAAAGTCGAGCCGCTCGGAAGCGCAAAGTACGTCGCCTTCGAAACGGTCGTGCGGCCAGAAGAGATGCCGGGACAGAAAGGCATCTTCCAATCGCTCGACTGGCCCTATGTCGAAGGCCTGCGGCTCGACGAAGCGCGTCACCCACTCGCCCTGCTCGCCGTCGGTCTTTATGGTCAGACCTTGCCGAACCAGAACGGCGCGCCGATCCGGCTGGTCGTGCCATGGAAGTATGGCTTCAAGGGCATCAAGTCGATCGTCCGGATCACCCTGACGGATAAGGAGCCGAAGAACACCTGGCAGGTGACCAATCCCCAGGAGTATGGCTTCTTTGCCAACGTCAATCCGGAGGTCGATCACCCACGCTGGAGCCAGGCGACGGAACGGCGCATCGGCGAAAGCGGCTTTTTTGGCGCCAGCCGCCACCCCACCCTGCCGTTCAACGGCTATGCCGACGAGGTCGCCAGCCTCTATAGCGGCATGGATCTTCGGAAGAACTTCTGATGCCGGGATTTTCGCTCAGCCTTGCGAAGCGGTGGCAATCGGCCTCTGTCTGGGCGCTCTATGCCATCGGCCTGTTGCCCGCCGCATGGACCTTCTATCTCGGCGCGACCGATCAGCTCGGCGCCGATCCGGTAAAGACCTTCGAACTGTTCCTCGGCCTTTGGGCGATCCGCTTCCTTATCCTGACGCTCGCCGTCAGCCCTGCCCGCGATCTGTTCGGCTGGAACTATCTGCGCTATCGCCGCGCGCTTGGGCTCCTCTGTTTCTATTACGTGGCGATGCATTTGACTGTTTACATGGTGCTGGACCAGGCACTTGATCTCTCAGCTGTGCTCAACGACGTGCTGAAGCGGCCCTTCATCATGTTCGGCATGGCCGGGTTCGTCATGCTCGTTCCGCTTGCCGTGACGTCGAACAATCTTTCGATCCGCCGCCTCGGACCGAACTGGGTCCGGCTGCATCGCCTCGTCTACATCATCGCCGCTGCCGGCGCCGTACACTTTGCGCTATCGACGAAGGTCATCGACCTCGAGCAATACGTCTATGTCACGGTGATCATCCTGCTGATCCTCTACCGCTCATGGCGGCCGATCGCGCGGAGCAGGAAACGCGGCCAGGGCCGCCAGCGCACACGGGCTGCAGCGACCGCCTCATGATTTGCGCACGCTCCTTCGACTATCGGCTAGCGACCAATCACGATTCTGTCGCTGGCTGATTGATCATGGCTTCGATGTTGTAGCCATCGGGATCGAGAACGAAGGAGGCGTAATAGCCTGATGCATATTGTGGGCGTGGGCCGGGGGCGCCATTGTCCTTTGCGCCAGCATCAAGCGCGGCGTGATAAAACGCATCAACTTCGGCCTTGCCTCGAGTGCGAAAGGCGACGTGCACACTCGTCAAAGGCGGCTGGCTGTCGACCTGCTGGATCTCGAAAAGGCACCCATTGCCGATATCGAAGGCCCAGAACACGCTCTCCTTTCCGAAGGAAAGTTTGTATCCTAGCGGTGCAAGCGCCTTCTCATAGAAGAGCTTGCTCTTTGCCAAGTCACTCACAGCAACGGTTATATGGTCTATCAAGCGCCCACTCTTTGAGACGTTGGCGGGAACACCAAGCTAGCTCCGATCTCAAGACTGCTCAACATGCCAAGCGGCAGCACGATACAGCATTGGCCTGCGGCTGCATCCAAGGGCAGCGATCCGCTCCTGAATACGCCTTGTCTTGGTGGAAACACGACGACCCCGTCCACCACCGCCGTCTCCCGTGCCCAGCAAGGGCTACAAACGAAAACAGCCGGGCTTTGCAGCCCGGCTGTTTTGCTTCCGGCAAACCGGAAAGGATTAAGCGGCTTCAGCTGCAGCAGCTTCGGCTTCAACGCGAGCCTTGTCGGCTGCGCCCTTGGCGTAGGTGTCGCGGTCAACGAACTCGATGACGGCGAGAGCGGCGTTGTCGCCCTGGCGGAAGCCAGCCTTCATGATACGCAGGTAACCGCCGTTGCGGGTTGCGTAGCGCGAAGCGATCGTGTCGAAGAGCTTCGAAACAACAGCGGCGTCGCGGATCTGCGAGATCGCCTGACGACGAGCATGCAGGTCGCCCCGCTTGCCGAGGGTGACGAGCTTTTCAACGATCGGACGGATTTCCTTTGCCTTCGGCAGGGTCGTCACGATCTGCTCATGGGTGATGAGCGAAGCCGCCATGTTGGCAAACATTGCCTTGCGGTGGCTAGCGGTTCTGTTCAGCTTGCGGCCGGATTTACCGTGGCGCATTGCTATTCTCCTTCACATGCAGGCATCTCGCCCGCCGTTTGATGGTTAGTATTGGTCTTCGTAGCGCTTGGCGAGATCTTCGATGTTCTCAGGCGGCCATGCCGGCACTTCCATGCCGAGGTGCAGGCCCATGGAAGCGAGAACTTCCTTGATTTCGTTCAGCGACTTGCGACCAAAATTCGGCGTGCGGAGCATTTCTGCTTCGGTCTTCTGAATGAGGTCGCCGATGTAGACGATGTTGTCGTTCTTCAGGCAGTTTGCCGAGCGAACGGACAGTTCGAGTTCGTCCACCTTCTTGAGGAGCGCCGGGTTGAAAGCGAGTTCGGTGACGGCTTCTTCTTCGGCTTCCTTCTGCGGCTCGTCGAAGTTGACGAACACGCCAAGCTGATCCTGGAGGATGCGAGCCGCGAAAGCGACGGCATCTTCGCCGGAGATCGAACCATCGGTTTCGATCGTCATGTTCAGCTTGTCGTAGTCGAGAACCTGTCCTTCGCGGGTGTTTTCAACCTTGTAGGACACCTTCTTGACCGGCGAATAAAGGCTGTCGACCGGGATGAGACCGATCGGAGCATCTTCCGCACGATTGCGGTCGGCCGGAACGTAGCCCTTGCCGTTGTTGACGGTGAATTCCATGCGGATTTCGGCGCCCTCGTCGAGCGTGCAGATGACATGCTCGGGGTTGAGGATTTCGATATCGCCGACCGTCTGGATGTCGCCAGCCGTTACAACGCCCGGGCCCTGCTTACGCACGACCATGCGCTTTGCGTCATCGCCATCCATCTTGATGGCGATTTCCTTGATGTTGAGGACGATGTCCGTGACGTCTTCGCGGACGCCCGGGATCGACGAGAACTCATGCAGCACGCCATCGATCTGCACAGCCGTCACTGCGGCACCGCGCAGCGAGGACAGCAGAACGCGGCGAAGCGCGTTGCCGAGGGTGAGGCCGAAACCGCGCTCCAGCGGCTCTGCTACGAGCGTCGCCTTGGTGCGCGAGCTCGAAGAGAACTCGACCTTGTTCGGCTTGATCAATTCCTGCCAGTTTTTCTGAATCATATTTTTGCCTTCCGTTCGTTACCACCATCCAATCGTGGCAACCGAGCTTGAGAAGCACCGGGAGCGAAAACCCGCTCACCGGTGTTGTGAATGGCGATGATCAGACGCGGCGCTTCTTGCGCGGGCGGCAACCATTGTGCGGGATCGGCGTCACATCACGGATGGACGTGATCATGAAACCAGCAGCCTGGAGCGCGCGCAGAGCGGATTCACGACCCGAACCCGGGCCGCAAACTTCGACTTCCAGCGACTTCATGCCATGTTCCTGAGCCTTCTTGGCGCAGTCTTCAGCAGCGATCTGAGCAGCGAACGGGGTCGACTTGCGCGAGCCCTTGAAGCCCTTGGCGCCAGCAGACGACCAGGCAATGGCGTTGCCCTGAGCGTCGGTGATGGTGATCATCGTGTTGTTGAAGGTCGAGTTGACGTGGGCAACACCCGACGAAATGTTTTTACGTTCGCGACGACGAACGCGTACGGCTTCCTTGGCCATTTAAATCCCTTTCTTGGATCTCTGCACCGCCGTAATACCAGCGGCTACACCGGAACGAGACCTTACGGCCCTGCCCCAAACTCAAAAGAGGCCGGCGCAGACCGCCAGCCCCCTCACCTCCGGTTTCCCGGAAATTACTTCTTCTTACCAGCGATGGCCTTTGCCGGACCCTTGCGGGTGCGGGCATTGGTGTGCGTGCGCTGGCCGCGGACCGGAAGGCCACGACGATGACGCAGGCCACGGTAGCAGCCGAGGTCCATCAGACGCTTGATGTTCATCGAGGTTTCGCGACGCAGATCGCCTTCGACCTGATAGTCACGGTCGATGGTTTCACGGATCTGCAGAACCTCGGAGTCCGTCAGCTGATGGACGCGCTTGTCAGCCGACAGGCCAACCTTCTCCATGATTTCCTGCGCGAATTTTGGACCGATCCCGTGAATGTAGGTCAGCGCGATAACGACGCGCTTCGCAGTCGGGATGTTGACGCCAGCGATACGTGCCACGCCTATTCTCCTTGCGTTCCCGTTGCCATCCGGCAAGAGGCTTTTCGTTATGCAGCCGAACCGGCCGCTCGTTCAGATTTGGGTTCGTACATGTCAAAACGACCGAACCCGGACTTCTCTGGAAATCCGCGCCGATCGCATAAATGTCGCGAGTTGGCGCGGTGTTTAGCGGAATCAGTGCTGAAAAGCAACCGCTTCCGCCAAGTTTATTTTCAAAGACTACAGCTTCGAAAGTATCTTATCGATCTCGCTGGTGACGTGATCGATATCCGCCATGCCATCAACCGACTTCAGCTTGCCCTTGGCATAGAAGTAGCCGATCAATGGAGATGTTTCCTTGTAGTAAGCCTGCAGGCGCGTGACGACCGTTTCGCGGTTGTCATCCGGGCGCCGCTTGAAGTGAGTCGAACCGCAGCGGTCGCAAACGCCTTCAATCTTCGGCTTGACGTTGGTGTCGTGATAGCCTGCACCGCAGTTGGCGCAGGTATAGCGTCCCGAGACACGGTCAGCGAGGACGTTGTCGTCAACCTGGATCTCGATCACGGTCGAGAGCTCAAGACCCTTGCTTTTCAGAATGGCTTCCGTTGCGTCGGCCTGAACCAGCGTGCGCGGGTAACCGTCGAGAATGAAACCCTTGGTGCAGTCCGGTGCATCCAGACGCTCGGAGACGATGGCATTGACAATCTCATCGGAAACAAGCTTGCCAGCATCCATGACGGCCTTTGCACGCTTGCCCACCTCCGTGCCAGCCGCAACGGCAGCACGCAGCATGTCACCCGTGGAAAGTTGCGGAATTCCGTACTTCTCCACGATCCGCTGAGCCTGGGTCCCCTTACCCGCGCCCGGCGGCCCTAACAGTATGAGTCTCATCGCCCCCTCTTTCCTCCGCGCAACTTCGATTTCTTGATCAGGCCTTCATACTGCTGTGCGATCAGATGACCCTGAATCTGCGCCACCGTATCGAGAGTTACGCTAACCACGATCAAGAGCGAAGTGCCACCCAAGGACAAAGGAATGCCCGTCTGAGACACAAGAATTTCAGGCAGAATGCACACGAAGACGAGGTAGATCGCGCCAATCACCGTAATGCGGGTCAGCACGTAGTCGATATACTCAGCAGTCCGCTCGCCCGGGCGAATACCCGGGATGAAGCCGCCATGCTTCTTCAGATTGTCGGCGGTATCCTTCGGATTGAAGACGATAGCGGTATAGAAGAAGGCGAAGAAAGCGATCAGCAGGCCGTAGAGCAGCATATAGAGCGGCTGGCCGTGGCCGAGCGCGGCGACGATCGAGGTCGCCCAGGCCGGCAGTGCGGTCGTGTTGGCAAAGCCTGCAACGGTCGCCGGCAGCAGCAGCAGCGAAGACGCGAAGATCGCCGGGATAACGCCCGAGGTGTTGAGCTTCAGCGGCAGGTGCGACGTGTCGCCCTGGAACATGCGGTTGCCGACCTGGCGCTTCGGATACTGGATCAGCAGGCGGCGCTGCGCACGCTCGACGAAAACGATGATCGCGATAACGGCGATCGCAATGACGATGACGGCGAGAATCAGCGTCGTCGACAGGGCGCCGGTGCGGCCAAGTTCGAGGGTGCCGGCAAGAGCCTGCGGAAGGCCTGCGGCGATACCGGCGAAGATGATCAGCGAGATGCCGTTGCCGATGCCGCGCGAGGTGATCTGCTCGCCGAGCCACATCAGGAACATCGTGCCGCCGAGCAGGGTCACGACCGTCGAAATGCGGAAGAAGATGCCAGGATCGACAACAAGGCCGTTGCCGCTCTCAAGACCGACGGAAATGCCGTAAGCCTGAAGCGCACCGAGGAGTACCGTGCCGTAGCGCGTATACTGGTTGATGATCTTGCGGCCCTGTTCGCCTTCCTTCTTCAGGTTTTCGAGCGCCGGAACGACCGAAGTCATCAGCTGCACGATGATCGAAGCGGAAATGTAAGGCATGATGCCGAGCGCAAAGATTGCCATGCGCTGCACGGCGCCGCCCGAGAACATGTTGAAGAGGCCGAGAATGCCGCCTGCCTGGCCACGGAAGGCCTGGGCATAAGCTTCTGGATTGAGGCCGGGGAGCGGAATGTGGGTACCGAGCCGGTACACGAGGAGAGCTGCCAGTGTGAACCACAGGCGCTTCTTGAGATCCTCGGCTTTGGCGAAGGTCGAGAAATTGAGGTTAGAAGCCAACTGTTCCGCTGCAGACGCCATGCGATTCTCCGCGCTACCAATTCCGGGCTCTAGCCAAGCGAGGTGCAGGACCCGGTATCAGCATTCTGAATTATTCAAAAGCGGGTTTCGGACGGATTGCGAACGCAACCTATGCCTCACCCTTGTGTTCGTTCCTACCGTCCATGACGCACGTGCGTCCAGCCGGTTTTTGTGAGGCTCACATATGGGAGCAAAATCGCCCGGTGTGAAGCACCCCGGGCGACTTATCATAAGATTAATTATTCTGCAGCTGCGGCAGAAAGAAGCGTGACGGAACCGCCAGCTTTTTCGATCTTTTCGACAGCCGGCTTGGAAGCGCCAGCAACTTCGAACTTGACCTTTGCCTTCAGCTCGCCGTCGGCGAGAACGCGAACGCCGTCCTTGACGCGACGGATAACGCCGGCAGCCTTGAGAGCTGCTGCATCAACCGTGGACTTGGCGTCGAGCTTGCCAGCGTCGATCGCAGCCTGAACACGCTCAAGCGACACGACGACGAAGTCGGCCTTGAAAATGTTGTTGAAGCCGCGCTTCGGCAGGCGACGGTAGATTGGCATCTGACCGCCTTCGAAACCGTTGATAGCGACGCCGGAACGGGACTTCTGACCCTTCACACCGCGACCACCGGTCTTGCCCGAGCCCGAACCAATACCGCGGCCGAGGCGCTTGCGGCTGTGGGTCGAACCTTCGTTGTCTTTAATTTCATTGAGTTTCATAGCGAATCTCCCGGCTTACTTCTCGTCGACGACGCGAACGAGATGCTGGACAGCACGGATCATGCCACGAACGGAAGGAGTATCTTCCAGCGTGCGGCGACGGTGCATCTTGTTGAGTCCGAGGCCGATCAGCGTGCGCTGCTGGACGTCCGGACGACGAATCGGGCTGCCGATCTGTTCGACAATAACCGTCTTCGCTTCAGTCTTCTTGGTAGCCTTAGCCATCTGTCAGACTCCTCTTATTCTTCAGAGGCATTGCCAGAAGCGGCACGGCGAGCCTGGAGCGTTGCATACTTGATGCCGCGCTGAGCTGCGATGTCCTTCGGGTGAACCTGGTGCTTCAGAGCGTCGAAGGTAGCGCGAACCATGTTGTATGGGTTCGAGGAACCGGTCGACTTGGCGACAACGTCGTGAACGCCGAGCGTTTCGAAAACAGCGCGCATCGGACCACCGGCGATGATACCGGTACCGACCTTGGCCGAACGAAGCAGAACCTTGCCGGCGCCATGGCGGCCATGAACGTCGTGATGCAGCGTACGGCCGTCACGCAGCGGTACGAAGATCAGTTCGCGCTTGGCAGCTTCAGTCGCCTTGCGGATTGCTTCCGGCACTTCGCGTGCCTTGCCGTGACCGAAGCCAACGCGGCCCTTCTGGTCACCAACGACGACGAGAGCGGCGAAACCGAAACGGCGGCCACCCTTAACAACCTTGGCAACGCGGTTAATCGCGACCAGCTTGTCGACGAATTCGCTATCGCGCTCTTCACGGGCCTGGCGGTCTTCCCGCTGCGGCCTTCTTTCCTGTGCCATTGTCCTCTTCCTTTTTCTTTTCCGGGTGCAATCGGCAAACAAAACGAGGACCGCATCGGCCTCCCCTTTTCGGGACGCCTGCGGTCCGGTGATATCCGGCCGGTACCCTAAGGCTGCCGGCCGGAAACTTTATTAGAAGGACAGACCGCCTTCGCGGGCTGCTTCTGCCAGGGCCTTGATGCGGCCGTGGTAGATGAAGGCGCCACGGTCGAATACGACGTCCTTGACGCCTGCCTTCGAGGCGCGCTCAGCAACGAGCTTGCCTACGAGGGCAGCTGCTGCCGTGTCAGCACCGGTCTTCAGAGAACCGCGCAGGTCCTTGTCGAGGGTCGAGGCAGACGCAAGCGTCTTACCAGCGACATCGTCAATGACTTGAGCATAGATGTTCTTCGACGAGCGATGAACCGACAGGCGCGGACGGCCGTTGGCCACCGACTTGAGGTGACGACGCACGCGGTTGGCACGACGTGCAAGTGCTTCTTTCCTGCTAGCCATTTCGCGTGATCCTTACTTCTTCTTGCCTTCTTTGCGGACGATCCGCTCTTCGGCATACTTGACGCCCTTGCCCTTGTAAGGCTCAGGACCGCGGTATTCGCGGATTTCAGCGGCAACCTGGCCGACCTGCTGCTTGTTGATGCCGGTGACGACGATTTCCGTCGGCTTCGGCACAGTGATCGTGATGCCCTGCGGCGGCTCATACACAACGTCATGGCTGAAGCCGAGTGCCAGCTGCAGGTTCTTGCCCTGAAGCGACGCGCGGTAACCGACGCCGTTGATTTCGAGCTTGCGCTCAAAGCCGTCCTTAACGCCCTTGAAGATGTTCTCGATCATCGTGCGGGACATGCCCCACTTTGCACGAGCATTCTTCGTCTGGCTGAGCGGCGTCACGACGACCGCATTATTTTCGAGCTTCACGCCGACTTCGTCGTTTGCGACGAAGAACAGCTCGCCCTTCGGGCCCTTAGCGGTAACCTTCTGGCCATCGACCGTAGCCGTGATCCCAGCAGGCACCTGAACGGGCTTTTTACCGATACGAGACATTTTTATATCCTGTCTGTCCGCTATGGAGATCCCTGCTCAGCCTTAGAAGACCGAGCAAAGAACCTCGCCACCAACGTTCTGTTCGCGAGCCTGGTGATCGGCCATCACGCCCTTCGGGGTCGAAAGGATAGTGATGCCGAGGCCGTTCGCGACCTGCGGAATGGACTTGACCGAGACATAAACCCGGCGGCCCGGCTTGGACACACGGCCGATCTCACGGATCACCGATGCGCCTTCATAGTACTTGAGTTCGATGTTGAGCTCAGACTTGCCATTGCCGAAATCGACAACGGAGTAGCCACGGATGTAGCCTTCAGACTGCAGAACATCGAGAACACGTGCACGGAGCTTCGAAGCAGGCGTCGAGACCGACGACTTGCGGCGAGAAGCGCCGTTACGGATGCGAGTGAGCATATCGCCCAACGGATCAGTCATTGTCATCTAACCTGCTCCTTACCAGCTCGACTTGACGATGCCCGGCACCTTGCCGAGATTGCCGAGTTCACGCAGCGCAATACGCGACATGCGCAGTTTGCGGTAGTATGCGCGCGGACGGCCCGATACTTCGCAACGGTTGCGAATGCGGGTCTTGGATCCATCGCGCGGCAGGGATGCCAGCTTGATCGAGGCCTTGAACCGCTCTTCGATCGGAAGAGCCTGGTTCATGATGATCGCCTTCAGAGCTGCGCGCTTGGCAGCCTGGTTAGCGACCGTAGTACGGCGGCGCTTGTTCTTTTCAACTGCGCTTGTCTTCGCCATGTGCGGTTCCTTTTCTACGCTCGTCGTTACGGTTACTGACGGAACGGGAAGTTGAACTCTGTCAGGAGAGCCCGCGCTTCGTCGTCCTTCGTTGCCGTCGTGCAAACGATGATGTCCATGCCCCACATCTGATCAACCTTGTCGTAGTTGATCTCAGGGAACACAATGTGCTCCTTGATGCCCATGGCGAAGTTGCCACGGCCGTCAAAGCTTTTCGGGTTCAGGCCGCGGAAGTCGCGAACGCGCGGAAGCGCGATGTTCACGAGACGGTCCAGGAACTCGTACATGCGAGCGCCGCGCAGGGTGACCTTTGCGCCGATCGGCATCTGCTCGCGGACCTTGAAGCCAGCGATGGAGTTGCGTGCACGGGTGATGACCGGCTTCTGGCCGGCAATAGCGGCCAGGTCGGCTGCAGCAACAGTCGGCTTCTTCGAATCAGCCGTTGCTTCACCAACACCCATGTTGATTACGATCTTGTCGAGCTTCGGAATCATCATCTCGTTGGCGTAGGAGAACTTCTCCTGCATCGCCGCACGAATGCGCTCGACATATTCCTTCTTGAGCCGTGGCTCGTACTTTGCGTCAGCCATCAGATCACCTCACCGGAACGCTTGGCCACACGGACCTTCTTGCCGTCAACAACCTTGAAGCCAACGCGGGTCGGCTTGCCATCCTTGTCGACGATTGCGACGTTGGACAGGTGAACCGAAGCTTCCTTGCTGATGATGCCGGCTTCCTGGCTCTGCGTCTGGCGCTGGTGGCGCTTTACGACGTTGACGCCACGAACAACGGCGCGATCTTCCTTGGGCAGAACCTGAAGGACTTCGCCGGTACGGCCCTTGTCCTTGCCTGCGAGCATGACGACCTTGTCGCCCTTACGAATCTTTTGCATCCTTCGCGCTCCTTACAGTACTTCGGGAGCCAGCGAGATGATCTTCATGTGGTTCTTAGCGCGAAGTTCGCGCGGAACCGGTCCGAAGATACGGGTGCCGATCGGCTCTTTCTTGTTGTCGATGAGGACTGCTGCATTCGTGTCGAAGCGGATGATGCTGCCATCAACGCGACGGATTTCCTTGGCGGTACGAACAACCACCGCCTTCATCACGTCACCCTTCTTCACGCGGCCGCGCGGGATCGCTTCCTTGATCGAAACGACAATAATGTCGCCGATCCCGGCATACTTGCGCTTCGAGCCGCCCAGCACCTTGATGCACATGACACGACGTGCGCCGGAATTATCCGCCACGTCGAGGTTTGTTTGCATCTGAATCATATCAGGTCGCCTTTTTGGTTTACCGGAATGGTTGGGCTTTCGCCCCCTACCCCGGCTTATGAAAATTGTCAGCCGGCCGCTTGCCACAAGGACAGGCGAAAACACGGCAATAGCTTGAATAGCGCGGGATCGATCGTGCCAGGGTGGTTTCCCGTCGGGACCTTCCGTGCGCTCAAAGCAAAAGAACGCTCGACGAACGAGCGTTCTGACGCTGCTTCATACAGATATTTCCGCGAGACGCAAGGCCTCGCGCAAAAATCTTACTTGGCCTGGGCGGAAACGACCGTCCAGCGCTTGTCCTTGGAAATCGGCGCGCATTCCTCGATGGATACGGTATCGCCGATCTTGTACTGGTTGTTTTCGTCGTGGGCCTTGTACTTCTTGGAACGACGAACGGTCTTCTGGAGCAGCGGGTGAGCGAAACGACGCTCAACGCGAACTACGACAGTCTTCTCGTTCTTGTCGCCAACGACAACGCCCTGCAGAATGCGCTTCGGCATGATGTTTTCCTTTACGCCTTTGCTTCTGCCGCCTTCTGGCGGGCAATGGTTTTCACGCGGGCGATGTCCTTACGGACTTCGTTGATGCGCGAGGACTTTTCCAGCTGACCGGTTGCCTTCTGGAAGCGCAGGTTGAACTGCTCCTTCTTCAGGTCGGCGAGCTTGTCCTTGAGCTGATCGGCCGTGAGGCCGCGTACTTCTTCGGCTTTCATGTGCCTTGCTCCTTACTCTGCAATACGCTGAACGAAGCGCGTCTTGACCGAGAGCTTGGCAGAGCCGAGGCGAAGCGCTTCACGAGCGATTTCTTCGCTGACGCCGTCGATTTCGAACATCATACGGCCTGGCTTGACCTTGCATGCCCAGTATTCGACAGAGCCCTTGCCCTTACCCATACGGACTTCGGTCGGCTTTGCGGTTACCGGAACATCCGGGAACACGCGGATCCATACACGGCCGGCGCGCTTCATGTAACGCGTGATCGCGCGGCGGGCCGCTTCGATCTCGCGTGCATTCACGCGGTTCGGCTCTTGAGCCTTAAGGCCGAATTCGCCGAAGGCCAGGTCAGAACCACCCTTGGCGACGCCCTTGATGCGGCCCTTGAATTGCTTGCGGTACTTGGTACGCTTTGGCTGCAACATTTTCTTATTCTCCGAACTTATCCACCAACGCTATTAAGCGTTGTCGCGGCGACGATCGCGATCACGGCTTGCCGGACCCTGAGCGTCACCCTCGAGTGCGCGGCGCTCGGAGGCCATCGGATCGTGCTCAAGGATTTCGCCCTTGAAGATCCAAACCTTGATGCCGCAGATGCCAAAAGCGGTTTCCGCTTCAGCTGTGCCGTAGTCGATGTCAGCGCGCAGCGTGTGCAGCGGAACGCGACCTTCGCGGTACCATTCCGTACGAGCGATTTCAGCACCGCCGAGGCGGCCTGCGCAGGTGATCTTGATGCCTTCGGCGCCAAGACGCATTGCAGACTGAACGGCACGCTTCATGGCGCGACGGAAAGCAACACGACGCTCGAGCTGCTGAGCGATCGACTGTGCGACGAGCGTAGCGTCGACTTCCGGCTTGCGAACTTCAACGATGTTGAGGTGCGTTTCGGAATTCGTCATGTCCGACAGCTTCTTGCGGAGCTTGTCGATGTCTGCGCCCTTCTTGCCGATGATCAGGCCCGGACGAGCCGAGTGGATCGTGACACGGCACTTCTTGTGCGGACGCTCGATGACCACCTTGGCGATACCAGCCTGCTTCAGTTCGCTCATCACGAACTTGCGCATCTTCAGGTCTTCGTGCAGCAGCTGACCGTACTCGGCATTGTCCGCAAACCAGCGGCTATCCCAGGTACGGTTGATGCCAAGACGGAAACCGATTGGATTAATTTTCTGACCCATTATGCGGCCTCCTCTTGTGCCTGCACTTCGCGGACAACGATCGTCAGGTGCGCAAACGGCCTCTCGATGCGAGAAGCGCGGCCGCGGCCACGAGCGTGGAAACGCTTCATGACGATCGACTTGCCGACATAGGCTTCGGCGACGACCAGGGAGTCGACGTCGAGGTCGTGGTTGTTCTCGGCGTTGGCGATCGCAGACTCGAGCGTCTTCTTGACGGCGCCTGCGATACGCTTGCGGGAGAATTCCAGCTCAGCGAGTGCACGATCGACCTTCTTGCCGCGGATAACCGCAGCAACGAGGTTGAGCTTCTGTGGGCTGACGCGGAGCGTGCGGGCGACTGCTTGCGCCTCGTTGTCCTTCAGCCGGCGTTCGGCTTTTGCCTTGCCCATTGTTAC
Source organism: Rhizobium sp. 42MFCr.1 (assembly GCF_000377185.1). Taxonomy (NCBI): domain Bacteria; kingdom Pseudomonadati; phylum Pseudomonadota; class Alphaproteobacteria; order Hyphomicrobiales; family Rhizobiaceae; genus Rhizobium; species Rhizobium sp. 42MFCr.1. Next base: position 168,595 of record NZ_KB897827.1, read on the forward strand.
TTCCTCTTTGCCTTCTTGTCCGCACCGTGACCGTAGTAGGTCCGGGTCGGAGAGAATTCACCGAATTTGTGACCGACCATGTCTTCATTGACGCTGACCGGAACATGCTTGCTGCCGTTGTAGACGCCGAAGGTGAGACCGACGAACTGCGGCAGGATCGTGGAGCGACGGCTCCAGATCTTGATTACTTCTGCACGTCCGCCTTCACGAACCTTCTCAGCCTTCTTGAGAAGATAGCCGTCAACGAACGGACCTTTCCATACTGAACGAGCCATTGGAGACTTCCTCTCTTACTTCTTACGCTGATGACGCGAGCGCATGATCATCTTGTCGGTCGACTTGTTCGACCGGGTGCGCTTGCCCTTGGTCGGCTTGCCCCACGGAGTAACCGGGTGACGACCACCAGAGGTGCGGCCTTCACCACCGCCGTGCGGGTGGTCGACAGGGTTCATGACGACACCGCGGTTATGCGGACGCTTGCCGCGCCAAACAGTACGTCCGGCCTTGCCGTCGTTGATGTTGGCGTGATCCGGATTCGAAACCGCACCGATCGAAGCAAGGCAGGTGCCGTGCACGAGGCGCTGTTCGCCAGAGTTCAGGCGAAGGATCGCCATGCCCTGGTCGCGACCGACGAGCTGTGCGTAGGAACCGGCGGAGCGAGCGATCTGACCACCCTTGCCCGGCTTCATTTCCACGTTGTGGATGATGGAGCCGACCGGGATGAACTGCAGCGGCATCGTGTTGCCGGGCTTTACGTCGACAGCCTTCTCGGAAGCGATGACCTTGTCGCCGGCAGCGAGGCGCTGCGGAGCGAGGATGTAGGCCTTTTCGCCGTCAGCATAGGTCACCAGCGCAATGAAAGCCGTGCGATTCGGATCGTATTCGATACGATCGACGGTGCCTTCAACGTCGAACTTGCGACGCTTGAAGTCGACCAGACGGTAGGTGCGCTTGTGACCGCCGCCGATGAAGCGGGCGGTGATGCGGCCGAGGTTGTTACGACCGCCGCTCTTGGTCAGACCTTCCGTCAGCGCCTTGACCGGCTTGCCCTTGTAGAGCGAGGAGCGGTCGACGATGACCAGCTGACGCTGGCTCGGGGTCGTAGGATTGAATGTTTTCAATGCCATTTTATTATTCCTCAGAGACCGGTGGAGACGTCGATCGTCTGGCCTTCAGCCAGCGTCACAACTGCCTTCTTCACGTCCTGCTGCTTGCCGACAAAACCTTTGAAACGCTTGGTCTTGCCCTTGCGGAGCAGAGTGTTGACGGCCGTGACCTTGACGCCGAACAGCGCCTCGACTGCAGCCTTGATTTCAGGCTTCGACGCCTTCTTGGCGACGTTGAAAACAACCTGGTTGTTTTCCGATACCAGCGTGGACTTTTCGGTGATCGCCGGCGAGACGATCACATCATAGTGGCGAAGGTCGGTCACTTGAAACGCTCCTCTAGAGCTTCGACGGCAGCCTTGGAAAGCACGAGCTTGCCGCGGCGCACGATGTCGTAAACGTTGATGCCCTGGATCGGCAGAACATCGATGTTCGGGATGTTCTGAGCTGCGAGCTTGAAGTTGCCATCAAGTTCAGCGCCGCCGATGAAGAGCGCGTTGGTCAGGCCGAGCGTCTCGAAAGCCGATGCCAGCGCCTTGGTCTTTGCTTCTGCAGCAACCAGGCTGTCGATGATGATGACATCGTCGGACTTCAGCTTGGCCGAGAGGGCGTGACGCAGACCGAGGGCGCGAACCTTCTTCGGAAGGTCGTGTTCGTGGCTGCGAGCGACCGGGCCGTGGGCCTTACCACCGCCGCGAAACTGCGGAGCGCGAGCCGAATGGTGACGAGCGCGGCCCGTACCCTTCTGCTTGTACATCTTGGCGCCGGTGCGCGAGACGTCCGCGCGGCCCTTTGCCTGGTGCGTGCCCTGCTGCTTCTTGGCAAGCTGCCAGCGGATGACGCGGGCGAGAATGTCTTCGCGGGGCTCGAGACCGAAAATCGCGTCAGAAAGAGAAACCTTCCCTGCGTCTTTTCCCTCGAGGGTCTTGACGTTGAATTCCATTGGTCCGGCTCCCTTACTTCGCTGCCGATTTGACGGCATCGCGCACGATGATCCAGGCACCCTTGGAACCGGGTACTGCACCCTTGATCAGGATCAGACCACGATCTTCGTCGGTCGAAACCACTTCCAGGTTCTGAGTCGTTACGCGCGTCTGGCCCATGTGACCAGCCATCTTCTTGTTCTTGAATACCTTACCGGGATCCTGGCGCTGACCGGTCGAACCGTGCGAGCGGTGCGAAACCGAGTTACCATGCGTAGCACGGCCACCACTAAAATTGTGGCGCTTCATGACGCCGGCAAAGCCCTTACCGATCGTCGTGCCCGTCACATCGACGAGCTGACCAGCTGCGAAGTGACCAGCCTTGAGCTCGGTGCCAACCTCGAGGAGATTGTCTTCCGTGACGCGGAATTCCGTAAGCTTGGCCTTCGGCTCGACGTTGGCAACAGCAAAGTTACCGCGCATCGCCTTCGACGTATTCTTGACCTTCGCCGTGCCAGCACCGAGCTGGACTGCGGCATAGCCGTTCTTGTCAACAGTGCGCTGGGCCACAACCTGGCAGCCATCCAGACGCAGTACTGTTACCGGGACATGTTCACCAGCGTCGTTGTAGACGCGGGTCATACCCACCTTCTGTGCAATCACACCTGAACGCATCGGTTCAATCCTTCCAAATCCGCTCGAGCAAGGCTCAGAGCTTGATCTCAACATCGACACCGGCGGCGAGATCGAGCTTCATCAGCGCGTCTACCGTCTGCGGGGTCGGATCTACGATGTCGAGGAGGCGCTTATGCGTGCGCATCTCGAACTGCTCGCGGCTCTTCTTGTCGATGTGTGGGGACCGGTTGACCGTAAACTTCTCGATGCGAGTCGGAAGCGGAACGGGGCCCCGGACGCTTGCGCCGGTGCGCTTCGCCGTCGACACGATCTCGCGCGTCGAAGCGTCGAGAATGCGGTGATCGAACGCCTTCAGGCGAATGCGGATATTTTGGCCGTTCATTCGACGTTATCCTTGTGTTTGTTTCCCACGTGCCTGTTAGGCAGACACGGGTTGTTCTTTTTTCCTAAGGCGGACCACCGGTTTCAAAGATCGAGAGGGGCACCGGAATGCGGCATCCCTATCCAGTCTTCAGGCCTTACGACCACCTTATTGCTTGTTGTAGTCACCCGCTCCAATGAACGAAGCAGGGCGCAAATCGCGCTCGCGCGCCATTTGCAACATTTCTCTGTAATAAGCAAGCGGCTAGCGCCGCTTGCATCATAATAATGTCATCGAATCGGCCGCTTCAGGCGAAACGGCCGGTCTTTCGATTACTCGACGATCGAGGCGACGATGCCGGCGCCGACGGTACGGCCGCCTTCGCGGATAGCGAAGCGCAGCTTTTCTTCCATCGCGATCGGAACGATCAGCTCGACGTCTACAGTGACGTTGTCGCCAGGCATAACCATTTCCGTGCCTTCCGGCAGGGTGACGATGCCGGTGACGTCCGTCGTGCGGAAGTAGAACTGCGGACGGTAGTTGGTGAAGAACGGCGTATGACGGCCGCCTTCTTCCTTCGTCAGGATGTAGGCTTCAGCCTTGAACTTCTTGTGCGGCTTGACAGAGCCCGGCTTGCACAGGATCTGACCACGCTCGACGCCGTCACGGTTCACACCGCGAACCAGAGCACCGATGTTGTCGCCAGCCTGGCCCTGGTCGAGCAGCTTACGGAACATTTCAACGCCGGTAACCGTCGTCTTCGAGGTCGGGCGGATGCCGACGATTTCGACTTCTTCGCCAACCTTGACGATACCGCGCTCGACGCGGCCGGTCACAACCGTACCACGGCCGGAGATCGAGAACACGTCTTCGATCGGCATCAGGAACGGCTGGTCGATCGGACGCTCAGGCGTTGGGATGTAGGCGTCAACAGCTGCCATCAGCTCGCGGATCGCGTCTTCGCCGATCTTCTTGTCGGAGTCTTCGAGAGCGGCAAGAGCCGAGCCCTTGATGACCGGAATGTCGTCGCCCGGGAAGTCGTAGGACGACAGAAGTTCGCGAACTTCGAGCTCGACGAGTTCGAGAAGCTCGGCGTCGTCAACCTGGTCGACCTTGTTGAGGAACACGACGATCGCCGGAACGCCAACCTGGCGAGCAAGCAGGATGTGCTCGCGGGTCTGCGGCATCGGGCCGTCGGCAGCCGAGCAAACCAGGATCGCGCCGTCCATCTGCGCAGCACCGGTGATCATGTTCTTGACGTAGTCGGCGTGGCCGGGGCAGTCAACGTGGGCATAGTGGCGGTTCGGGGTCTCGTATTCGACGTGTGCCGTCGAAATGGTGATGCCGCGAGCCTTTTCTTCCGGAGCCGCGTCGATCTGGTCGTACGCCTTGAACTCGCCGAAGTACTTCGTGATCGCTGCCGTCAGAGACGTCTTGCCGTGGTCAACGTGGCCGATCGTGCCGATGTTAACGTGCGGCTTGTTGCGCTCAAACTTACTCTTTGCCATTTG